>JAYSRO010000156.1:0-6649 GCA_043720995.1 Candidatus Eiseniibacteriota bacterium
CGAGGCGATCATTCATTACAAGGCCGCCCTGCGTCGCGACTCGACCCGCGTGGCGCCGATCGTCGACTTGGGAGTTTGCTACTACAACCTCGGTGCCGCGCGTGACGCGGAACAGTTGTTCCACCAGGCCCTGCGCATCGACCCGCGCCAGCCCATCGCGCTGTTCAATCTCGGCATCGTCAGTGATCGCCGTGGCGAAAAGGCGGTGGCGGAGAAGTACTACCGCGATGCGCTCGAGAACGCGCCGAGCGAAGAGTTCAAGGCCACGATCACCGCCTCAATGCAGCGCATGGCCCAGAAGTCCGCGCCAACAGGGAAGTAGCGGCAGCAGCAGCGCCGGGCCGGAATCGGGGCCTTCGCACGAGCATGGCGGCCGATTGACACCACTTCGGCACCGTTCCTACAGTCCGGCATCTAAAGTCGTGCGCCCGTTACCGCCTACACACCCCAACGCGAGCTCTCCTCCATGCCTGACGTCCAGCACTTCGATCTCATCGTCGTCGGCACCGGTCCCGGCGGCTACGTCGCCGCGATTCGTGCCGCGCAGCTCGGCCTCAAGACCGCCGTCGTCGAGAAGGACGAACTCGGCGGCACGTGCCTCAATTGGGGGTGCATCCCCACCAAGGCGTGGGTGGTTTCGGCGCACCTGTATGAGCAGATCAAGCGCGCGAAGGAGTACGGCATCGAAGTCGGTGAACCGAAGATCCGCTGGGACTGGCTGGTCGAGCGCAAGAACAAGGTGGTCAAGCAGCTGACCGGCGGGGTCGGCGCCTTGATGAAGGGCCGCGGCATCGAGATCTTCCGCGGCACCGCGCGCCTCACCTCGGCGACACGCATGGTGGTGGCGCAGGCGGCCGGTGGCAGCACCGAGCTGTCGGCGACGACGATCATGCTCGCCACGGGCGCCACCGCGAGCGTGCCGCCCGGCTTCAAGATCGACGGCACGCGCATCGTCACGAGCCAGGAAGCGCTCGACTTGAAGGCGCAGCCCAAGCGGCTCGCGGTGCTGGGTGGCGGTGTTGTCGGCACCGAGTTCGCCAGCTTCTTCGCCTCGATCGGCTCGCAGGTCACGCTGATCGAGATGCTGCCGCGCCTGCTGCCGAACGAGGACGATGAAATCGCGCAGACGCTCGAGCGCGAAATGAAGCGGCACAAGATCGAGCTGAACCTCGGCACCAAGGTCGAAGGCGTGAAGGATGGTCCTGGCGATGCGGTCACGCTGATGCTGGCCGGCGGCAAGTCGATCGAGGTCGATTGCGTGCTGGTGGCGACCGGGCGCAAGCCGTACTCGTCCGACATGGGGCTCGAGAGTGTCGGCGTGGCGCGCGGCGATCGCGGCAAGATCGTCGTCAACGACCGGCTGCAGACCTCGGTGCCGAACATCTACGCCATCGGCGACGTCACCGACATCAAGCAGCTCGCGCACTTTGCTTCCGCGCAGGGCAAGGCGGCCGCCGAGATCATCACGGGGCACCCGGCGCAGACGAACTGGCGCGCGGTGCCCGCCGCCACGTTCACGAATCCCGAAATCGCCAGCGTCGGCCTGACCGAGCGCGAGGCGAAGGCGGAGGGCCGCGAGCTGAAGATCGGGCGCTTCCCGTTCCGCGCGCATGGCCGCAACATCGCCGATGGCGAGACCACCGGCTTCGTGAAGCTGATCGCCGATGCCTCGACCAACCAGGTGCTGGGCGCCCACATCATTGGCGCCAAGGCGAGCGAGATCATTCACGAAGTGTCGCTTGCCATCGCGGCCGATCTCGACATCCAGGCGCTCGCACAGGCCATTCACGCGCACCCGACGGTCGCTGAGACGATCGGCGAAGCCGCCGAGGATGCCGAAGGCCACGCCATTCACCTGATGCGGCAGGAAGCCAAGGCCGCAGTTCGCTGACCGCCGGGCTGGGCCGGTTGCCCCGAGCGTAAAGATTGTGAATTCGCCCGAATCCCGGCCGACTCCATGAACGGGGGGGGCCGGGATTTTGGGTTTCGGGCGCCACGCGGGTTTGAGATACTTGATCAGGTGCGCTTCCTCCCTCCGGCGCGTACCTGCGCTCCGTGCCGCACGGGGCCGGCTTGCCATCACGATCCCATCTACATCGTCAGCCATCCCCAGTGCTTCCTGCTTCCCACCGCTCAGGAGGAGTCATGGTGTTTGTGCGCAAGCCGGCGCCGGTCGTTCATGCAGGGCGGCCGTGGACGTTGCTCGTCATCGCGCTGCTGCTGCTCACCCCGGCGCTGCTCCACGCGCGCCCGCTACCGGACGCCAATCGCGCGGATCTGATCGCCCCGGTTGCCGATGCGACGCTGAGCGAGGCCGGGCTGACCTTCGCTTGGACCCCGGCGCCCGGTACGAGCGAACACTTTCTGCTCGTCTCCGAACAGTCGTTCGATCCCGCCGGTTGGACGGCGCTGCCGTCATCGGGTGACGTGCGCGTCGTGCGCACTGAGTCGCCCGTCGTCGCATGGTCAGCTCTGGGCAAGAGCCTCACGGCCGATACGCGCTTGTGGTGGGCCGCCGCGGATCGCGATCCCAAGTCGGGCCGCACCACGATGTCCTCGGTGCGCACGGCATTCGTGCTTCGTCGCTTCTCGAACCAGTCGGAGCTCTCGCCGCTCGTCGCCGTCTCGCCGATCGGTCGCGCGGTACCCGAGCCCTCCACGCATCGCATGGTGCACCTGGCTTCCGGCTACGACATCGATCCCGCTCAAGGAGAGCCCGCGCTACCCGCTGCCAAGCGGTTGCCGGCCGCGGCGGCGCTCGAACGCCAGAGCTATCTCGTCTATTACGACGAGGCCGATCCCGCCGAGACACGGCGCTCGATCCTCGCTTCGGGTGGACAGGTTGTGAGCTACCTGCCCGATCACACGTTCCTCGTGCGCATGAATGCGGCCGGCGCGTTGTCGCTCGGCACACCGGGCGCGTGGGTGGGCGCCTACCAGCCCGCGTACAAGCTGAGCAATCGCATCGCGAGTGAGGCCACCGCACGCCAAACCGTCAGCGTGCTGTTGTTCCCGGACGCCGACCTCACGGTGGCGCTGGATGCTGCGCGCTCCGCAGGGGCGACCGTCCTCGCCTCATCCGACAATGGCATCAACAAGGTACTGCGCCTCGAGTTGACGCGCGCGGCCGTGGACGCGTTGTCGCTCGACAGCGACGTCGCGTGGATCGAGCCGTTCGTCGGGCCGCACACGGACAACGCCAGTGCCCAGGGCGTCGTGCAGACTGGCCTGCTCAACAACCGCCGCATCTGGGACCTTGGGCTCAAGGGTGAGGGGCAGGTCGTGATGACCACCGACTCCGGGCTGAATACGCAGCACATCGCGATCAAGGATCCACTCGTGCCCGTGACCACGTTCGGCAGCTACCCCACACACCGAAAGTTGCTCTCCTACGGACGCTCGACGAATGACGTGACGATCGCCTTCGGTGATCACGGCGCCTTCCATGGCAGCCACACTGCGGGAACCGTAGCGGGCAACAACGATGCCTACGGCACCAGCACGAACGACGGCATGGCGAAGAACGCCAAGCTGTGGTTCACCGACATGTCGGGGCCCTCACTCGGCACCGGCCTGCTCACGCCGCCTGACCTCAACGACCTGTTCCAGCCCGGTTACTCCGGCAACGCGGGGGGTGCTGCGCGCATCGCCTCGGACTCGTGGGGCAGCGACGTCGCGGGCGCGTACACGGTGGAAGCGCAGCAGGTCGACCAGTTCATGTGGAACCACCCCGACTTCCTGATTTTCTATTCCAATGGCAATGCTGGCCCCAGCGCCGCCACGGTGGGTTCGCCGGGGAGTGCCAAGAACATCGTCAGCGTGGGCGCCGTCGGCAATGGCGCATCGTCCAACACGCTCGCCGGGTTCTCGAGCCGCGGTCCCTGTGCCGATGGGCGCACCAAGCCGACCATCGTCGCTCCTGGCAACGGGGTGGTCTCCTCGACGACCAGTGACTCGACGTACGCTGCGCTGAGCGGCACTTCGATGGCGTGCCCTGCTGCGGCAGGTTGCGCCACGCTGATGCGCCAGTACCTGACCGAGGGCTGGTACCCGACCGGCACGAAGGTGCCGGCCAATGCATTCGCGCCCTCGGCGGCGTTGCTCAAGGCGATGGTGGTGGGATCCGGGAACAATGTGGTGACGGGTTTCAACGCGCCCGACGGCAACATCGGCTGGGGCCGCATCAATGCCGACAGCGTGCTGTACTTCTCGGGCGATACGCGGCGCCTGCTGCTGATCGACCAGACGTTGGGGCTCGGCAATGGCCAGGCGATCGACTACTCGATCAACGTGACGGACGCGAGCCAACCGCTGAAAGTGGCGCTGGTGTGGACCGACTATCCCGGCAGCCCGCTCGCCGCGGTGCAACTCGTGAACAATCTCGACCTCACCGTCAGCAAGGGTGCCACGACCTATGTCGGCAACCAGTTCACCGGTGGCGGCTCGGTCACGGGCGGTCCCGCCGACACCCGCAATGTCGAGGAGTGCGTGCGCATCAGCGCGCCCACCACCGGCATATGGACGGTGCACGTCAATGGCACCAGCATTCCGGCAGGACCGCAGGCCTACGCACTGGTGATCATCGGCGGGCTTGGCAGCACGGCCGGTGCGCTGGCACTCGACCAGAGTTCATATGGGTCGGGCAACATCGTGCACTTGCGTGTGACCGATACCAATGCGAGCGGGCCGCTCAACGTGAACATCGCATCGCCCACCGAGCCCGCGGGCGAGACCGTGGTGTTGTCAGGATCGAACGGCGTGTTCAACGGATCGATTGGCCTGTCGCCGCAGTCGGGCACGGTCGGCGACCACATCCTCAAGGTGTCCAACGGCGACCAGATCACGGCGACCTACGTGGATGCCTCGCCGGGCGCCACGATCGTCGCAAAGGCGATGGTGGGCCTCGAGCCGCCGATGATCACGAATGTGTTCGCGCAGGGCGCCGGACTCGGCGCCGCCGTCGTGACCTGGACCACGAACGTGAGCGCCAACTCGACCCTCTACTACGGCACGACCCCGGCGCTGGGGCAGTACACCACGCTCGACCTGCTCGCGGTGCTGTCGCACTCGGAGGTCATCACGGGGCTCACCCCCAATCAGCTCTACTACTTCGATGTCGAGTCGATCGACCTCAACGGCAACGTGACGCGAGATGACAACGGTGGCGCCCACTACCGCTTCACACCCGGCGTGCATGCCGACGTGTTGCTGGTGTACGACGGCAATTCCTTCGAGCGCGCGGCCCGCTACGCCACCGCACTCGCCGCCACCGGCTGGAGCTATGACTTGTGGTCAGGCAACCTGTCCGCGACGCCCCAGTTGGGCAACAGCACGAACGGCCTGCGGTCCTATCGCGCGGTGTGGTGGCAGAACGGCATCGATCACTATCCGCCGTTCTCGGACGTCGCGCGCGACTCGATCACCGCCTACTTGGATGGTGGCGGCCGTCTCGCGGTGACCGGACACGATGTCGCGTGGGCGAACTCCGATCCTGCTTCGCCCTACTACACCGCCACGCGCGACGCGTGGGTGCAGTCGACCTTGCGCACGCAATGGCTGGCCGATCCCGCGACGTGGTCGGGCCTCACCGGCGTTGCGGCAGACCCGATCAGCGGCGCCTACGCGGGTGGCCTCTCGTACACGGCGTACCGTTCGGGTGCGGCGGGCGATGAAGTGAACTCGCTGCCGGGTGCCGGCACGGCGAGCTACGACTGGATCAGCGGCAGCCCTGTCCCCAACAACGCCGGCTTCCGTTGGGACAGCGCCACGCCGCAGGGCCTGGCGGGTCAGGGTGTGTGGGGCGGGCAGAATTCGCGGCTCGCCACGAACTACTTCGAGTGGGCGATGATCGACGATGCGAACGAGGCGTCGGCGCTGCGCAGCGACGTGCTGCAGAAGACGCTGGTGTGGTTGATCGGCCGCGACAAGCCGGCCGTCGCCGTGACCGCGCCCAACGGCGGCGAAGTCATCACCGTGAACAGCGTCAACATCACCTGGACCGAAACGGTGCCGGGCGGTGTGGGTTCGCGCGCCATCGAATACTCGATCGACGGCGGAGCATCATGGACCACCCTCACGAACGCCGCGGGCGCCTCACCCTACAGCTGGAACCTCACCTCCGTGCCGAACTCGGGGCTGGGCCTGGTGCGCGTGCGCGTGACGGATGCCGGCACGCCTTCGCTGTCGATGGTCGATGCGAGCAACGCGGTGTTCACCCTCAATCGCGTTGGCGCTGACCTGATGGGCCCCGTCGTGGTGGCCGGCTCGGTCCACTCGGTCCCCAACCCGATCGAGGTCACTCAGGCGGCGACGTTGTCGGCGACGGTCAGCGACGCCAAGAGCGGCGGCGCCGCGGTCAGCGCCGCCGAGTGGTCGTACGGCGAATCCCCCGCGGTGGCGGGGCAGGGCACGGCGATGAGCGGAAGCTTTGGGACGCCGACGGTCGCGGTCAGCGCTGCGCTCACGACATCCAACTTCGCGCTGGGCAATCGCCGGCTGTGGGTGCGTGGCCGCGACGCGCTAGGCAACTGGGGGGCCGCGGGCTCCCTGCAGATCGTCGTCAACGGAACGCCACCGCTCGGTGTTGGGCCCCAGCCGCTCGTGTACGCGCTCGGTGTGGGCGTGCCGAATCCTGCCGCGACGCGCTCGC
>JAYSRO010000157.1:0-6644 GCA_043720995.1 Candidatus Eiseniibacteriota bacterium
GACGAGGCGCCGACCGCCGCCATCTTGCCGAGATCGGACTCGACGCCGACCTTGAACAGCAGGAACAGCACGCCGAGCTGCGCCAGCAGGTCGATCCCCGGCAGCGTCTTGATGTGCTCGAGGCCGTGGAAGCCGAACAACCCGAGGTTGCCGATGATGATGCCGGCCAGCAGCTCACCCAGCACTGGCGACTGCTTGAAGCGCGAGAACAGTGAACTGCCGAGCCGCCCAAGGACGATCACCAGCACCAACGCCGCGAGTACGGACAGCAATGCCGCGTCGGGGCTGCCTGGGGGGCCGTGCATGGGTGACTTCTTACCGCATTGCCGCGCGAGGGTCGAGGGGCCGCGGGGCGCGGTGTTCGCAAAATTGGGGAGCAAACGCTACGCCGTGGACATCACCGTTCCGAGCTCGGGGGATGCTACGCCGTCGGAGTAGCCTCGGCGCGCGCGCGGTGGAACTTCTCGAGTTCAGCATTGGCGCGAACAATCACCGCCAGCCGCCCCTCAACCGCGTGCAGATGGGCACCGGGAATCGCGAAGTAGGCTTCCGTTTCACCCGCTCCCGTGTAAACGCGATTGCCCACGCAGCCGAAGCTCGCTGAAGTGCGCGCGGCATTGATCGCTTCAGGCACGATCGCGCAGGTCGGCCGCCCCATCGCCGGGCCCGCTCCCGCCACACCCGCGGACTGCGCCGCCTCCGCGAGCAGCATGAGCTGCCGCGCGTTCCCGCGCACCAGCACCACGTCAGGCGACACGGGCGCTGCGTCGAGCGGCGCATACACCGCTACCTCGAGCGGCGTCTTGCGCGTCGGGATCTGCGGCACATCTTCCATCTTCAGGTACTCGAGCCCGACCATCGTCTGGACGAGCGACATCAGGCCCGCCTGGTCCGCCGGCGACATCGGCACGTTGTGCGTGTGCGCGCCCACGGGACAGCTCTTGTGATCGTCAGCCACCGTGTAGAACACCTCACCCGCAGCAGCGCGGCGCCAATAACCGCATCCCGCGGGCTCTGCGGCAGCAACACGCGGCACGCCAGCCGGAGCCGCAGCGACGAACGCGATCGTCACCGGCGGCGAGGTGAGCTTCAACAACCCTGCGAGTACGCCCTGCGACATTCAATTCTCCTGGACGAGGGAAGGACCCTCGTGGGGTGAGCGGCTGCAGCGTTAGTTGCCCGCGGCGGGTGGAGTCTGTCCGAGCGCGTCCAGTTCAATGGCCCCGCTGCTGTGGCTCTCACCGGTGAGGATGCGCCGCAGATAACCCGCCTGCCCGAGGTGAAATGCAAGATGACTGGCCAGATGATGGACAAAGAGCCCGGTCGGGATCCGCAGACCCCCGAGAACATCGGGATACTCCGCCGCGAGGACGTCCTCTGAGAGCTTGGGCAGCACGAGCTCGACGACTTTAATAGTCCGCTCGATCTCGGCGATGACGGCTGCTCGTGACAGGCCACGACAGCTGAATTCGAGGGGCCGGTCGCGCAGGTAGCCTGTCCCTCCGAGTACGGCTCCCACAAAATGTTGGAGGTTGCCGCAAACGTGCAGCGCCAGGTTGCCGGCCGAGTTGGAGACCCCGGGAAGCGTCGCCCAGATCTGGGAGTCCTCCGGGAAGAGCGCCAATTCCTCGGAGAACGCGGTGAGCTCCCGGGTGAACAGGCGTTGAAGCCAAGCCGTCGTCATGGTTGTCCTTCTCCGAGTAAGCCCCACCTGTTGTCGCCCGGCCGGCCGCGGGGTCGCGATCAACGCCCCGCTGGATGGAACGTTAAGCGACCTCGACGTCCACGAACTCGCCTTCGGAGCTCGGCTTGGGAATTGAGAGCCCGTCGCGCCTGAGCTCCGCGATGTGAAGCGCAATCGCCTCGCGAATCAGGGCGATTGCCTCAGCGCGAGATTCGGCGACGGCCACGCAACCGGGCAGGTCGGGCAAATGTGCCCCCCAGCTCGACTCACCGCGCTCAATGACCACCACGTATCGCGTCATTCGATCACCTCTTGTTTCAACCCTGCCCGACTCGAACTCCAATTCAAGCGTGACGACCAATTTCAGCACTCGTTCTACATGCCTTCGCTTCGCTTAAAGGAGCACAAACGCGCGCTCATGCCAATTGCTACCAGCTTCCCGACCAAAAGCCGGGGCCCTGCCCAAGCTATCGAGAACCGCAAGCGCAAGGCCTACGACCACGCTGTCCAGAGTGCGCCAGCGCTTAACTCGCCGATTCTGGCGAACTCCCGGGAACCAACTGCAACGCTTTCACTTGACAGGCCTCGCCCTTTTTTATGCGAGTAGCACAGTGTCGTGATCATGACAACATTACTCGTTGGGTCTTGTCATTTCCGCGCACATCGGAATAGGGTGCGCAACAGGACTCGCTCACCGTTCGAGAACGATGCACCTCTCACGAAAGGATTTCGAAGTGAGGAAGAGATTGTGGCCCGTGCTTGCGCTGCTCTTGTGTGTGATTCCCGCCCTGGCTCAGGCTTCCGTCGTGCGTAGAGGCGAGCCCGGCGAAGACCAATCAACGTATACAGAGTGGCAGGACATGTTCCCGGGCGACCAGAATTCGCTGGCATATGGCTCGATCCTCCCGTTGGCGGCCATGGATCACGCGCTGACGATGCCCGGAGTCATTGAAGGCATTAACAACATGCTGGGACACGGCTACACTCGTGAGCCGAATGCTGACTACGCAAGCTCGCGCCAAGGCTACGCCGTCGTGGTGTTGGGCTTCCGGAAACCTGGCGTCGACATCGCGGCTCAAGAGCCAATTCTGATCGTCGCAACGAAGGCATTCGAGGTACCAAACGTTGGTTGGCGGCCAGCCACTCAGATCTACGGTGGAGTAATTGCCGAATCCTCGGGAGTCTGGGTGCCTCGCGCGGATGGCGACGACAAGCCGCTTTTCATCTGTGGCACGCCTGTTCAGACGACAAATCAAGGCGCTCTGATCGCCAACAAGTTTGGCGTGCCATTGCCACCACCGGGAATGTCGAGTTCCCCCAACAGCACCGAGCAGCTGCCCGATTATTCAAACGTTAGCTGCTGGTCAGAAATTGTAGCGATCGGCGTCAATAACATGATGTGCAATGCATTCGCCTGGTACGACAGTCAGTCCCCTGGAACACAGGCGTTGTGGCAGGGGACGTTTCGAGCCGGTACCTTGGGGGCGCTCGGCGGCGCATACTCGGCAGGACGATCGTCGGAGGGAAACCCACTTGCCATGGCAGGAGGTGCCGCCTTCGGCGCTGCAATGAGCATGAAGGCGTACTGGTCTAACAAGCCCGACTCAACTCGTCGTGCACCCTAGGAGGTCGCGTGCGTGGAGTGGCATGGAAGTCAATCCTGACCAGCCTCTTGTTCTGTGCTGCATGGTGGGTCGTCTCGAAGAGCCTCAATGTATTCGTCTTGTCGAGTGTGTTGTCTGTCCTGGCAAACGCAAAGCAGCCGCGACTTGAAGAGGCAATGACTCGAGCGGTGATTATCGGATTGATTGTCATGGTTGGCGACATTTACCTCTACCGACTGCGCTGAGCACTCCATCAAGAATAAGGAACCCGCCCCAAGCTTTCGGGGCGGGTTCTTGATTTTCGTTCGCGTTGCCCAGAGACCGCAATCGCCCAACCCCTACCGCCCGCGGTCGCCGCTGATGCGCACGTTGAAGCGCGAGAGAATGCGGCCGATGGGGGTTGCGAGCGCGGCTCCGTTGCCATTGCCGCCGATCACCATGGCGACGGGGCGCGTGGGGCCGTCATCGGTGACCATGAGCGCGCCCGAGTCCCCGTTGTCGCCGAAGCGGTCGCTGGTCTCGAGTTGGCCGACGAGCAGCGCCACGCCGCCGGGGAAGTCGACGCGGACCTTCGCATTCACGCCCGTGATCACGCCGTGCGTCAGCGCGGTCGTGCGGCCGAGCTTCATCACGCGCATGCCGAGCGTCGCCGCCGCGGGGTTGCTGCTCGGGGCGCCGTAGAATCCGCGCGGCGTGGCGCCGCGCACTTGCGCGCCCGGCAACGTCAATTCGGCGATCGCGGCATCCATGAAATTCGGCGTCTTGCCGTCGTAGTAGACGCGCTGGAAGTCCGTCAGGCGGCCGATCACTGATGACGCGGGTGCCGCGGAGCACGGCGAGGCTTTCAGGTCCGCGCGACTCGGCTGCACGATCGACTCGCCCAGGCGCGCCTGGTTCTCGCGTGCCAGCACATGATTGGCACTCAATGCATAGCGTTGCCCGCGGCGCTCGACGATGCAGCCGATGGTGCCGGGAAGGCAGGCGTTCCCGTTGCCGACCGAGACGCCAATGTGCACGGGGCGATCGCGCTCCGTCAGCGCCCACGAACTGAAGCGCCCCGTGACGACGCGCTGGACACGCAGCCCGTTCACCTGTCGCGGCAATCCGCTCACCTGCGCGTTGTCGACCAGCACGCGCACGACGCCACGGCCCGCGGCATCGAGCCCGGCGCTGGTGCCCACCACACCGGCGAGCCCCAGCAGCATCGGGGCGCTGCGTTCCTGCGCATCGATCGCGCGGTACAGCGCAGGCGTGCCGCGAATGCCGGTCTGGCTATCGGGCACCGCTTCGGCGGGTGCGGTGGGGTTCATCGAGCGCGTGTCGCACCCCGTGAGCGTCACGGCGAGCCCCAACCCGATCGCGAGGGAGGCCATCCAACGTCCAACCCGAAGAGTCATGGCAGCCTTGTGAGTTGGGGTCGTACCCGGCCAGCACAGAGGCACAACGATTGGGTAGGCGTGCAACGCCCCTCAAGTGAAGCACCCGCGGCTCCGCCAGAGCAACGAAACCCGTGCCACGCCCTTGTGAATCCGTGTTGCCCCGAGGGCACCGCATGAAAATTGTGCAACTTCGTAGCGGCATCGACCCCGCACCCTGAATTGGCGGGCCCATGACGGTTGAGGGTCGCGACACTCTGCTAAGCTTTACGGCTATGCGTGAACCCTGCCGTGAGAGGACATCCCCCGTGCGCTCCAGTCACTCCCGTATCGCAAGTCTTACTTACCGCACACGACGAGCCGCGGCCGTGCTGCTCGTGGTTGCAGCCCTCGCAGCGCTCACCGGCTGTTCGAAGAGCCCCAGCGCGCCCACGGGAACCGGCGACATCGCGGGGCTGCGGCTCGCCGCGTTCGCCAGCGATCGGGGCAACTCGTCGGGCCAGTATGATCTCTATTTGTGGGACTTCGATACGCAGGCATTCCGGGAGATGGGCGTCACCCGCAGCTTCGCCGCCCAGCGGCATCCGACGATCTCGAGCGATGGCCGTTTCGTCGCGTACCAGGAGAACAGCGGCTCCAACGGCGACGATATCCGCATGCTCGATCGCAAGGGTCCGGGGCTGCTGGACCTTTCGCCCATCAACACGGCGGCCGACGAAAATGAGCCCGCGTTCTCGGGCAATGCGAAGCTGTTGTGCTACACGCAGGCCGTGGGCGGCGTGCGCCGCATCCACCTGTTCGACGGCACCAACGGCACCGCCATCGCGCTCCCGGGGCTCGACACGACCGGCACCTACAACGACTACTCGCCCTCGCCCAACTACGACGCCTCGCTGATCGCGTTCGTCTCGACGCGCAACGGCGCGCCCGACATCTTCATTTACGACCGCGGACGCAAGCAGGTGCTCGACGGGCCGATCCTGCGCACTGCACTGGTCTCGGCGAATGACGACCTCGACCCCAGTTTTTCGCAGAGCGGCCGCTTCCTCACGTTCTCCTCGAGCCGTCCCGGTGGCAGCGGCGGCCTCGACGTGTACGTGCTGGAGTTCGCGGTGACCTCGACGCATACCGACACGCTGCTGCGCGTCCTGCCGCTGGCGAACTCCTCGAGCGAAGAGCGGCACCCGAGCATCAACGACTCCGGGAACACATTGGTGTTCCAATCCGACCGCGCTGGCGGACAGGGCAGGTTCGACCTGTGGAACTACGACCGCAGCAGCTCGACGCTCTCGCACCCCGACCTGCCCTCGCTCTACAACAGCACCGGCGACGACATCGAGCCTTCGCTCAAGTGGTCTTACTAGCGAAGGCCCGCGCGCGCGCCGGGGCGCAGGTTCAACGCGATGCCCAGTACGAGCAGCAGGGCAGCGAGCGAGACAAGGATCGTTGGCGCCGCGGGCAAGTCGAAGCGGATCGAGCCCAGCAGCCCCAGCAGGCTGCCGAGGAACCCGAACACCCAGCCGATCGCCAGTGCCTTGCCGGGATTCTGTGTCGACATCAACCCTGCCACCGCGGGGATCACGAGCAAGCCGAACACCAGCAGCACGCCCGCGATCTGGACGCTGGACGTCACGATAAAGCCGAACATCGCGTAGAACGCGAGGTCCCACCAGAACAGCTTGCGGCCGCGCGCTTCGGCGCCCTTGGCATCGTTGGTAATTTCGAAGAATGGTTTGCGCAACAGGAAGTGCAGGATGCCGATGACTGTGTAGAGCACCGCGGTGTAGGCCACGTGCTTCGGATCCACGGTGAACAGGCTGCCGACGAGCGTCTCCTTCAAGTGCTCAGGTCCCGAGGGGCTCTTCTCGAGCACCAGGAACACCGCGGCCTGCGCCGTCGCGAACACGATGCCGATGAACGCCTCGAGTGGCACCTGGCGCTTCTCCTGCCCGCGCAGCCACGCGAACACCGCGGCCCCCA
>JAYSRO010000158.1:0-1514 GCA_043720995.1 Candidatus Eiseniibacteriota bacterium
GACGGAGCCCGTGGCGTCGTACACCACCTGGAGGGCGCCGCTCGTCCAGCTCGAACCCTGCACCATGAGCAGGAGGTCGTGTTCCGGGGCGGTCGCGGAGATCGAGTCGAAGCGCACGTGCGCTTCCTGGTTCGCGCCGTAGTTCGTGCCCCACATGCAATAGTTGCTGGCCAGCGTCTGCACCAGCGTATGGCCGCGAATGGCGAGTCCATTAAGGTTGCCCACCCATGGCGCGCCCAATGCCGTGTCCGGTCCGTCGAACGCGCCGATGATTGAGGTCGCGGGGACGCTCGAGTCCCGCAACACGACGATCGCGAGCGTATCGCGCGCGAGCGCACCCGCCGTGCCGGTCACGGTCAGGATCGCGGTGTACTCGCCTGCGAGTGTATAGACGTGTCCTGGGTGTGGTGCAGTCGAGCTGGCCGTGCCATCGCCAAAGCTCCAGGTGCAGGCAATCGCGCCGCCGCCCGAGTCGAAGGAGCCGAGGCTCGAGAACTGGACTGTGGCGGGAGAGCCGTGCGCGATTGGCGTGGCGCTGGCACGCGCGACGACGGTGCTCGCGCTCTCGCCACCGGCATAGCGGATGCGACGCACTTCGCCGGTGACGATCGAGGCGTAGCACAATTCGCCGGAGACCGGATCGAGTGCCCAGTCCACCGGGCCCTCGAGCCCTGAGGCGAAGTCCTGCATTGACTCGACTTCGTGGTCGTCATCGAGTTCCGCCACCCGCAACCAGTTGCCCCCAAAGTCGCCGAAGAACAGCTTGCCGCGATACGCTTCGGGGTAGCGCGTGCCCGTGTAGAAGACTCCGCCCGCCGTGCAATTGCCACGCAACCCGTAGGGGACGCTGCGCGTGGAGTCGGAATGGCTCCACGCAAATTGTGGAGCGGTCGGGGACGCAGGGTTGTCGGCGGCGCCAATCGAAGCGCAGCCATGGTGCGTGGGGTTCACGCTCGCGAGCGTGGCGTAGGACTCGTTGCCTTCGCGGCAGGGCCAACCGAAGTTCATGCCGGGGGAGGTGACGACGTCGATCTCTTCCCAATTTGTGGCGCCGACATCGCCGACGTAAGCCACGCCGGGATCCGCCGCACTCGTGTCGGCGCTGCCCGTGCCGGGCCGGATGCAAAAACGGAACGGATTGCGGAAGCCGTACGCCCACACCTTGGACTGGGGGTCCGTCAGGTCACTCGTGGCGTAGGGGTTGCCCGCGTAGCCGTAGCCGTTGTCGGGATTGATGCGCAGCAGCTTGCCCGCGAGACTGCCGAGGTACTGCGCGCGGAACGAGCCGATGTCCTGCGCTGAGTCGGTCCGCCCGGCCTGGAACACCTGCGGATCGTGGCCGCCCCAGTCGGCGTACTCGAAGTGGCTGCCATCGCCGTGCGTGACGAGCAGGCTGCCGTCCGAGCCGAAGCCAAGGCCGTCGACGGCGTGGGACAGCGACGGCGACGGGATGCCGCTCGCCCAGGTGGCGCCGAGCAGGACCGTGCGCGAGCTCGAGTCGGCGACATTCGAAT
>JAYSRO010000159.1:0-6640 GCA_043720995.1 Candidatus Eiseniibacteriota bacterium
CGAGGGGGCTGCAGTCACGCGCGGGCGGTCAGGGTCGGTCACCCTGCCGCCCGCGTCTTGTTTGCAGGGCGCACAGGACGAGACGGCGCCTGCCGCCTACCCCTCCGGCACCTCTCGCACCAGCGCCCTTGCCGCTTCCTTGCTGAGCGAACGGTTCGGCAACTCGAGTACCTCGAGCGTGCGGTGGGTGCCCGCGCCGGTCAGCGTGATGCGGTCGCCGGCGTGAAGGTCGTGGCTCGGCTTGGCCGGTTCGCCATTGAGCAGCAGTCCGCCGTCGCGGATGGCGTTCTGTGCCTGCGCTCGGCTCTTGAACAGGCGCAGCTCGTGCAGGGCGACATCAAGGCGCATGCGCGCCGCCGCACAGCCACGCCGTAAGTCCGTACGACAACGCCGCGAGGAACACCCACTGCCCAGCGCCCGCGAGCACCGGGCGAATGCCGGCCGAGCGCAAGTCCTTGAGCCCGGTCTGGATGCCGACACCGGCCATGCCGACGCACAGCAGCCACAGCACCCCGGTCTTGATCATCTCGAGGGTGGGCTTGGGGATCAGCCCAAGCGAATTGACGATGGCGAACACCACGAACAACACGAGGAACCACGGCACCACCGAGACGCGCGCCTTGCCGGCGGCCTTGTGCTCGTGGCGCATGCGCCAGCTCAGGAACAACACGACCGGGGCGAGCAGGGCGATGCGCGCCAGCTTCACGACGGTCGCCACCTGCGCTGCGCCTTCGCTGACGCCGAAGCCGGCGGCGACGACTTGTGCCATCTCGTGCAGGCTGGCGCCGTCCCACACGCCATAAACGAAGTCGCTCATGTGCAGCGCGTGGGCCAGCAGCGGGTAGAGGGCGATGCCGATGGTACCGAGCAGTGTGATGATCGCCAGCGAGATGGCCGAGTCGCGCTTCTCGCCCTGTACCACGGAGTCGGCCGCGACGACAGCCGAGGCACCACAGATGGCGCCACCCACGCCGAGCAGGATGCCGAGCTTCTCGCTGACGCCGAGCCGGCGCGCGAGCCACCAGCCGAAGGCGAGCGAGGCGAAGGTCGAGATGACGACGACCGAGAGCGCGGCGCCGCCGATGTGCGCGAGTTCGATGAGGCTCAGGCGGAAGCCGAGACCTGCGACGGCCCAGCGCAGCAGCGGGCGCTGCGCGAGGCGGATGCCGGGGAGGGCAACGTCGGGCACTGGCGCGAGCGTTCGCCACGCCATGCCGAGCAGGATCACGAGCAGCAGCGCGCTGACGTGCAGCTGCGACTTCACCCACGGCAGGTCCGCGAGCACGACGGCGGCGGCCGCGAGGGCGGCGCACACGAGCAGTCCCGGCAACAACGCGGCGATCCCTTGCGCAGGCGCGGGCGGGCTGCCCGTGCTTGCGGAGTGGGATGAAGGCTCGGCGGGGGTACTCACTCGGTGTAGGCGAGTTCCTTGAACCGGCGGCGGTACTTCATGCCTTCCACGGGTTCAAAGATGTGGCAGTGCTTCAATTCTTCGCCATACACGTGAATCGTCACCGCGGGTTCGTCGCCGGCGTTTTCGAGAATGTGGTACTCAAACGGCGGGATCAGCGCTCCCGCTTCGCCCACGCCCGCATGCACGGTCGTTTCCTGGCGGAACTCCACGAGGTCTTGCTCCGCATCGCCGCCGATGGCGGAGAAGGACGTCACGCGGATGTTGCCGCGGTAAACGCACTCGCAGCACCAGCGGCCCGCGTGATCGTGCAGGCTCGTGCCCTGGCCGCGGTCCCACACCATTACGAGCATGGTATAGCGGCCATGCGGATCGCGATGCAGCAGACGGCGCGCGTACTGGCCCGTGGCGGCGCGCATGAAGCGTTCGGGCACGAACGGCTCGCCGGAACGCACGATGTCCGTGAGCACGGCCTTGACGTTGCGACATCGGGCGGCGTCGTCGACGACGGTCACCGCGGCATCGAGGCGGCGGATGAGTTCGTCGATCTTGGAATCGTGCGGAGCCATGGTCATGGGGGTGTTCCTCCTGTGCATCGATCGTAGCAGACCCCGCGGACGGGCTCATACCGCTTTGAGCTCCCGCGTCCCGCGGCTAGGGTTGGACGTGGTGTGGGGGACGGCATGCGCTGGTCACCCACACCCAGCCAGCCGCAGGGTTCATCACGACAGTCCGGAGGGTTTAAGCGTGCGTTACCATGTCCTGCCCCTGCTCTTGTTCGCAGCGTTGGCCGCGGGGAATTCGCACGTGGCGGCGCAGCCTGCCCCGCCCACGGGCCAACGCCCACCGGTGCGCGGTGACGGTACCGCACTGCGACGGGTCGGGAGGGATTCTTCGTGGCAGCGGCCCGGCCGGGAGCTCCGCGAGACGCCGCCCGGGCCGCCCGATCAGGGGCCTGAAGCGATGGACGGGCCCGATGCGTGGGAGCTCCTGCGGATGGGTCCCTTCGGACTCGTGTATCGTGGCCCCGATGGGCCGCCGCGCGGCGGCCCCGGCATGCGTCTCAATGCGTTCGAACAGCACCAACGCGAGCTCGAGCAGCGCCTCGGTGTGACGGCGGCCCAGCATGCTCGCATCGAGGCGATCCTCAATCGCGAGGAGCAGGCGGATGCGCTGCAGCGACGCAAGCTCGAGGGAGCGGTGCGGGAGCTACAGGGAATGTTGCGTTCGGCCGGGGCGACGCGCGCGGCCATTGAGCTCAAGATCGACGCGGTGGCGCGGTTGCGTTCTGCGCTGACCAAGTCGCGCCTGTACGCCCTGCTCGATACGCGCGGTGTGTTGACCGCGGCGCAGCGCGCGAAGTTGCAGATGCTTGATGATGACTTGGGGCACCGGGGCGGTCCGCCGCGGTAGCAGGCTGGCCCCGACTGACTTATGACAGCTTCGCGAGCCTGCCGGTCAACACGCGGCCTTCAACGCGGAGCTCGTAGAAGTAGATCGCGTTGGGTACGAGGGCTCCTGCGTCGTCACGCCCATCCCACGTTGCGCCCTGAGCCCCGGCGCGCTGAGGCGCGTCGATGAGGCGCCGGACGACGCGGCCGCTGGCGTCGAACAATGTGAGCCGGGCGTGCGCATCCCGCGGTAGCCCAAACGTGATGCGGGTGCGGCCGAACATGGGATTCGGGGTAGCGCTCGCGAGCCACAACGATGGCGCGGCCCCACTCGCCACGCCCAGCACGCCGGGCATGATCGTCCGGTAGCCGCTCGCGTTGCCATTGCGATCCACGGCTTGCAGCGCATAGGCATGACGGGGTGCACCGGTGTTGTCGACGAGCACCGTGTCGGTGGTCGAGATCAGCAGTGTGGTGGGCGATGGCGTGAATCCCGCGAGTGTGTCGCGGTAGACGCGGTAGCCCACGACGTCCGGTTCGAGGCTCCCCGTCCAGCGGAGCTCCAGGCCCACGGCCAGCATCGTGCGCGTGAAGGATAGCGGTATCGCGGGCGCGAGGTTGTCGACCGAATAGCCCGAGTCGACGGCCGAGTCCCAGAACACCGGTGAGCTCGCGGTGCGCGCGCTGATGTAGAACGCCGTTCGGGGAATCGCTGAGGCGGGACCGGAGTCCGCCAGAGTCGGGATGGTCACCGCGTAGACGGAGTCTGCCGTCGCGGGGAGTGTGGCGACAAGCTCCCATGCGGTCTGGACCCTGTTCGGATAACGCGGCAACCCGCCCATCAGCATGGACTGCGTCGCGCGATAGGCTTCGTAGTACACGACCGCCGGCGCGGTGGCCGGGCTCTCGCGTGAAGAGCGGCGGAACTCAACTGCGAGCGCACCGCCCTGATCGGACGGCACGTCATGAATCGACTTGATCACCGGCGCCGCGAGCGCGAAGCGTGCCTCGATGGTGTGGTTGGCCTGCACGTTCGTGAACGTCCAACTGGCGAGCGCACCCCTGGAGACACCATCCACGATCACGTCCGAGATGCCGTGAAGCGCATCGGGTGCGATCGTGAACGTCTCGACGCCATTCGTGGGCGCCACGCGTGTTCCACTGGGTGTGATCGTGCCCCCGGCTCCCGCGGTGGCCAGGACCGTGTGCGGTCCCGTCATGCCCTTGAGGATCACGAAGCTGTCCCGAATCGCGCCGAGGTTGTCGATGAACTGCGCCTCGAGGCGATTGCCGTCGATGTCGAGCAGCATCGAGCCGAGAATGTTCAGCGACACCTTCATGGCTGCGTGATTGAGCGTACCGCCACTGATCTGCGATGAGCTCCCCACCACGGAGTAGACAGCTCCCTCGTGAGGGCCCACCACGGGCGAGGGCTTTTCGTAGGCGCCATTACCGCCTGGGCGCCCGTCGCCGGCATTGATCTTCATGGTGTCTGCAATCGAACTCGAGACGCCATAGTGCTCGTCGAGCAACACCGAGCGCTCATAGCTGTGACTGTGTCCGCTGAGCACGAGATCGACGCCGGCGGCCTCGAGGACCGGCAGCGCATTCGTGCGCATTTCGGTCATGCGGGCGCCACTGTCCAGCGCGTTGTCCGAGTTGTGCGAGCCCTTGGTGTAGGGCGGGTGGTGGAAAAATGCGATGCGCCACTTGCGCGAAGTGGCGGCGAGATCGTTCACGAGCCACGTCATCATTGCGCCGCCTACGCTGCGATCACTGCCTTCGGAGTCCAGGCACACGACATGGATGTCGCCATAGTCGAACGAGTAGTAGGCCTCGGTGCCGGAGCTGATGCCTCCCGCCTCGCCCGCCGCCGGCAGCGTGAACAAGTCGTAGTAATCGTTTGCGGCCCCGGCATAGAGCAAGTCGTGATTGCCGCGCGTGGGCCATAGTGCTGTGGTCTTGAGGATATCCTTGTACGGCGTGAACATGCCCGCTTGGTACTCGGAGTCGGTGCCGACGGTGTACGCATTGTCGCCCAACATCAGCCACAAATCGGCAGGCCGAGCGCCCACGGTGGCCACGTAGGCATTGCGAACCGCGTTCTGGTTCGCGCCGGGGATGCCGGAATCCCCGATGATCCAGAACCGCGTCGGCTTGGGGGTGCCCGGGAGCGGCGGCGTGACAAATGTCAGCGACGTGGTGTCCGTGCCCAGGGGATCGAACAGCGTGGCAGGTGTGTACCAGTAGCGTGTGTCAGGCTGCAGTCCGGCCAGGGCGACTTCGTGCTCGGTCGTCACGGTGGCGTCGGTTGCCGCGGCCGTGCGCATGCCGCTGGCTGTGCCGAAGCGGACCACGCTGCCGGATGCTGGGTCCGTCCGCCAGCGCACAATGATGCTGGTCGGTGTGGCGACCTGAAGATAGGGTCCGCGTGTGAGCTGGGGCACATTGTCCACGCTCAAGGCGGCGTCGAGCACCAGGTCACTGCTGGTGAGATTCGTTTGGTGGACTTCAATCGCCAGCACGTTGTCCCCCGACAGCAATGCTGGGAGCGACGCCGTCACACTGATGAGCTCGGGCACTCCGGCTTCGTGGCTCACCGCGAACGTGCCGTAGCTGACCGCCCCGGCTGCGATGCCGCGTCGAGCGATTTCGGTGCCGTTCAGGTAGGCGACGAAGCCATCGTCATAGTTGATCGTCAGCGTCATGCTCGTGAGGGTGTTGCCCGCGACCGGTGAGGTGAAGGTGTTGCGGAAGTAGATCGTCGGGTAGCGAGTCGAGGCATCCGGACCCTGCTTCACCGGGGTGGAGATGTAGGTTTCGCCGAAGCCGAGCGGCGCCGGTCCCATGGGCCACGTTGCATCGGCATAGCCTGCGGTGGGCCACGCCGAATTCAGTGCCACACCCGTGGTGTCGAAGCGCCAGGTGGCGCCCAGAGGGACCAGCGCAGTGGTGACGGCGGGCTGGGCGGCGATCACGGGAGCGGTGGGTGAGGCCGGGGTCTCCGGGCGCACCCGTTCTTCCGGCGCGTTGGAGAAGTCCGTCGCGCCCGGGGTTCCCCGTGGTGCCGGGGCCCGCGTTTCGTCCATCGCGATGTCGACCAATTCCTTTCGCATGGCGTGGAACGGCTCCGCGCGATCGTACTGGGGCGCGAGTGTTTCGAGACGGGCGAGTCCGCCGGCAAGTCGCCCTCGCCGCGCCTCGATTCGCGCGGCCGCGCTGACGAGGCTGGTCACGGGGCCGAGGCGATCGAGGCCATCACTGAGAACGCGCAGCGCGGCTTCAGGGTCCCCGAGCGTGCAAAGCGCCGCCGCCTGTTCGAGGTACAGGTCGGGCGACGGTGTCGTGCTGTTGGAAATGGCGCGGCCGAGCAGCCGCGCCACGCCCAGGTCATCATGCCGTGCCCGCGCGATGCGTGCGGCCAGCAGCAGCGCGGGCGCGTCGTTCGGGCGCTTCGTGAGTACGTGACCGATGCGATGGTGCGCGGAGTCGATCCGGCCGCGGTCGAGATCCAACGCTGCCCATGCGAGCGGCAGGTCGGATGTGCGCGGCGCACGGGCCTCGACCTGCTGCAGGTCAGCTTCCGCAGCGACCCAATCGTCGCACAAGCGATAGAGCTCCGCCCGGCGCAACAAGTCGCGCACCGAAGCAGTGGCCTGCATGCGCTGCGACAGCTGGTGGATCTCGACGCTGGGTTCTTCGTGCGCATGTGCAGCGGGTGCGCCGAGCAGGGTTGCGATGACGCCGAGGGCGCGGAGGTAGCGCAGCCAATGCTTTGCCGTTGCAAGTCGGGGCACGGGGGTACCAAGAGGGGTGGGTCTAGTCGAGGCTACGGCAG
>JAYSRO010000160.1:0-1511 GCA_043720995.1 Candidatus Eiseniibacteriota bacterium
GCGATCCGCAACAGCTCGGACCACATCCCCGTGTACTTCGACATCCAGGTGCCCGCGAAGATCCTGGCCGGGTCGAGCCTCGACTTCGGGCGCGTGATCACGGGGGCTGCCGCGACGCAGAACATCGCCGTCGCCGATGCCGCACGGCCGCCGGCCGACGAACTCAACTACTCGCTCGCGCCGCCCGCGGGCTTCACCGCGCCGGCCGGGAGCTTCACCGCAAACGTCTCGGCGGCCGCCAACCTTCACGCGCTGGGCATGGACACGTCGACGCCAGGCATCAAGAGCGGCACGTTGACGGTGACGTCGAATGCGGCCGACACGGCGAGCAAGGCCGTGCTGCTCAACGGCACGGTGTTGCGCCACGCGGCGGCGTCGCTCGACTCGACCGCGAATGTCACCGCGAGCGCGCTCGACTTCGGAAGCAACGCCATTCTGCACTTCGATGATCTGGGCGTGCGCATTCACAACCGCGGCTTCGACGCGCTGCAGGCCCAGCTTGCGCTCAATACCGCCACGATCACTGGCGGCAATGGCCGCTTCTCGATCGTCGGCGGGTTTTCGCCCCTGCAACTCGCCGGCACGGGCGCCCAGCTCACGCTGCACTTCGACAGCTACGGCGCCACGCTCGACTCGACGTACGACGCGGTGCTGACCATCGCCAGCGCGGACGAACCGCTGTCCGGCGCCACCGCGGCAGCGACGCTCACCGTCGACCTGTCCGCCACGCCGGTCTCCGGTCTGCTTGGCACGGGGCCGCCGGCGCGCACCGCGCTCCGCTTCGAGCCCGCGCGCCCGAACCCGCTGTCGCACGGAACCACGTTCGCCTTCGAGCTGCCGCGCGCGCAGCAAGCCTCGCTCGAGATTTACGACCTGAGCGGACGCCGCGTCGCCTCGCTCGCCTCGGGTGAGCAGGGCGCCGGCCGCCATGAATTGTCGTGGCGAGCGGTCGATGCGCAGGGCGCGCGCGTCCCCGGTGGCCTGTACTTCGCGCGATTCACGACCCACGGACTCAGCCGCTTCGAACGCGTGGTCGTCCTCCCCTAGCCCGGGTTGTTGATGAACCGGGTTGGACAAGCCTGACGGGCGCGGGTGGCCAGCCCCCCAGCGCCCGTCAGTTCTTGCCACTTCCGAACACACGGCCAGCGGCTTTCGCCCTAGTCTCTTGCGTATGCGAACCCTGTTGCGCCTCTCCTGCTTTGCAGCCGCCGTCGCCATCGCCGGTTGTGGCGGCAGCTCTGCGCCCGAACAGGCCGCGTCGGGCGGCGCCACGGGCGCGGCCGGAACCACCGCCGCAACCGCCGCCGCCGATTCGAGCGGCGCGCTCATGCCCATCAACGCCTCCGCCATCCTCGCGCGCGTCGCGGATGGCCGCGCGAAGGTGACCATCGTCAACGTGTGGGCGACGTGGTGCCTGCCGTGCCGCGAAGAATTCCCCGAGCTGCTCGAAGCGGCGCGCGCACATGAGGCGGATGGCGTGCGCTTGATGCTCGTCTCGACCGACTTCGACG
>JAYSRO010000161.1:0-17316 GCA_043720995.1 Candidatus Eiseniibacteriota bacterium
GCCGCGGCGATCGACAGCATCTTCGCGTCGCCATCGATCACCGCCTGCTGCGGCAACGTGACGCCGGGGATGCGATCGACGCCATCGACCAGCACGAGATCCGGCGTAATGGCCAACCGTGTCACCGCGCGCTCCATCGCCGTCAGGCTCGCGCGGCGGATGTTGACACTGTCGATGACCCGCGCTCCCACGACCGCCCAGCGAAAGGCCCGGGCTCGTTGGAGGACCCGGGCGAACAGCGCATCGCGTGTGCGAGCGCTCATCTGCTTGCTGTCGTTGAGACCGTCCCAGTCATCCGCGGGATCGAGGATCACCGCCGCGGCAACAACTGGCCCCGCGAGCGGGCCCCTGCCCGCCTCGTCGACTCCGGCGACGCAATCACACGCCCCACGGAGCCGCGTCTCGGCGCGGCGCATCGTGCGCCACGCTTCAGGCATTTACTTCTGGGCGGTCGGGGTGACCGTCTTCTTCTCGGCGAGACGCGCGCTCTTGCCGGTCTTGCCACGCAGGTAGAACAGCTTGGCGCGACGGACCTTCGAGTGACGCACGATCTTGATCTCGGCGAGCGTCGGGCTGTGCAGCGGGAACGTACGTTCGACGCCCACGCCTTCGCTGATCTTGCGCACCGTGAACGACTTGCGCAGACCCGCACCACGAACACTGATCACTTCACCACGAAACTTCTGCTGCCGCTCCTTGTCGCCTTCGACCACGCGCACCAGGACTTCAACAGTCTGCCCCTGGCGCACCTGCGGGCGATCGGTCTTGAGCTGTGCAGCCTCGATTTTCTCGAGCAGGCCCATGAGTGGGCTCCTTTCGGCTATGCGAAGGGCGTAAATTGCCCTGCGTTCAACGACGGCCGAGCAGTATAAGCGAGGATCGGGGGATTCTCAAAACCGGGAAAATGTCCGGAAAGCCCCGTGGAATTGGCAATTGCGAGCAGAACCCGGGGCGCTGTAGGTGCCCCGCCGTCCGGCGGCTAGGATGCACGCTCCACGGCCCGCTGTACTGGACGCGCACTTTCTGGAGACTTCATGGCATCGCCGACCTCACCGCCGCTACCGGAGCCAGCCGCCGGCCCGCCGCTCGCCTACCGCGATGATGTCTTCCTCGACAGCGACGAAGGCAGGCCCATCCGCATCATCACCGAGTACCTGCAGCCCTTGCGCGCGTTGCGCCTGCAGCGCGTGCACGACACGATCGTGTTCTTCGGCTCGGCGCGCCTGCGCGAAGACGGCCCGCTCGGCCGCTATTACGCCGAAGCGCGCGAACTGGCGCGGCTCGTCACCGGGTGGAGCATGAGCCTCAGCAGCACCGCGCGGCGCTTGCTCGTCACGACCGGTGGTGGCGGCGGCATCATGGAAGCCGCCAATCGCGGCGCGCTCGAAGCCGGCGGCCGGACCATCGGCTTCAACATCGGCCTGCCGCACGAGCAGCGCCCGAACCCGTATCTCAGCGAAGGGCTGTCGTTCCAATTCCACTACTTCTTCATGCGCAAGCTTTGGTTCGCGCACCTGGCGCGCGCGATCGTCGCGTTCCCGGGCGGCTTCGGCACACTCGATGAGCTGACCGAACTGCTGACGCTGTCGCAGACCGGCAAGTTAGACAGGCCGATCGTGATCCTGCTCTACGGCTCAACGTTTTGGCGGGAGATCTTGAACATCGAAGCATTGGCGCGTCACGGCATGATCTCGCCGGATGATCTCAAACTGATCCACTACGTCGACACGCCCGCCGAAGCGCTCGCGGTGCTGCGCGAGCAGCTCGGCGCCGACGGCGATGGCAGCGAACCCGCGCTGGCCCGCTCGGTCACGCCGCGACACACGCATGGCAAGCCCGCGAACAAGACTGCGCCGTCCCCCACACCGGAGGCACCACGATGAGCAACGCACCCGAAGGCCAGCGCGAACTGCTGTTGCGCGTGGCGCGCAGGGCAATGATCGAGCATGGACTGCAGCCCGACTTCCCGCCGGCCGCGATCAAGGAGGCGGAGACGCTCACCGAGAACGCGAACGGCGCCGGCGCCACCGACCTGCGTGCGCTGGCCTGGTGCTCGATCGACAACGATGACTCACGCGATCTCGACCAACTCACCGTGGCGGAAGCGCTGCCGAACGGCGCCGCGAAGCTCATGATCGCCGTCGCCGACGTGAGCGCCGCGGTCACGCCGGGCAGCGCGCTCGATGCGCATGCCGCCATCAACACGACCTCCGTTTACACGCCACCGCGCAACTTCCCGATGCTGCCCGAGCGGCTGAGTACTGACCTCACCTCGCTCAACGCGGGTGAAGAAAGGCTCAGCCTCGTCGTCGAGATGACCGTCGATGCCAGCGGAGCCGTCACCGCGTCGCGCGTGTTCCAGGCGCGCGTGTTCAATCACGCGAAGCTCGCCTATCGCGGCGTCGGCGCCTGGCTCGAGGGCCAAGGCGAACTGCCCGCGGCCGCCGCGGCCGTGCCCGGGCTTGGCGACAACCTCAAGCTGCAGGATGCCGTCGCGCAGAAGTTGAAGACGCGGCGTCACGAGCACGGCGCGCTCGAACTCGACACCATCGAAGTGCATGCCCAGTTCGATGGCGACACCGTCAGCGGCCTCGAGGCCGACCTGCGCAACCGCGCCAAGGAGCTCATCGAGGATTTCATGATCGCCGCCAATGGCACGATCGCGCAGTTCCTCGACAGCAACAACATGCCCGTGCTGCGCCGCGTGGTGAACTCCCCCGAGCGCTGGAGTCGCATCGTCGAGTTGGCCAAGACACTGGGCGGCGCATTGCCCGCGACTCCCGACGCCACCGCGCTCAACGCGTTCCTGCTCGCGAGGCGCACCGCGGATCCGCTGCGGTTTCCCGACCTGTCGCTCTCGGTGATCAAGCTCATGGGCAAGGGCGAGTACGCCGCCACCTTCCCCGGCCAGGGCGTCACGGGACACTTCGGGCTAGCGGTCAGCGAGTACACGCACTCGACCGCGCCCAACCGGCGCTATCCTGATCTCATCACGCAGCGGCTCGTGAAGGCCGCGATCGCCAAGACCGCCTCGCCCTACGCGCCCGCCGCACTCACCGCCCTCGCCACGCACTGCACAAAGCAACAGGACGCAGCACAAAAGGTCGAGCGCCTGCTGCGCAAGTCGGCGGCCGCGTGCATGCTCGCCTCGCACATCGGCGAAGAGTACGACGGCCTCGTGACGGGGGCCGGCGACAAGGGCACGTGGGTGCGCGTGTTTTCGCCACCTGTGGAAGGCCGCATCGAGCAGGGGCACGCAGGCCTCGACGTAGGCGATCGCGTGCGGGTGAAGCTGGTGCACACCGACGCCGAGCGCGGGTTCATCGACTTCGCGCGGGTGGGCGGAGGGGCGGTGGCGGCCAGGCACTGAGGTTGCGCGGCGACCAAGCACTGAGGAGGAGCGTCAGCCCGGACGCAACTACGTGCGGCGCTTGAGTCCCTCGATGTACAACTGATCCTCGCGGCTCAACTTGTCGTAGTCGAGCAGGTCGGGTCGCCGCTCGAACGTGCGGCGCAGCACTTCCTCGCGCCGCGCGCGGGCGATCATGGCATGGTGACCGGACAGCAACACGTCCGGCACCTTCCAGCCGCGGTACTCCGCCGGGCGCGTGTAGTAGGCGCAGTCGAGCAATCCCGAGTGGAACGAATCGCTCTCGACGGAATCGAACGCGCCGACAACGCCCGGCAGCAACCGCGCCACCGCATCAATCACGCACATCGCCGCGGGCTCGCCACCGGCGAGAATGAAGTCCCCGATCGAGAGTTCCTCATCGACCAGGTTCTCGCGCACGCGCTCATCAATCCCTTTGTAGCGCCCGCACAACAGCACGATGTGCTCAAGCCCTGCGTACTCGAGCGCGCACGCCTGGTCAAAGCGACGCCCCTGCGGCGAGAACAACGCCACGCGCGTCCCCGCGGGCCGCGCCGCCGGTGTCCCAATCGCGAGCGACTCGAGCGCGCGATCGATCGGCTCCACCTTCATCACCATCCCCACGCCCCCGCCGAACGGGTAGTCATCGGTGGTGCGATGCGAGTCGAAGGTGAAGTCGCGCAGGTTGACCGCGTTCACCTCGAGCACACCCTTCTCGCGCGCCTCACGCACCATGCCTTCGGTGAGGGCACCCGTGAAAAAGTCGGGGAATATCGTAAGGATAGAGATGCGCATGGAGGGGCACTAACCAAGCCGTCTAGGCAGGAGCTTATGCTCGCGAATAGGACGCCAAGCGTCAATCACCCTCTTAACGCTCTTGCATTGCGCTCATTTACGAGCGCCGGAACGACGGGGGCGCGGGAATGGCGTACCGCGCATGGCTACAGTCCATATTCAATGGCGGCACAATCACGTTCGCATCACCCAGCCACCCAATAGATCGATCAGCAGTCTAGGATCCTGCCCGGCAGGGCCCGGGTAGCAAACATCATAACGCAACTCCTTGATATAACCACCGATCCTACCGCTGGCCGAACGGGCCCGTCCATCTTGGCCAACGGTAATATATAAATCGGGCGCTCCTAGACCAAGTGGGTCAGGATAGATTATGGCCTGCTCCGCAACGTCGTTTGCAAGCAGACGGTCATTCCCCGCAATGTTCAACGGTAGCGCGCCCGCTGAAATGTGCGCATATATATCCGCACCGCCGACCGTTTGAATCACATCATCCACATAAATTGCCCACGATGTAGTAGCCGTAATGTAGGTCATCTGACCTAGCTTTTTTACCGAGCCTGAATGAAATACGGGGATTGCTTTGACCACTCCATATGTAGCAAATTGGATTGCTGACCTGACTGTGGCGCCTTGCTTATAGGCGACAACGCTGGCGCCAACCGCAGGCACTACTACGGATCCGGCAGCCGTCCAAGTGTATTTCCTGTCGAGACGACTCAATACTGGGGTGGCATCCATTCTTTCACCCTCACCGTGGCCCACTGCGCCTCAACTACTAGCCACCTATCGCATCACCCAACTACCCACTAAATCAATGTACATCTCTGGTGCGTTTACGTCGAGAACCAAGGCGATATCATACCGATAGTCGGCAACATACCCAACAGCGCGGCCATTCAGATCCGTGATGAGGACGGATAAGGGGCCTGTCTGCAATGGATTGTTCCAAAACCCGGTGCTCGGCGTGACGACATGTAGCCGATCGAGGCCGTTCAGATCCAGCACCTGCCCGCTCGTATTCTTCAATTTAAGCCATGGTGCAAGGCTGCCGGGCGGGGATATGCCAGTCACTGAAAGAGACTTCGCGTCCACCCCATTCACACCCATCACACCCGTCGTCTTAACAGCAGCGCCGGTATGAAACACATTCACAGTGTTTTCGGCATTGACGACGAAATGGAGGTTCCCAGGTGTGTTGTTCGTAGATACAGTTGCCCCCTGCTGGAATACCCTCACCGTCTTGCCCGTCACGACGACCTGTGTTAAATCAGCCGGCGGGTTCGCTGCCTTCGTGAAGATCATGTCAAAGCGACTCAGTACGGGTAGACGATTTGGCATCAGACGACCTCCTGCAATCCAGCGCGCAATTTCATACTACTAAGGTTGGCGATGCTCTCGATCGGATTCGTCGGGCACCAACAATATGGCAAGCCATCGGTGTTGCCGACTAGGATCACCGCATATATGCCAGCGCGACACATTATTACAGTGTCTTAATTGTGCGCCAGACTCCGCCTATGCGTACCCGCAGCACATTGGTGGAGCCATTATAGGATATCGCACCTTCAACCACACCAACTGTCGCGTCACCGATAGCTGACGGCACCAAGGCGCCCGTGATTTGCGAACCTGTAGGGCGAACTGAGCTTGGCGCACCAATTCCACCATAATTATAAGTTGATAGTGTAATTCCTGAGGCTCCGCCTGTACCTGTCAAATCGTACTGCGGGAATACGGAACACGCCACCACATTAGCGTCCGTACTTATGAGCGTCGTTGTCTTTTGGAATCGATTCCCCGTAATTAGAATAGGCCCCGCTAGCGGGGCGCCAGCCGTTGTTCGCGTCACCGCGATTCCGGTGCCGGAACTTCCGGAAAGCGCCCCCGAATCAAAATCACACGACACGATCGTTGCGATGCCCCCGTCCACGACTAGAGCCTTCTTGATCGTTCCCGTGTCGAAATTGGAGAAGCGAGAGCTCTCCACCCTCGTGGCGGTACAATTTCTGAACGTCGCGTTCCCATCGTATGCACCTGCAGCGGCCCCGCAATTCGCGCTAAACTGGCATGTATAAATTCCGACATCACTTGCTTCAGCATAAACACCGTATTTCTGATTCCCTTCGAATGCACTCGCACTGATTTGAGCCAGCGAACAGTTCTTGATGAATGCGCCCGCACCAATACAGTTTCTGATGAGACACTCAACGAGTGTAACGCGATCTATCTGAGCAGCTACGCTGTCGTAGCCTTCCAAATGAATGCCATCGCCATAAAAGCCGCTCAGAGTTACTCGACGGAGGCTAAGGCCGGAAAGGGCTTGACCAGCGCTGAGCTGGCAGAAGATTCCCACACTGGAGGCAGAGGGGGTACCCGTTACGCCTGGCTGAAGTTGGACGTCCTCAAAACACACATTCCCAGCGGGGGGCGTAATAACAAATAGCGGGGACAGCTTGTCCTTCGCCATTAGAATCGAGCCGCTTGTTGCACCGGCAAGGCCGGGGCCGTCCCCTTGGACAGTGATGCTTTTCGTAATTGGCCAGTACGGTAATGTCGCTGGTGTGTAGGGAGCGGCGCGATAGGGGAAATAAATGCGATCTCCATCTTGAGCTGCGGCGAAAGCTTCGTCGGGGGACGCGTAATCGCAGACGTTTAGAAGCATGGCAGGCCTTCAGGAGGTTGAAATGTACTTCCAAATACCATTGATTCGTGCGGCGAGTGCGCCGTCAACCGAATCATAGACCAGCATCCCATTCTGCAAGGGGGAAATTGGGAAACCGGCGCGGGAAGGAATGATAAAACCTGTGACCGCATCGCTGGGTGTCGCAGTCCTCCTGATGTACGGCGCTCCCCACAACCCGCCGTTCGTTTGCGAAAGATCACCAGGCAGCTCAATCGTGCCCGTAACGCCATAAGTCTGGCCTTGACCTAGCACAACAACGCCCTTCGCAGAAGCGTCGACGCTGATCAAGTGGTCCTCTACGCCAAACCAATTGCCCAACACGGTTGTCGGCCCGGCCGGGGCATTTACTCCCGCCGCCGAAATCAATAACGCGGTCTCGCTAACGCCAGAATCAGATGCATTGCAAAAATTGGCGACGAACGCCGCTGCGCCGCAGCAGGCGCGAAACTCGCAGGCCAATTTTTTGGTCGCTAGGCCAAATCCCTCGCAATCGGCGCCTTCCATGTGGGCGACGGGACAACTACTAAAGAGAACCTGCCCCTGCGTAGCCGAAGCGGACACCGCGTCCCCTCCCGAGAGGTAAAGGTGGACAGCTGCCCCGCTTGAGTCAATTTTCAAACCACCCATGTCATTGCCGCCACTTGCACAGAGCGCGACTCTTGCAAGTAGGACATTCTTAATCGAAAAGCCATATCCAGCACAGCCGATGGCCCCACACAAGGCTATGCTGAGAGATCTGATCACGCCGGAGCCAGGATCCAACGAAAACGCATTGCCGGTCAGATTCTGAACCACCACCCGCGCGAGGCGTAGGCTCTCAATCGCTTGACCGGGGTCGCTCATTACGCAACTAATGCCGCTTTTTCCAAACCGCTGACCCAAGGGAGAAGGCTGTTTGATTTTAATGTCGTGGATGGATATTGAACCCAGGGTGGTGTTGACCGGCGGCGCAATTACGAGAACATCAGAGTTAGCGTCATTGCCGTTTAGCGTTGTACCGCTCCAGTCATTGGCTTGTCCAGGACCGTCACCGAATATCTCTACGGCCTTCGTAACCTTCCACCCATTTGCAGGGGCATGGTAAGTCCCACGTGGTAAATAGATGCGGTCGCCGTCGGCTGCGGCGTCGAGCGCCTCTTCGAGGCGCATGTGGTAGTCGAATACATTGAGAAGCACGACTGTACCGCCTTTCGGCCACTCAGATGTGCCCTTCGGCTGAGAGGGCGCACTACAGCAGGTTAACTACCTTCCATCCTGCGTCTGTGAGCACCTTCAGCTTCGGTGAATTGCCTCGATTCACTAAAACCAGCATGCCGCGTTGAACGGAGGAACCAAGCACGCCGAGGGTTGGGTCGTCGTCGTAAGCTGGGATCAGGAGGCCTCCAAGGGGGTGGCTCGTAGGCCCATTGATGCTGGCGCCGCCGAAGGTGCCACGGCTAGTCCCAGTTGGCAACGCAATCGGCGTCGATGCCGGGTCGCAAAATTGCGGAAATACCACAACACCGTTCGCGCCGATTGGAACGAGCGGGTCCCCTTGCGCATCGATCGCCTTGCCCACACCTAGGAATCGGTTGGGCAGAATTTGGACGCCCCCAATCGGGCCACTTGCATCTTGCAACTGGACGCCAACCCCGCCGGTAGTGATACGTTGCTCAAAGCGGCATCCACTCACGATCGCCCCTCCCACAATCCCGTCCAGCATGCACGCGACGCCGATAGTACCGGACATCCCGGGACCCGCCGTCGTGAGGAAGTTGAGAAAGGAACACGCGTCGATGTGCAAACCACCATATTTACTGATTGTCAAATCCGCGGAGAGGGGGTCTGAGGCGTTTGTTAGCTGACGATTGGCCTCAAACCGGCAACCCCTGAAAGAGATAGACCCTCCTGACGGCGCCGTGGCAAAGACCCCCTGTTTGCCGTTTCTTACAAAGCTGGTCGACGCCACTTCTACGAGATACACACTGCCGAGCTTGCATCCCGCAAGACCGCAGTCAACAACCTCGACGTTCGATATTGCAACATGATTAATTGCGCTATCATAGAGTGGTGACGCAGCGCCTTCTAGGTCAATACCAATGCCTGCCATCTGTGATATGGCGACGCGCTCTAATCGAAATTGATCTAATTTATTGGCTTCTGCCGAATTAAATCGTATTGCGCTTCCACCATCCTTTGCAGTCGGCGTCGTCGAGCCGAGAATGCGAAGGTCGTGGATGTACACATTCGCTAGGGAGCGGAGTCCGCCGGCATCAGGTTGTGCAGCGCTGGCGTCCAAAGTCAGCACGTGGTTTCCTGAACCCGGCTGCGCTACGAGGATGGTCCCCAACGTACTGGAGGATGAGCCGGGGCCATCCCCAAAAAGCTCAAGGCTCCGATTGACGATCCAGCCCGACGCAGGGGTCCCTGGCGGGACCGGGTAGGGCGATCCAGTTCCGGGAAAATACACCCGGTCACCATCCTGTGCGGCAGCAAGCGCAGCGGCTACTGACGGGAAATCAAGCACGTTCAGAAGCATGGCAGGATTCCGTTCATCGGTAGAAACTCTTTAGATATCCCCATGTCGTTGATCGCGTCGGGGTGATTCTCTGTACGAATTTCTGAATTCGCTGTTGCGTGTTGTCAAGAACAAAAACGTTGCCAGTTGGATCTACCGCGAGCGCGGGTAGCTCGTGGCTAAACTGCCCGTTACCACTACCAAGGCTACCCCATTGGCTCAGAAACGTCCCGTCCGGCGCGAATGACTGTATTCGAGCGTTTCCCCCGTCGGCCACGTAGACATGTTCAGCGAGGTCCACTGCCACACCGCGTGCTCCAACGAATTGTCCATTGCCATTACCGAAACTGCCCCAGGTTCCCAACAGCGTTCCGCTTGAAGAATACTTGGCTACGCTTGAGCCTAAAGAAATGTAGAGGTTGCCGCTGGGACCGACCGCAAAACCGTAGAACCCGGGCGAAAGATAGCGCCAAGCCCCCAATCGATTTCCAGAGGCGGCATCAAACTTGACGATAGAATCTGGAATGGTTGTGGCGTAAAGAAATTGCCCGGTGGGATCAAGTGCGAGGTACGAAGCCTTCGCGGTCCAATTTCTAAGGAAGTTGAAGTTCGAGTCGAACACGTCTATGAATCCGCGAGCATCTACTACATACAACTGCCCCACCGCGTCCACCGCACACGATCCGGCTTGGCCGAAAGCAGCTGGCCCCGATGGGGCGGAATCCAGTTCCCCGATATAGAGACCGTTATTCGTGAATTTCTGTACTCGGCTATTCCCAGTATCCGCGACATAGATGTTCCCATCTCCATCCGATTTCACATCGTATGGGAACTCGAACTGACTTGGCCCCGAGCCGAAGGAACCCCACTTCACCTGGAACGTCGGGGGGGCATCTGCCGTCTCGAAAACAGAGGCGGATCCAAGACTCAGAATGCATAAAATCAGGCGAAAGTTCATTGTTCCAACCCCTAGGGCGATCAGTAAGTGGATCTCCCAGCCATTCTGTGAGACACGGCCTCCGAGGGAAGTGTAATGCACCCTTGTTCACTTGAGAATAGATTTCTTGAGCCCAATTCGAACTGGAAATTGGGACGTATCGAAGTGACGCGAGACACACTCGGTATTCAGGGATCGACTCAGTGGCGATGACACTTCGGGCGTACCCAACGCCTCGCCCTTGGTAAGCGCCACATGGAGGTGCATCTCGCCAGCCTCCAGGTCAGTCTCAGCGCATTCAAGTGTCCAAGTGCCGGCCCAGGCACAGCACAGTGGCGGACAGGGTGTCGATCTCGCTCAGAGCACGCACGTCCCATTGGGAGAAGTGTTCGCGCGGAATCTATTGGGCTGCTTCTTTCAGCCACACCAAATCGGGAGAAGCCAAGAGTTCAGGGGTTTACAGGGGGGCGGGTGGCTACGTTACCGGGGCTCGGCCCAGAGCGTAATCGACTACGTAAACCTGCGGAGACGACTCGCCCCAAAGCGCTGCAGCCCATATTATCATCGTCGGAATTAGCACTCTAACTCCAGCCACTTCGCGCAAAACCCCGCCCTCCTCACGTCGATGACGGCTCTAGCTTCATTCATCTGGCTGCTCTGAATGATCGTACCACCGGACTCAGCCCCTCGCAGGACGACGTTCGGCTTTCCAATCACCAAGTCGGTGGCGAGCACGTAGAGTCCGGCAGGCAGGAAAACCTCTCCGCCCTCTCTTGGTAGCGCGTCGACCGCCGCCTGAAGACTCGGGAAATCACTAGCGTTCAACACTTTTGAATCCGCCATGGTTCCGCCCCCCTCGTTGAGAACAGAATCATGCACGCTCCACCCGACATCTTTCAAGGACTACCTCGGCCCTTTCCGGCCACCCGTGCCCTAAATCTCTTCCAGCCCTACCGGCAGCGCCACGGTGATCACGCGCTTGGCGAAGTCGACGTGCTTCACGACGTCGGCCGTGGCAGGGATCAGCCACTCGCGCTCGCCCTGCACGATGTAGATCGGGTTGGCGCCGGTCTGCACGATCGACTCGAGCGCTCCGAGTTGCCGCTGTTCGGCCGTCTCGACGGTCATGCCGATCAGCTGGAATGCGTACGCCACGCCGGGACCCGGGTCAGGCAATCGCTCCTGCTCGACCATCAATTCGCCGAGCACGAGCTCGCTCGATGCGACGCGCGAGCTGAAGCCTTTAAAGTGCACGAGGATCTTGGCCATCATCGGCTTGGCTTCGACGATCGTGACGGTGCGCTCTTCGCCCGTCTTGCTGCGCCACGTGACATCGCCCAGCGCTGCCAGTTCTGCAGGCGTGAGCGGGCATTCGTCGACGAGCAGGTGTCCGTGAAGGCCGTGGGGACGGCCGACGCGGCCGATCCTTACACTGGCCATGGCGCGGCTCCGGGTCGGAAGTTGATCGGGCTTAACCGGTGCTCCCTCGCGGGACTCGGTGTGAGCGGCGATCAGTCGGCGATTTCGAGATTGGCGCGACGGCCCATCTTGGTGGCCGCGGCCCCGAGGGTGAGGCGGACGGAACGCGCGGTGCGGCCCAGCTTGCCGATCACGTGGCCGAGATCATCCGGGAACACGCGCAGCTCCATCGAGGTTTCGGCTGGCGTGACCGTGAGGAACTCGACAGAAACATCATCGGGGTGATCCACGAGTCCGCGCGCAATGTGCGTGACGAGATCCTGCAGCTTGATGTCCGTCTCGTCGGGCTCACGCCGGCTCGGCGCGTACGCCGGTGCCTTGGGCGGATTGGTGTTGCGAATGATCACGGCCGCCTGGGCGGGATCGACCTCGTGGTCCACGATGCCCACAACAGGAGCCGGAACCTCGCCGAGCGGCGTAGCTTTCACGCCCTTGTTCTTGCGCTTGGTCGGACGGCCCCACTGGGCCTGATCGTTGGTCTGGTTCGCGTCGGACATGTCGACTCACTCGCGTGTGTGGGAATCGCGGGGTTCAAGCCCCTGGAGCGCCCGGTTCGGGCGGGCAAGCACTATACCGTAACCGGGGGGATTCCATGAACCATGGCCCGAGGTGCGGCGATTTGGGGCAGACCGGGGCACTGGCTTGTGCCACCATGGGAACGGGTCCAACGTCCCCATTGGACCGGGAAATCTCCCGGCATGGAGCACACCGCTGTTCCATGCACTCGGGAAACCTGCTCGGAGGTAAGCATGATTTCGGTCCGCGCCATTCGCTGGTTGATCTGTGGCCTCTCCCTTGCGCTCGTTGCCGGCTGTCGCAGTGACTTCTCGCGCGTCCTCGCCCCCCGCAATACGGCCAGGACGACGGCTGGTACCCTCACTCGCGCGGCCGAGCCGCAAGGGCAGGGCCCTTGCGATCCCTCGTATCCCGGCCCCGTGATCTCGCTGTTCGGGCCCGGACTCGAATTCCACTACCCCGTCGGCGGCTACTGTCCCTCGTGCCCCGGGGCCGAAGTTCCCATCGATGTCCCCGAGCACCACGCGGTCACGTTCCATTGGTCCGCCGATGCCAGCCTAGGCTGCACCGACATCCGCGGGTACCGCTGGGCGCTCGACTTGGCCGACGTGTTCGACGAGACACCGCGCATCAACGAGGCGACCGACCTCGCGCACTGGAGCACGCCCTCGCTGACATCCTCGGCCACGGTCGGTCCGTTCGTGATGGCCCAGGGCGCACCGGACCTTCGCTACCTGTATGTCGAAGCGAGGGACGGGGTCGGCTACCGCAGTCTCGGGATCATTCGCATCCGCGTGGTCGCCGACACGAATCACAACCCGGACGTCTCCTCGGCGACCGCCGTGTTGCTCGCCCCAGGACCCCCCAACGGAAATTTCTCGCCCGTGCGCATCTCTGATGTGACGGACATCGATGGCGACGCGGTCACCATCACCGCCCTTGGCATCACGCAGGACGAGCCGCTGCTCGGACGCGGAACGCGACCGACGTGTCCGGATGCGCGGTTGAGTCACGGCGACGCAGCGGTGCGACGGGAACGCTCGGGATTCGGGAACGGCCGTGTGTACACGATCGAGTTCCTGGCGACGGACGGGCGCGGCGGCTCGACTCACGGAACCGCGAATGTCTGCATTCCTCACGACTCAGGGCACGACGGCTGCACTCGAGACCCGCTGGTCGTGAATTCCCTGGAGTCATGCGACGGCCCGGTGACGTGCGGGCCACCATCGAGGTAATGCGGCAGGCGGGGCGCTGGCGGATAGTTATCCAGCGCCCTCTGACCTCAGGTCCCTAGTACGCGCCCTTGGACATCAACACCACCCCAGCCGTACGCACGAGGATGTAGGCGTCGAGCCAGATCGACCAATTACGGATGTAGTAGGAGTCGAGTTCGGTCTGCACGGTGAGGTCGCCGTCGCTGCGCGCCGAGACCTGCCACAGGCCGGTCAGCCCGGGTGTAACGCGCAGCCGCAGGTCGCGGAACGCGGGGTCGAAGCGCGCGTTGTGGTAGGCGGGGAACGGGCGCGGGCCCACGAGGCTCATCTCGCCGAGGATGATGTTCCACAGCTGCGGCAATTCGTCGAGGCTGGTGCGGCGCAGGAAGTGGCCAACGCCGGGAAGCACGCGCGGGTCCTTCTTGAGCTTGCAGAAACGGTCCCATTCATCCTGCGCGTCGGGGTGGCTCGCGAGGTGGGTCTTGAGCAATTCCTCGGCGTCGCGGTACATGGTGCGCAGCTTGTAGACCTTGATCTTGCGGCCGCGCTCGCCTTCGCGCTCCTGCGTGAACAGGACCTGCCCCGGGCTCACGAGCGTGATGGCCAGCGCGCACACCAGCAGCAGCGGCATCACGAGGATCGTCATCACGGCGGCGACCAGGATATCGAACAGGCGCTTGCACCAGCGGTTCACGGGATTGAGTAGGTTATAGCGGATCTCGAGGCCGAGGATTCCACCCAAGTCGATCGGCGAGATGCCCAGCGTGGTCATGCCGAACAGATCCGGGATGACGACGACGTGCGAGAACACGGTCGACCAGTGGCCGAGCAGTTCCATCAGCTCGTGGCGCGCGACACCGGGCATGGCGACGATGGCGTAGCCGACGCGGCGGTTGCGGCCAAACTCCACGGCGTCCTTGAGCGTGCCCAGCACCGGCACGCCCTCGCACACGCCATGCTTCGCCAGATCGTCATCGAAGCAGGCGACGGGCTTGAGGCCCAAGCTCAAGTTCTCGCGCGCCTGACGCAGCACGAGTTTGCCGGTGCGCCCCGCTCCCAACACGATCACCGGCACGCCCCACCAAGTGCGGCGCGCGAACCACGCGGTCATCAGCGCGCGGCCGCTGGGCATCAGCACGATGGCGAGCGACCACGAGATCAGGAATGCCCCGCGTGAGGCGGCGGAGTCCTCGCTGGTGGCGATCAGCGCGGCGTTGAGCAGCAAGTGGACGATGGTGCAGGACAGCGTGGTGCGGCGCAGCGTCTCGACGGGGCCGAGTCCTGATCCCGGGTACAGCCGTAGCAGCGTGTTCACGGCGGCGCCCAACACGACCACGGCCCAAGCGCGGTCGTAGGGCGAATCGACCACCGGGTACATGAGCTCCCAGAAGCGGAAGCCGATCAGCGAGGCGAGCCCGAGTGCGAGGGTGTCCGAGAAGGCGCACAGCAGCGTCGTCGCCCACACTGAGAACCCGCGCCACGGCAGTGGCTGCGCGATGGGTTTCCACTGTTCGACTGGCAACGCCACGATTCTCAATGGACTCCCGTGAGGGCCCTTTTCCAAGCCAGTTCGAACCCTTCGCGGCTGAAGCGTTCGCGCAAGTACTGCTGTCCGGCCATGGCCGCCTCATGCAAGCGGCCTGCCTGTTGGGGAAGATCGGCAATAAATGCTTCCAACTGATCGTCCGTGTTGAAGCAGAAGGGATACCCCTCAAGGCCCATCCCCTCAAATGTCGCGTCGTTGCCGACGGCCGGGCAACCGTGCGCAAATGCTTGCAGCACCTTGGTTTTGATCCCGCCCCGGATGAAAGACGGGGTGATCATGATGGAACCGGGCGCATACAGATCCGCAGTATTCTCGATCCAGCCGCTGAACACCACATTGGGCACCGGCGGCCAATCTCTCACCATCGGACCCGCGATGACCAATGTCGCCGAAGGCCGCACTTTGTCCCACAAAGCGTGCAGGTATTCGATCGTGAGCCGGTTCTGGGACTGGCGGTCCGAGCCGATGAACACGAAGCGCGGCGGCGCCCCAGGCGGTGGCACGGGCTGGACGACGTCCACGCACGGCGGGATGACATGCACCTTCCCGCGCGCGGCGGGCGATAGGCCCTCGTTGAGCAGGGCAGCGTCGACCGAGGAGACGAGCACGACGCCGTCGGAGCATGTCGTCATATTGCGTTCGACGGAAGCGAGCATGCCGCGCTCGTAGCCCAGGACCGCGCGGCCCAGCGCCTGCGGGTTCGCCAGCGTGCGCGCCCAACCCGGCAGCGACTTCTCGATGTAGCCGAGTGGGACGACGCCGCTGCTGCCGAACTCGTCCATGCGCCGCGACATCAGGTCGTCGAAGTCGACGATGATGCGCTTGGGCTTGCGCTGCTTCAGCGCCAGGAACAACGGATAGGTGCGGACCCCGTCGAGGTAGATGACATCCGGGTCGCTGCGCATGAGCGAATCGGCGAGCGCGTTGTTCTTGGAGGGGTCGGCGAACAGCACGGTCTGCAGCGAGAGCGGGCGGCCCTGCACGAGCGAACCCGCGGCCCATGTACCGGCGCGCGCGATGCCGCCGAGCGAGCGCGGTTCGAGCACGGTCGAGAGCACGTGTTCCTCGAGCGAGCCGATGCGGTGCATCGCCTTCAGAATGCTGCGTACGGTCGGCGAGCGGCCGACGGCACCGGTGTGCTCGCGGCTCCAGACGGCCGCTATGCGGAAGGGTTCGCTGGCCATGTGTGCCTCAGTCCCCGCGCCGCGAACCCGTCACGCCGCGGCTGGCGCACGGGTGCGTTTGCACACGCGCCGGGCGGCAAAGCAACTCCGGGGTCCTTGCGGACCCCGGAGGATGTGATTCCATCATGCGCACGCCGTTCAGTGTCCTTCGGATCGGCCGTTGGTGACTGCGGGCTGCACGGTCGTCGCACCCTTGGGCGTGTCGCGAGGCGCGGCATTGCGCGTGGGATCGAGGGCCTCGAGCCGCGTCGGGTTCTTGATCCCCAACTCGGTACGCATGTACTCGATCGTGCGCATGAGCCCATCGTTGAGCCCGATCTGCGGTTCCCAGCCCAGCGCGGCGCGGGCGCGGGTGATGTCAGGGCGCCGCCGCTGCGGGTCATCGCCCACGGCGGGATCCTTGAACATGATCTCCGACTGGGTGCCCGCCAACTCACGGATGATCTCGGCGAAACGCAGCACCGAGTGCTCGTCCGGGTTGCCCAGGTTGACCACGCCGCCGGGCCAGTTGTTGGCCTCCATGGCGCGCATCAACCCGTCGACCAGGTCGGACACGTAGCACAGCGAACGCGTCTGGCGGCCGTCGCCGTACACGGTGAGCGGCTCCTCGCGCAGCGCCTGGACGATGAAGTTGACGACCAGGCGGCCGTCATCGGGATCGCACTGCGGACCGTAGGTGTTGAAGATGCGGACGATGCGCGAATCGACGTGGTGCGTGCGCATGAACGCCATCGCCATCGCCTCGCCGAAGCGCTTGGCCTCGTCGTACATCGAGCGCGGCCCGATGGAGCTGACGTTGCCACGGTATTCCTCGCGCTGCGGATGCTCGAGCGGATCGCCGTAGGCTTCCGAGGTGCTGGCGTAGAGCAGGCGCGCGCCGTCGCGGCGAGCGAGATTCAACAAGTGAAAGGTGCCTTCGCTGTTCACGCGCAACGTTTCGATCGGCATGCGCGTGAAGCCGGGAGGGCTCGCTGGGCTGGCCAGATGGTAGATGCGGTCGACGTGCGGCAGCGTGGGCAGGCCGTTGATGATGTCGTGCTGAATGAACGTGAACAGGGGGTTGTCGAGCCACCTGCGAATATTCCCGAGTCG
>JAYSRO010000162.1:0-1508 GCA_043720995.1 Candidatus Eiseniibacteriota bacterium
TCGCACCGCGTCAGTTCGGTGCGCGAGGCGGACCTGATCCTCGTGCTCGAGGACGGATGCATCGCCGAGCGCGGGCGCCACGACGAGCTGGTCGCCCTCGGCGGGCGCTATGCGCGGCTGGCGCGCGCGCAGCAGTTGGAAGAGGAGATCGAGGCCTCGTGAGCCACGACGACGAACTGCACACTCGCGGCTACGACCACCGCCTGATGGCGCGGTTGATGGGCTTCCTGCGCCCCTACCGCGGCCAGGTGTGGTTCGCCGTGGCGATCGTGATGGCTGACGCGGCCGTCGGGCTCGTCGGGCCCTACCTCACCAAGGAAGCGATCGACAACGGCATCCGCCACCACGACCTCGCGCACCTCGACATGGTCGCGGTCGCCTACCTGTCGATGCTGTTGATCGGCTTCGGCCTGGGCTACCTGCACACCCAGGTCATGCAGCGCGTGGGCCAGTCGGTGATGCTCGACCTGCGGCGCTCGTTGTTCGACCACCTGCAGCGGCTGCCGGTCTCGTTCTATGACAAGAACCCGATCGGCCGGCTGATGACGCGCGTCACCAACGACGTCGACACGCTCAATGAGTTGTTCAGCGCCGGCATGGTGTCGGCCGTGGGCGATGCGTTCACGGTGGTCGGCGTGATCATCGCGATGGTCAACCTCAATGCCGAGTTGTTACTGGTCGCCTTCTCGGTGCTGCCGCTGATCGTCATCGTGACGCTGGTGTTCCGCGCCAAGGTGCGGCGCTCGTTCCGCGATGTGCGCACGCGGCTGGCGCGGCTCAACGCGTTCTTCAACGAGAACATCTCGGGTGTCGGCACGGTCCAGCTGCTCAACCGCGAACCGCACAACGCCACGGAGTTCCGCCGCCTGAACGCCGGGCACCGCGACGCCAACCTCACCTCGGTGTTCTACTACGCGCTGTTCTTCCCCGCGCTCGACCTGGTCGGTGCCATCGCCGTCTCGCTGATCGTGTGGTACGGCGGCCGCCAGGTGATGTGGACGGGCATCACGCTGGGCACGCTGGTGGCGTTCATCCAGTACACGCAGCGCTTCTTCCGCCCGATCTCGGACCTGAGCGAGAAGTACAACACGCTGCAGCAGGCGATGGCGTCGTCCGAGCGCATCTTCGGCCTGCTCGACACCCCCGAGGATGCGACCTACACGCCGGGCGTCCACACGCCCGTTGCGCCGGCACCGGGGCGCATCGAGTTCGATCACGTCACGTTTGCCTACCAGGGCGATCACAAGGTGATCGACGACGTCTCCTTCAGCGTGGGCGCGGGTGAGCGCGTCGCCCTCGTGGGCGCCACGGGCTCCGGCAAGAGCACGCTGATCAGCCTGCTGCTGCGCTTCTACGAGCCGCAGCAGGGGGAAATTCGCGTGGACGGCATTCCGCTCAAGGATTGGGACGCGCGCGAGTTGCGTTGCCGCATCGGCCTCGTGCTCCAGGACGTGTTCCTGTTCTCGGGCACCATCGCCTCGAACATCAGCCTCGGCGATGCCGCCATG
>JAYSRO010000163.1:0-17267 GCA_043720995.1 Candidatus Eiseniibacteriota bacterium
AGGGTGGCGACCGTGGCGCTGACGCGATCGTTGCGGTTACGCCATTCCTGCCGCAGCTCGCCGTCCGTCATCTTGATGGAGGTGAACAGCTGCTCCTGCAGTTTGCGCACCGGCATGCTGGCGCGGACTTCCTGTTCGAACGGTGCCCAGTTGTTGTTGGGGTCCTTCATCGCCGCCATGTACTTCTGCGGATCGAACTGGCCGTTGGTCTGGAAGGCCGGCGCCTGCATCAGGGCCTGCGGCGGGTTCGTTTGCAATTGCAGCAGCACTTCGTGGTCGGTGGCCTTGAGTCCCATGGCCTTGGCCTGCGCATCGAGCAGCCGGTTCATCACCAGGCCGCGGTACGCCTGCGACTCGATGGTCTGCATCTCGCGCTCGCCCGGTTCGTCGCCATAGCGTGCGGCAAACGACTGGCGCTGTCCGTTCAGGGCGTTCTGGTAATCCATGCGGCTGATTTCCTGGCCGTCGACGGTCGCGATCGCGCCATTGACCTTGGCCGACTGGGTGCCGCTGAGACCTGAGCCGAAGATGAAGACGAAGCCACCGAGAAAGGTGATCACGGTGATGACGATCAGGATCCACCAGATCGTCTTCGTGCGCTTACCGCCGCCGCGAAGAGAGCTAAGCATTGAGGACTCCAACCGGCGCGAATCCGCCGGGATGAGGGTAGGTGAGCCGAACGAACGCGCGATGATATCAGCGGGCAGGACGCCGCACAACGGGCTCCGTGGGGCCCCCAATTCCTTGGCGCCCGGAGGCGTTCCGTCATTGCGGCTGCCCAGCCCATGTGGTTTTCTCCGTGAGAGCAGTTGCGAGTCCACTGGAATGGAGCGATGTACTATGCGCAGTGAAGCGCTGACGCGACCGGCCGAGGGCGAGGCACCCCTCAAGACCCCGCCGTGGCCCACCCAGATCCTCGACACCCTCGAGCAGGCGGTGGTGGGGCTCGATCGCGAGCGCCGCGTGGTCTACAACAACCGCCGGTTCGAGGAGTTGCTCGGTGTCGAGGCCGGCACGCTGCTCGGGCAGCCCGGTTCACGCCTGTTCCCCGGGGCCGACGCGCGCTGGCTTAAGGGTGGTTCGCGCGAGCCGCGCGAGTTCAAGCTCGAGGCGGAGGGGCGCGAGTTCACGCTCAAGGCCGAGGCGCTGCCGATGCGTGATGAAGAGGGCGACCCGATCGGTTCGGTGATCCTCGGCGAGGCGATATCGGAGTCCGAGGACGGCGAATTCCAGAAGAAGATCGACCGGCTCGTCTCATTGGGTGAGCTGAGCGCCTACGTCGCCCACGAGATCCGCAACCCGCTGACCGGCATTCGCACCACGGTCCAGTTCGTCGGTTCCAAGTTCAAGCCACAGGACCCGCGACGCGAAGACCTCGATGACGTGATCCGCGAACTCGACCGCATCGAGCAGATCATCACCGGCCTGCTAATGTTCGCGCGGCCGCCCGCGGCGCAGCCGCAGCCGTGCGACCTTCATGAAGTGCTCGGCAAGACCCTCGACCTGCTCGACGCCCAGTTCAGCGACGCCCAGGTCGTCATCCTGCGGGAATTCTCCGACGACCTGCCGCAGGTGATCGCGGATCCGGATCTCGCGCAGCAGGTGTTCCTCAATCTTGCGCTCAATGCCGTGCAGGCGATGCCCGAGGGTGGGCAGCTCACCGTGCGGACTGGCATCCGCCGCTACCGTACGCGCCGCTCGGTGGCCGACGTGTCGTTCAGCGACACCGGCGTCGGCATCCCCAAGGAATTGATGGAGCGCATCTTCGATCCGTTCTTCACCACGCGCTCGATGGGCACGGGGCTCGGACTCTCGATTTCAGTGCAGATCGTCCGCGATGCCGGCGGTGTCATCACCGCCAAGAATAATCCCGGAGGTGGAGCCACGTTGCGTGTGTCGTTCCCGGTTCCGGCCGAACTGCTGAACCGCGCCGAGGAGGCCACCTCTTGAAGCCCTCATTGTTGATCGTCGACGACGAACTGCTGATCCGGAAATCGCTGTCCAAGGTGTTCCGCTCCAGCGGCTACTCGGTCGAGACGGCGAGCACGGGGGCGGAGGGTATCGAAAAGGTGTCCAGCGTCCGCCCGCAGGTCATGATCCTCGACATGCGCCTGCCGGATACCGATGGCCTCTCGGTCCTCAAGCAGGCGCGGGCTCTCGACCCGCTGCTCCAGGTCATCGTCATCACCGCCTACGGCGACGTGCAGTCGGCGGTCAACGCCATGAAGCTCGGCGCCTGCGACTTCCTGCGCAAGCCCTACGAGATGGAAGACATCGTGCTCGCCACCGACTCGGCCGGGCGCAATTTCCGCCAGGCCAGCGAGCTCGATCTCTATCGGCGCCGCGCCTACGACGCCTACTCGGACGCCGAGATTATCGGCGACTCGATGCCGATCCAGCATGTGCGCGACCTGATCGAGAAGGTCGTCCCCAGCCAGGCCACCTCGGTTTTGATCACCGGCGAGAGCGGAACCGGCAAGGAATTGGTCGCGCGGGCCATTCACTACCTCAGCGAGCGCGCCGAGCACCCGCTGATGGAAGTGAATTGTTCCTCGTTCCACGAGAGCCTGCTCGAGAACGAGCTGTTCGGTCACGAGCGCGGCGCCTTCACCGATGCGCACAGCACAAAGAAGGGGCTGGTCGAGCTGTGCGACGGCGGCACCCTGTTCCTCGATGAAGTCGCCGACATGCCGCTGCCGACGCAGGCCAAGCTGCTCCGCTTCATCGATCACCGTAATTTCAAGCGGGTGGGTGGGGCCGAGGACATCTCGGTCGATATCCGCATCGTGGCGGCCACCAACAAGGATGTGGACGCTGAAGTGCGCGCCGGCCGCTTCCGCAGTGACCTCTACTTCCGCCTCAAGGTGGTGAGCGTCCCGCTGCCACCGCTGCGTGATCGCGACGATGACGTGCTGTTGTTGGCGCGCCACTTCGTCCGCGACTTCGCCCGCCGTTTCCAGAAACCGTTCACCGACCTGAGTCCCGAGGCCGAGGACGCGTTTCGCGGCTACGCATGGCCGGGCAATGTGCGCGAGCTGCGCAACCTGATCGAACGCGTCGTGTTGCTCGAAGACGGGCCGCTGGTGCGGCTCGAGCACATGCCGAGTGAATTGCTCGGCCGTGGCTCGGGACTTCCCGTTTCAACTGCGGAGTCGCGCCAGTTCGGCGTGGCGACGCTCGCGCAGATGGAGGCCGAGCATATCGCGGAGGTTTTGCGCCTCACGGATGGCAACAAGAGCCAGGCCGCGCGCGTGCTCGGAATTTCTCGACAGGGTTTGATCGAGAAGTTGCGTCGCCTTCGTCTCGAGGAGCCTGTGAGTCGTCAAGTATCTTGACACTCACAACTTTCTAGACACTGCTCTTCATCTGTTGCGTTCGCAGTGAGTTGCATCGCGTGATCGTCCGCGATGACCTGTGGAATGGACAACTCGCCGATTCAACGCATCACGCGTGACCTCGCGCGTGAATTTTCTCGCGAGTGATTCCATCCTGTGAATCCGCGGTCGCACGTGCTCCTAACGCGTTGTTCTGAATCACTCACGCGTGTTGGCATGGTCGCTGCTTAGATATAGATGCGACGCACGAAGCTCTCGGGAGCTTCGGCGAACGGTGTGCAGGCCGGATGAATCAAGGCCTGCGTCATTGAAGTCTCACGCGGCGGACCACTCGCCGCACAAAGATTGCCTTTTGAGGAGGTGAGTTTCAATGGCGGCGAAGAAGAAGGCGGCGAAGAAGAAGGGCACCAAGAAGAAGGCGGCGAAGAAGAAGAAGTAGTTAGCCAAAATTCAGGACCTGGCACGTCCACGGGGATTGATCGACAATTACTTGTTGGTCAGTCCCCGTACTTTATGTGCCGGGAGGGCTGTGAAGACTGCCGTTTCGCGGCTGGGGGCGTGCTAAGGCAGGCCGTCTTCCCCCAGTTTGTGGTGCCGGTTTACACACGGATGGGTGGACCGGCGCGTACTTTTGGGTGCGTGCTATAGTCCGGTGTCCCGATGCCACCCACACGCACTCCTGCGCCTCCGCTCGCCCCTTCGGGCTCCCGCGAACCCACGTTGAGCGGCTCGCGCATGGCGCCCCAGGCCATCGAAGTCCGCGGCGCGCGCCAGCACAACCTCAAGAACATCGATGTGTCCTTCCCGCGAGGCGCCCTGACGGTCATCACCGGCGTTTCGGGCTCGGGAAAGTCCTCGCTGGCGTTCGACACGCTCTATGCAGAAGGGCAGCGCCGCTACGTCGAGTCGGTGTCGACCTACGCGAAGCAGTTCCTCGACCGGTTGGCCAGGCCCGACGTGGACTCGATCACGGGCCTGACGCCGGCGGTCGCGATCCAGCAAGTGTCGCCCGCCCGCAGCGCCCGTTCGACCGTCGGCACGGCGACCGAGATCTACGACTTCCTTCGGCTGCTGTTTGCGCGGCTCGGCACGGTGCACTGCCGGCATTGCGGCCGGGTGGTGCGCGCGGACAGCCCCTCGTCGATCGTCCATGAGGCTGCGAGTTGGGGGGAAGACGAGCCGCTCCGCCTGCTGGCCGCGGTGCCGCTGTCGGAACGGCTGGCCTGGGCCGAGCAAGCGGAGCACCTCCAGCATGCCGGTTACACGCGCATCGAGCTCGACGGCGAAGTCGTGCCACTCGATCCGCTGCCCAAGCTCAAGCGCGGTACGAAAGAAGTGCGCGTCGTCATCGACCGTTTCACCTGGCAGCGCACCGAGACCGAGCGGCTCGCGGATTCCTGCACGCAGGCGTTCCTGCGCGGCGAGGGGCGGCTGGAGTTTGTGCTGGGGAGCGCGCGACCCGAGAAGCGCAGCGAACGTTGGGAGTGCGCGAACTGCGGCGAGGCGGCGATGGCGCCGCAGCCGGCGCTGTTCTCGTTCAACAGCCCGCTTGGCGTGTGCCCCGAGTGCAAGGGCTTCGGCAACGTGCTGACGTTCATGCCCGAGCTCATCGTGCCGGACACCACGAAGAGCCTGAAGCAGGACGCTGTGCGCCCGTGGGCCGGTTCGTGGAAGAAGGTATTCAAGTCGCGGCTCGAGAAGCTCGCGAAGGAGCAACGCATCCCGCTCGATGTGCCGTGGTCGGAATTGAGCGCGCCGCATCGCGACCTGGTGATGGAAGGCGGCGAGGGCTTTCGCGGCGCGATCCCGTTCCTCAAGCGGCTGCAGGCGAAGTCCTACGATGTCGGCAACCGCTTCCTCATCAAGCGCTACCAGAGCGCCCTGCCGTGTGGGGTGTGCCTCGGCACGCGCCTGCGCCCCGAGGCGTTGTCGGTGACACTCGAGGGCAAGTCGATCGCCGAGGTCGGCGCCATGACGATCGCGTTGGCGGGCGCCTTCATTCGCGGGCTCACGTTCACGCCCAACCAGCGCAAGGTGTCGGGGCCGGTGATCACCGAGATCGATTCGCGCCTGCGTTTTCTCGAGCGCGTGGATCTCGGCTACCTGACGCTCAATCGCCTGTCGCGCACGCTGTCGGGCGGCGAGTCGCAGCGCATCGAGCTGGCCAATGCGCTCGGGGCCAATCTCGCGGACACTTTATATGTGCTGGATGAGCCCACCGTGGGCCTGCACCCGCGCGATACCTCGCGGCTGGTCGAGATCCTCGGCGAGCTCGCCGCGCGCGGCAACACGCTGGTGGTCGTCGAGCACGAACCGCTGGTCATGCGTGGCGCCGCGCACCTGGTGGACCTGGGGCCCGGCGCTGGGCAGGGCGGCGGCCACGTGCTCTATGCGGGGCCGACGGGCGAGGCATTGCGCACCGCCGGGACGATGACCGCGCAATTCCTGACGGGCGAGCGCTCGGTGCGGCGCGCGCGGCGGGCAGGGGAGCCCACGGAGTTCCTGACGATTGAAGGCGCCTCGCACCACAACCTGAAGGACGTGACCGCGCGCTTCCCGCTCGGACGTCTCACCGCGGTCACCGGAGTTTCGGGATCGGGGAAGAGCAGCCTGATCGAGGACGTGCTGCACCGCGCCGCCGTGCTGGCGATCGAGGGCACGCAGGCCGAGCCGCCGGGGACGCATCGGGCAATCCACGGACTCGAACGCTTCAAACGCATCGTGATGGTGGACCAGTCGCCGATCGGCCGCACGCCGCGGTCTTGCCCCGTCACCTACATGAGCGGCTATGCGCCGCTGCGCGAGATCTACGCGCGCCAGCCTGCCGCGATTGCGCGCGGGCTGAAGGATGGCGCGTTCTCGTTCAACACACCGGGCGGACGCTGCGACCGTTGCGAGGGCGCGGGCTCGGTGACGGTCGAGATGTTCTTTCTCGCGGACCTGATGGTGCCGTGCGAAGTGTGCAACGGCGATCGCTTCCGTCCCGAGGTGCTGGAGGTGCGCTACCGCGGGCTCAACATCCGCGAGGCGCTCGAGCTGACGGTCGACCAGGCATTCGAGCACTTCGCCACCGAGCCGCGCTTCACACGCACGCTGCACCTGCTGCGTCGCGTGGGGCTCGGCTACCTGCGGCTCGGGCAACCGGCGACGCAGCTGTCGGGCGGTGAGTCGCAACGGCTGAAGGTCGCGCGCGAACTGTCCGAGCGTTCCGCCGGCGACACGCTCGTGCTGCTCGACGAGCCCACCGTCGGGCTTCACTATTCCGACGTGCAACGCCTGCTGGATGTGCTCGACGAGCTGGTCGAGCGCGGCGACACGGTGATCGTGATCGAGCACAACATGGATGTGGCGCGCTTGAGCGATTGGATCGTGGACCTCGGCCCCAACGGCGGCAACGAAGGCGGCCAACTGGTCGCCGAGGGACCGCCCGAACGGATCGTCGCGGCGAAGGAGTCGTGGACGGGCAAGTTCCTCGCGGAGGCGATGGCGATGGCAGGACCCGCCGAGTTCGCGGCGGATGTGCCCGTGTCGAAGGCGGGGCGGCCGGCGCTGAAGAAGCCCGCGCGCAAGGCGCCGGTTCGCGCGCCCAAGCGCGGCTGACGCGCAAAGATTCGTGGAGGACGTGATGGACAAGGTCAATCTCACGCAGGCATTCGCGCGATTCAGCGAACACTGGAGCCCGAAGATCGCCGGCGAGCTCAATGGCCAGATGGTGAAGCTGGTCAAGTTCCAGGGCGAGTTCGTATGGCACCAGCACGAACTCGAGGACGAGATGTTCCTCGTCATCGAGGGCGAGTTCCGCATGGAGCTTCGCGACCGTGTGATCGACCTGCGCGCGGGGGAGTTCCTCATCGTGCCGCGCGGCGTGGAGCACCGGCCGGTGGCCGAGCGCGAGGTGCGCGTGATGCTGTTTGAGCCCGCGACCACGCTCAACACGGGCGACGTGCGCAACGAGCGCACCGTGGAGCGGCTCGAGCGGTTGTAGCGCCGCGGCTCATTGCGCAGGCGCCAATGCTCGAATCGCGGGGCACGCAAATGCATGCCCCGCGCAGCGCGTCGCCTACGCCCCCTGCAACTCTCCCGGCAACTCGCGTTCGCGCGCCAGCTGCGCGGCTTCGGTGATGCCGAGCACCATGTCCTCGACCGCGATGCCGCGCAGCAATTCGAGCGGCACGAGCTCCGAGTAGATGTTGCGCGCCTGCACGCCCTCGACCGGGGTTTCCCACAGTTCGGTGGGCGACATCTCGAGAATGCGTAGCGCCGCGGTCGTCGCCGGCAGGAACGTGCGGCGCAGCGCCAGCGCGTAGACCGGTACCGAGTGCTCACGCGCGGCAAGTGCTGCCGCAAACGAGCCGATCTTGTTGATGACACCGCGGTCGGTGATCGACTCGGCGCCGATCCACACCATCGCGGTCTGCGACAGCAATAGCGGGAGGGCGGCGTCGGCGACGAGCCACACGGGAATCTTCTCGGCCGCCAGCTTCGCCGCCATGGTGCGGCCCTCGAAGTAGGGCCTGCCTTCAGCCACAATCACGCGAGGTTCGCGATCCTGCCGCGCCAGTTCGAGGATCGCCTCGAGTACGGTGCTGCTGTAGGACAGTGTCGCGATGAACAGCCCACGCCGCGTCACCAGCTTCGCCGCGGTCACCGCCACGGCGGAGCGCGTGGTCACGAGGTCGCGCCGCTCCGCCGCGCACGACGCGATCAGGCTGGTGCGCAGGTCGCGCGCCGAGTCTCCACGGCTCACCGCGGTCGAGGCGATGTCGAGTGCCCTGCCACACAATTGGTGCACCAACCCGAGCGAGGGCCGCCCCGTCTGTTCGGCGCGCAGCCAGCCCAGCAACCCCAGGCGCATCGAGGCGGCATCGGCGGAGGTGTCGGTCGCGGCGAATTGTTCGAGACGCTGCAGGAACTCAACGGCCTGCGTGGACGAGCCGGCGGAGCGGGGAAGGGCTGACATGGAGGGGATCTCCGGGGTTCTGGCGGGCCAAAAGGCGTGCCGCGGGCAACAAATACCGGGCTTCGCGGCCACTATACGCCATCGAACCGCTGTGCTAAATTGCACCGCCTCAAGGTCTTCCTGTGTTCCGCTCGCGCGGGGCACACACACCGGGGTGGCCTCGCTGCCGCCGGTGGCCGCCTTTCTATTGCCTTCCGCGTAGCCTTAGCCGATCCGCCTACATTCGAGCGCGCATGACCGCGGTCCAAGAACTCATCCAGCATCGACTGCTGCCCCGGGTCTCCAAGCCCAACCGCTACCTGGGCAATGCGCTGCATGTCCCGCGCAAGCCGCTCGAGCTGGCCGAAGTACGCGTGCTGCTGGCGTTCCCCGATGCCTACGAGATTGGGTTGTCCAATGTCGGCATCCGGATCATCCACCACATCCTGAACGAGCGCGCCGACACGGCGGCCGAGCTGACGTTCGCCCCCTGGCCCGATGCCGAAGCCGAGATGCGCGCCTCCGGCATCCCGTTGTTCTCGCTCGACACGCACGCTCCTGCCTCGGCGTTCGACATCGTCGGCTTCTCGCTCCAGTACGAGCTGCAGTACACCAACGTGCTCAACATGCTCGAGCTGGCAGGGCTACCGCTGCGTACGGTCGACCGCGACGCCAGCCATGCGCTGGTGATCGCCGGCGGGGCGCAGGCGTTCAGTCCCGAGCCGATGGCCGAGTTCATCGATGCTTTCATCATTGGCGACGGCGAGGAAGTCATCCACGCGGTCGTCGATCACATGAAGCAGGCCAAGCGCGAAGCGCTGTCGCGGCCCGCGCTGTTGCGGCGGCTGGCGCATGTGCCCGGTATTTATGTGCCCTCGGGCTATGATCTCGAGACGACGCCGGAAGGCTGGCAGGTGCCGTCCGCGCGCCCGGGTTACCCCTCGCGCGTGCTATCGGTGTATGTGCCCGAGTTGAAGGCCGAGTACTACCCGTCGGCGCCGCTGCTGCCGGTGGGCGAGATCACGCACGACCGTCTGTCGGTCGAGATCATGCGCGGCTGCACGCGCGGTTGCCGGTTCTGCCAGGCGGGCATGATCAACCGTCCGGTGCGCGAGAAGCCGGTGCAGCAGATCGTTGAGGAAGTGTTCCGCGGCCTCGACTCCACGGGTCTCGAGGAAGTGTCGCTGATCTCACTGTCGTCCACCGATCATACGCAGATCGTGGAGCAGGTGAACGCGCTGGCTGACGAACTGTGCCCGACGCGCGTGCAGATCTCCCTGCCTTCGACGCGGCCCGACAACGTGCCGGTCGATGTGGCGCGGCGCATGGCGGCGCAGAAGAAGGGTTCGATCACGCTGGCGCCCGAGGCGGGTTCGCAGCGCATGCGTGACGTGATCAACAAGAACCACACCGAGGCCGAGCTGCTGAATTCCGTGGGGACGGCCGCCCGCGAGGGTTACACCAGTGCCAAGCTGTACTTCATGTGCGGGCTGCCCACCGAGAACGACGATGACCTGCGCGCCATCATCGACCTCGGCGAGAAGGCCGTGAAGCGCGCGCGCCAGGAAGGCAACTCGAACTTCGCCATCACCGTCAGCGTCTCGCCCCACGTGCCGAAGCCGCACACGCCGTTCGCGTGGGCGGAGCAGGTGTCGACGGCCGAACTCAACCGCCGGCTCAACGTGCTGCGTGATGCCGCGCGCGGCAAGAAGTTCAAGCTCAAGTACCGCGACGCCGAGACCTCCATGCTCGAGGGCGTGTTCACGCGCGGCGACCGCCGCCTGGGCGCGCTGATCGAAGATGCGTTCCGCCGCGGCTGCCGCTTCGACGCCTGGTCGGAGCACCTGCGCTACGACACGTGGCTTTCGGTGTTCCGCGACCACGGCATCGACCCTGAGCGATACCTTACCGAGCATTCGACCGAGCTGGACCAGCCGTGGGATGTCGTGCATTCCCCGGTGACCAAGAAGTTCCTGGTGCGCGAATGGCAGCGTGCGGAGCGCGCGGGGATCACCGAGGATTGCCGTCTCGAGGATGTGTGTTTCTCGTGCGGTGTCGTCGCGTGCCCCCAGCGTCCGTGGGTGAAGCAGCCGCATGCTCAGCTCGACCTGCCAAAAGCACGCCAGCACACGTCGTTTGGCCGTCGCAACCGTCCCGAGCGGCGTGCGGCGCGTCCCTTTGTCGCGAGTGGTTCCGGTATCGCTTCCAGTACCCGGTTCCGCATCGTGTTCGAGAAGTCGGTCGAGATGCGCTTCACTTCGCACCTCGACTTGATGCGTACCTGGGAGCGTTCATTGCGGCGTTCCCAGTTGCCGTTGGCATACACTCAGGGACATCGTCCTCATCTCAAGATGTCGTTCGGGCCACCGCTGCCCCTGGGTTACCGATCCCGGGCCGAAGTGTTCGACCTCGAATTCTCCCAGCCACCCGGCGTCGATCTCGCCGAGTGTCTGAACGCCGTGCTACCGGTGGGAATCTCGGTCGTCGCGTTCCGGCCTATCCTGTTCAAGCCGCCTTCGCTCATGAGTGAGCTTGAGGGCGCGACGTACCGGGTGCGGTTCCCCGGGGTGTTTCTCGCGGAGGCCGGGCTGGATCATGCCGGGCTGCGGGCGATGCTGACGGCGCGTATCCCCGAACTGCTCGAACGCGACCACATCATCGTGCGTCGCAAGAACGAAGCGCAGACCCGTGAATTTGATGCCCGGCCCTCGATCGTTGCGCTGGAGCCGGGAGTCGAGGATGGGAACACCGTGCTGGATGCCGTGATTCGCTTCACGACACGAGCCCAGGTGCGTCCCGAAGAAGTGGTCAGCCTGCTCATTCCGGACACCGATCCGCGCGGCGTGGATGTCGAGCGCGTGCGGTTGTGGACGGAACGGGACGGGCGTCACTTGGATTGCCTCGATCTCCTGAGTGCGCGAACGGTGGGTTAAGGCGTCGCCGCGGGGTCGATCGACAAGGACCTGACGCGACGTGAAACAGAAAATCATCATCAACGCGGATTCACACGAGACGCGCATCGCCATCCTCGAAGAGGGCGAGCTCGCGGAGTTGTTCGTCGAACGCCTCGACAACCGCCGCCATGTGGGCGACATCTACAAGGGGCGCGTCAACGCGGTGCTGCCGGGTATGCAGGCGGCATTCGTCGACATGGGCCTGCCGAAGACCGGCTTCCTCCACGCCTCCGACCTCGCGGAATCCCTGAGCGAAGTCGAGGACCTGTCGGACCTCGAGGAAGGCGAGAGCAAGCGCCGCAAGCGCGGCCCGGTGCTCAAGATCGAGGACCACTTGAAGAAGGGCCAGGAGATCCTGGTCCAGATCACGAAGGAATCGATCGGCACCAAGGGCCCGCGCGTCACCCAGCAGGTCAGCCTGCCGGGCCGCTTCCTCGTGCTGATGCCGGGCGTGGAACACGTCGGCGTCTCGCGCCGTATCGAGGAGCGCGCCGAGCGCCAGCGCATCAAGGCGATCATCACCGACCTGAAGCCCAAGGGCGTCGGCGTGATCGCGCGCACGGTGGGCGAGGGCAAGCAAGATCCCGAGTTTGCCGCCGACGTGAAGCACCTGGTCAAGCTGTGGAACAAGATCGACCGCAAGGCCGCGGGGTCGCGGGCACCCGCACTGGTGCACCGCGAGCTGGAGATGACCGCGGGGTTGATCCGCGACTTGTTCACCGACGAGGTCGAGGAAGTCCAGATCGACAACCGCGAGTCCTACCTCGAGATCCAGAATTACCTGAAGCAGGTCTCGCCTGAACTGCGTGATCGCGTGCTGCTGTATGCCGGCACCGATCCGATCTTCGATGCGTTCGGCATTGAGGAGCACATCGAGAAGACGTTCGAGCGCAAGGTGTGGCTCAAGAAGGGCGGCTACATCTGCATTGATCACGCCGAGGCCCTGGTGGCAATCGACGTAAACACCGGCCGCTTCACCGGCAAGAAGAACCAGGAAGAGACGATCTTTCGCACCAACATGGAGGCCGCCAAGGAGATTCCGCGGCAGCTGCGCTTGCGTGACATCGGCGGCATCATCGTGATCGACTTCATCGACATGGAGATCGAGGCCAACAAGCGCGCCGTAATCGACGTGCTGCGGGGCGAGTTGCGGTACGACCGCGCGCGCACCAAGGCGTTCGCCGTATCGGATCTCGGACTGGTGGAAATGACGCGCCAGCGCGAGCGCTCGAGCCTGCTGCACTACTACACCGAGGACTGCCCGCACTGCGCGGGCCTGGGCAAGGTGGCGTCGCTCGAGACCATGCTGGTCAAGCTCGAGCGCGTCATGCGCCGCGTGGCCGCGATGGGTGACGAGAAGCGCATGACCGTCAAGGTGTCGCCGGAAGTCGCGCTGTTCTTCGTGGAACAGGAAGGGCGGCGCTTCGCCGATCTGGAGAAGCGCTTCAAGCTGATCGTCGACCTGAAGGACGATCCGCAGCTCAAGCGCGGCGAAATGCGGGTGTTCACCGAGAAGCGGCACGACATCTCGAAGCAGGTGGTGGGCGCCGTTCCGGGGACCGTCGCGAGCCAGTCGTAACTGAACCCCGGGCGATTCGCGCGGCATGAATCGCCCGGGGATTGAGCTTCGATGACCGCAGCCGCAGGAGGGCCGCCCATGACGACTATGGTCTTTGTGCTCATCCTCGCGGTGCTCGGATTGCTGGCCGTGGTGTACCAACGGCGCGAGCTCCGGGGATCCGAGCCGACTCCGCCGCGACTGCCGGTTCCCCTGCCACCCGCCGCCGAGGGCGATGCGAATGCGCCCCCGTGGATGCGTGAACCCTGGGTGCAGCGGGTGATCATGCTCAGCCGTGCGGTGGGTGAGGGACCGCGGCTCACCATGCCCGCGGAGCTCCTGCAGTGCGCCCCGTTCCAGGTGCTCATCGATGTGATGGCCGAGCCGCACGTGAGCGCGGACACGCAGTTCGCCTATGCCGCAGGCGACGAAGCATTCCCGGCGTGGGCCGCATTGCAGGCGCTCGGGCGCAGGCCGGGTTCACCCGAGTTTGAGGCGCGGCTACTGGCGCGCATCAACGGTTTCAACGCCTGGACGCGCGACTTCTTTCTGCGCACGCTCGAGGCTTGGGCGCCCACCGACGCAGCTCTCGCGGGGCGCGTCCTGCTGCGGATCGACGAGTCGTGGGAGCGCACCGACTTCGTCGTCGTGCTCGAAGACTTCCTGCGCCGCCGCGCTGCGGTGGCGCCACTTAGTTTCGATGGGGTCGAGGTGCCGCTGGGCTTCGACCAGGATGTCCTGCACGATGTGTTCAAGGAAGGCGTGGACCCGGGGCTGACCGCGCCGCTGCTGGCGCAGCTCGATAACGACCGGTTCAAGGCCGTGCCGCCCGCGTCGCCCGGCGCGCAGAATGCCGCCCCGTCCCAGGGCATCGGGCGCCTTCGTCCCCCCGGCAAGGTCAACGCCGACGGCGCGTTCGCCTACCCGACGGCCGACGCGGTGCTGACGCAGTTGCTCGAGTCGCTGACCGGCGCGCAACCGCGCTCGGCGCTCGTGATCGGCGAATCGGGAGTCGGCAAGTCGGCGGTGATGTCACGCGTGGCGGCGCAACTGTCGCGGCAGGGCTGGACGATCGTCGAGGCCGGCGTGCTCGAGATCAACGCCGGCGCCAAGTACGTCGGTGAACTCGAAGGCCGTGTCCAGTCGTTCATCCAGCGGCTGTCGCAGCCCAAACACCTGTGGCTCGCTCCCGAACTGAACCGGCTGCTGTACGCCGGTCGTTATCGCGAAAACCCGAGCGGCGCGCTCGACTTCCTGCTGCCGGCCATCGAGGCGGGGGAGGTTCTCGTGCTCGGCGAGATGCGCCCCGCGGCGCTCGACCGCGTCACCGAGGAACGCCCCGACCTGCCGGCGCATTTCGAGATCGCCCGGCTTGGGCCCCCCACCGTGGGCGAGTTGGATGGCCTGCTCGAAGCGTGGGCCGTCGACGCGCGTAAGTCGCGCCGCATCGAAGTGGCCGCGGACCTGCGGCGCGAGGCCATCGCTCTGGCGGCACAATATCTCTCGGGCCGTACCGCACCCGGGGGCGTGTTGCGCCTGCTCGATGATGCCGTCACTGCCGCGGTGCGCGGTAGCGCCAAAGATGCCGTGGTGACACTGCGGCTCGATCATCTGGTGGATTCGTTGCGCCGCCTCACCGGCATGCCCGTCGAGATGTTGGATGAGCGCCGCACGCTGGACCTCGATGCGCTGCGTGCGCGATTCGAGCAGCGGGTGATCGGTCAGCCGGAAGCCGTGAGCTGCATGATCGAGCGCATGGCGCTGATCAAGGCCGGCGTAACGGATCCCACCCGGCCCTATGGCGTGTTCCTGTTCGCCGGTGGAAGCGGGACAGGCAAGACCGAGTTGGCGAAGACCTGCGCTGAATTGTTGTTCGGCGCAGCCGACCGGCTGATCCGGATCGATATGAGCGAGCTGCAGGATCCCAACGCGCTGGATCGCGTCATTGGCCGCGGCGGCATGGGGGCGGCAGGCCGCTCGCTCGTCGAACGCGTGCGCCGCCAGCCGTTCGCGGTGGTGCTGCTCGACGAGTTCGAGAAGGCCCATCCGCGCGTGTGGGACTTGTTCCTGCAGGTGTTCGATGACGGCCGCCTGAGCGACCATGCCGGTGAGACGGCGGACTTCCGTCACGCCATCATCATCCTGACCTCGAACCTCGGCACCTCGGAGACCGCGGGCGACACCACGCTCGGCCTGGTGGGTGAAGCCGCCGCGTTCAGCCCGACGAGTGTCACGCGCGCCATCGAGCGAGCCTTCCGTCCGGAGTTCCTCAACCGGCTCGACCGCCGTCTCGTGTTCCGTCCGCTCACGCGCGAAGTGATGCGCCAGATCGTGCGCAAGGAACTCGCCGAAGCGTTCGAGCGGCAGGGCCTGCGGCGCCGGGAATGGGCGGTCGAGATGGACGAGAGCGCCGTGCAGTTGCTGGTCGACCTGGGGTTCTCGCCGCGCTTCGGCGCGCGCCCGCTCAAGCGCGCGCTCGAGCGCCTGCTGCTGGCGCCCCTCGCGCGTGCCATCGTCGACCGCAAGGCGCCCGAAGGCGAACAGTTCCTGTTCGTGCGCGCCGATGGCGACAAGCTCGCCGTTGAGTTCGCCGATCCCGACGGGGCGCCCATCGCGACGCGGGTCAGCGGCGCCGCGCCGTTTGACGGCAGCCTCGCCGCGATCATGTATGAGCCGCGCGGCACGCACGCCGAAGTGGCGCGGTTGCGCGATACGCTCGAGGCGTTGTCGGGCCTCGCCGGTTCGGAGTCGTGGCGGCAGCGGAAGGAAGCGCTGCTCGCCGAGGTATCGGCTGCGGGATTCTGGGAACGCAGCGATCGCCACGCGATCCTTGGCTGCGCCGAGTACCTCGACCGCATCGAGAGCGCCCTGCGCTCGGCGAAGTCGTTGCTTGAGCGGCTCGAAGGCGGCTCGAGGGCGCCGCGTGAAGCCTATTCTCGTGAGCTCGAGCGCCGTCTGGCGCAATCGCTGTTCCTGCTCGACGCCGCGTCGCACGAGGCGCTGGACAGCGGGCCGCGCGATGCATTCGTCGCTATCGAGCCGCTGCAGGAAGCCGGCGAACGCGGCGATGCGGGGGGCGAATTCGTGCGGCGCGTGGCGGGGATGTACGAGGCGTGGGCGCGGGCGCGCGGGATGCGCGTCACCGCGATGGAGAGCCGCAGTACCGCGCATCCCGCGAGGACCACGCTGGCCATCTCGGGGTTCGCCGCCTACGCGTTGCTTGCCGCGGAGGGCGGAGTCCACGTGTTCGAAGTGGAAGGCGCGGACCATGCGCAGCCGGTGCGGCCTTCGGTCCGGGTGCGGGTGGTCCCGCAACCGCCGGCGCCCGCCCATGGCGAAGAGGCCCTGCAGCGCCAGGTGGGAGAAGCTCTGGCGGCGGGTCCTGCCCCGGGCGGGAATGTGGTGCGGCGCTATCGCGAGGGGGCCAATCCGCTGGTGCGGGACTCGGTCCGGCGCTGGCGTACCGGCCGCGCCGACCGCGTGTTTGCAGGGGATTTCGATATCATCCCGGGGGACGGCGACGGCTCCCCGTCCGCTGTCCTGGGCTAGCTCCTGGACTCACCTGCCGTGCGAATTACACCCCGCAAACTGCTGTAAAAATGCCGTTTGGGTGCAATCGCCCGTGGACGGCAGGAGCCTGTTGCCCGAGAATTGATGGGCCCATGGTTGGCGTTCAATCCGCCCTGCGCGCGGTCCCCTCCGCGCGCTGGACTTAACCCTCGCCCACGGCAGATCCCGAGCAAGTCGCAACCCGCGGAGGCCAGACTGTTCCGTCTTCAAGCGCACCAGGATGTCGCTCGCTTCCGAGGCGTCCCCGTGGCTCGCGTGGGCACCGCGCGCGCCTGCCTCGCACTGCTCGTGTGGGCCGTCTCGCTGGCGTTGCCTGCCCTGGCCAGCGCTCAAGCTCCCTTCGGCGGGGCGGGCGCGAGCCTGCAGTCCGATGCCGATGCCACGCTCGTTCCCGCCGATCGTCTGTTCGCGTCGCCGCTGACGTATGCCACCGAGAACGGGCCCGCCGCCGTCGCGGCCGGTGATCTCGATGGGGATGGCGCCGCCGATCTCGTCATCGCAAATGAAACCGCGAGTTCGATCTCGGTGCTGTTGGCGAAAGTGGGCGGCACCTTCGGGGCAAAGGGTTCGTACACGGTGGGGACGGCACCGCGCGCCGTGAAGACCGGCGACCTGAACGGCGATGGCCGCGCCGATGTGGTGGTGGCGAACTTCGGATCGAACAACCTGTCGGTGCAACTCTCGAACGCGGACGGTACGCTGGCGCCCAAGACGGACTTCGCCACGGGCATGAGCCCGTCCGCGTTGGCGTTGGGTTACCTGAACGGCGACACGTTTCTTGACGCCGTCGTCAGCAACTCGGGCGCCGGCACGATTTCGGTCCTGCTGGGCACCGGCACGGGTTCGTTCGGAGCGAAGGTGGACTTCCCTGGGCCCGCCAACCCGAGCGGCGTGGCGCTCGGGGATGTCAC
>JAYSRO010000164.1:0-1504 GCA_043720995.1 Candidatus Eiseniibacteriota bacterium
GCCAACGGCACACCACTGGCGACGCTCGCGTTCCACAGGCGCGCGCCGTCCAGGTGCACGCGCATGCCGCGCGAGCGGGCCGCAGCGGCCGCCGCCTTCACCGCGGCCAGCGGCACCACGACGCCACCGGCATAGTTGTGCGTGTTCTCCATGCACAGCAGTGACATCCGCGCGACGTGCTCGTCGGCGGCATCGTGCCACGCTGCTTCCACCTGCGCAGGGCTGATCACGCCGCGCGGTCCTTCGACCGTGTGCGCGAGGCAACCCGAGTTCGCGGCGATGCCGCCTTGTTCGTACAGAAACACGTGGGAGTGCCGCTCGAGCAGTACCGCATCGCCCGGCTGCGTCAGCGCGTTCACCGCCAGCTGGTTGCCCATCGTGCCGCTCGGCACATAGACCGCAGCCTGCTTTCCCGTGAGCGTCGCCACCCGTTGTTCGAGTGCCAGCACGGTCGGGTCATCGCCGTAGACGTCATCACCGACGATCGCGCCGGCAATCGCCTGGCGCATGGCGGGAGTCGGACGGGTGACGGTGTCGCTGCGCAGGTCGACGGTTGGCGATGCGGTCATGACGAGTTCCCGGTGGGCGCACGTTACGAAGCGGAGGCGGATCCGTGAGGGGGTGGAACGCCACCGCCCGCCGGAGCGGCGCAAACGATAACACTTCCCGAATCCCTGGCGCTGCGGGAGCCCCGGTGGGCGCCCCGCTGCGGAGCGATCGCTACTGGGAGTCCCGCGGCATCCCCACTTGCGCGCCCGTCCCCGCTGGGTTGTCATGGGGGCGCAATGCTGGCGGGCGATGTCCGATTGGGCGCAACGCCTTGGGACCGAACCGCATCCAAAGCGCTGTGCGAGCCGGCCAAGAGCTGCCGGCCGACAACCCCTATCACCAGGAGTGACCTCAATGCCGTTTGGCTTCTTTGACCCGACCATGCTGCTGGTGCTTCCTGCGCTCGCGTTCGCGATGTGGGCGCAGTGGAAGGTCCAACACACCTACAACAAGTTCTCGAAGGTTCGCGCCGCGAACGGCCTGACCGGCCGCCAGATGGCGCAGCAGATCATGACGCGCAACGGCGTCAACGATGTGGCGATCGAGGAAGTCGGCGGCGTGCTGTCCGATCACTACGATCCGCGCAGCAAGAAGGTCCGGCTGTCACCGCACAACTACGAGGAATCGTCGCTGGCGGCGATCGCCGTGGGCGCACACGAAGTGGGCCACGTGCTGCAGCACGCGCAGGGCTACGCGCCCTTAGGGATGCGGGCGGCAATCGCGCCGGTCGCGAACGTCGGCAGCATGCTGGCGTTCCCGTTGTTCTTCATCGGCTTCATCTTCCACAGTGGCATGAGTGGCCTGATGATGAACGTCGGCCTATTGTTCTTCGCGGGCGCCGTGGCCTTCCACCTGATCACCCTGCCGGTCGAGTTTGACGCCTCGAAGCGCGCGCTGCAGCAACTCACCGAGAGCGGCTCGCTGGCACCGCAGGAGATCGCGGGCGCCAAGGCCG
>JAYSRO010000165.1:0-6599 GCA_043720995.1 Candidatus Eiseniibacteriota bacterium
TTTGCCGCGTTCACCGGTCGGCTCGACCTGACGTTGTTGATCGTAGTGATGTTCCTGACCGGCGTGTTCGACACGTTGTTCGACCTCGCGCGCAATGCCTACGTGCCCGGGCTCGTCGGCGAACAGCGGTTGGTCGAAGCCAACGCACGACTGGCCGCCACTTCATCCGCGGCGGAAGTGAGCGGGTTCGGCATCGCCGGCTGGCTGGTGCAATGGCTCACCGGTCCCATCACCATTGCCATCGATGCCGTCTCGTTCCTCGTCTCGGCGCTGCTGCTCAGCGGCATTCGTACACCGGAAGCAGCACCCGCTCGCGCGACCCACACCGGGTCGTTCGGCGCCTGGCGCGCGGAAGTGCGTGAAGGCCTCGTCGCCACCTATCACGATCCGCTGCAACGCAGCCTCGCCTTCAGCGACGCGTGTCTCAACTTCACCTTCGGCGTGTTCACCGCGTGCTACATGCTGTTCGTGACCCGCGATCTCGCACTCCCCACCGGACCACTCGGCATGGTGTTCGCGATGGGCGGCGTGAGCGGGCTCGCCGTTTCCGCACTGGCGCCGCGACTCGGGCTGCGCCTGGGTGCAGGCCGCGCGATGGTGTTGGGGCTGGCCATCAGCACGTTCGGGCTGGCGGTGGCTGCCTTCGCGCCCTCGAACGCCCCGCCCGTCGCGTTCGCCCTGCTCATCCTGCAGCAACTAGTTGGCGACGGCGGTTGGGCGCTGTACATGATCCACTCGAGCACCCTGCGCATGGCGCGCGCACCCGAAGCGCTGCGCGGACGCATCGGCTCGGCCTCCAACACCCTGTCGATGGCGACACGCATCGGCGGGATCGCGCTGGGCGGTCTGCTCGGGGACCGGCTGGGGTTGCGCGTCATCATTGGTGCGGGCGCGCTCGCAACGCTCGTCGCGTCCATCGTGCTGATCCGCTCCGCCGCCGGGCGGGTCGTCGACTCTCGCGCCGTTGTGGATCAACATCAAACATAATTAAACAGTAAAATACATTGACTAGCAGGAATGCGTCGCCTAGGATTCCCAGCAACCTGGAGGGTCACCCGATGGCATCCGCAGCTACAAGCAGTGTCGCCGCACGCGCGCAGGATTCCGGATACGGCCACTTCCTCAGCCTGCTGCTGAGCGACCGCGACCGGTTCTTCACCGAGGTGGCCGAGGGCGAGGCCCTGCCCTCGAAGCTCGCGCAGTCGTTCATCACGCTGCTCGCGCTGTGCGCCCTCTACGGTGCGGCCGCGGGCGCCTACTCCGGCCCGGCTCAGGCCGTCTCGGCGGCGGTCAAGTTGCCGGTGTTGTTCCTCGGCACGTTGGCCATCTGCTTTCCCGGGTTCTTCGTGATCCAGGTGTTGCTCGGCTCGCGCTTGCGACTCGCGCAGGTGCTGGCACTGGTACTCGGTGCGCTGTCATTGAGCGCGATCGTGTTCGCGGCCGTCATCCCGATCACCGCGTTCTTCCTGCTGACGGGCGCCAACTACTACTTCCTCACCTTGCTCCACATCGTCGTCGTGCTCGGCGCCGGCCTGATCGGCATGGTCGTGCTGCACGACGGGCTCGCCTTCGCGTGCGAGAAGCGTGGCGTCTACCCGAAGAACGCCATGACCATCATGAAGGCGTGGGCTGTCTTGTTCGCGTTCGTCGGGATCCAGATGGCGTGGAACCTGCAGCCGTTCCTTGGGCGTCGGGGCGAGCCGTTCCAGACGTTCCGCCACAACGAGGGGAACTTCTACACCGCCGTGATCTACTCGCTGCAGAAGTTGATGCACGGCGAGGGTAAGTCGCCGAGCTCGGCTGCCCGCGTCCCCAGGCACTACGACTCGTTCATCAATCCGCACCCGGACTCTTCAGCTCAGCCGGACACCACCCGGGGCCCGCGCTGATGAACAGGAGCCAGCCGCCCGAACACGAGATTCTCACGCTCGAGGAAGTGGCGGAGTACCTGCGCCTCAAGCCCCAGACGATCTACAAGTGGGCGCAGGAGCGGCGCATTCCGGCGGTGAAGCTGGGGAAGGAATGGCGCTTCCGCAGGAGCATCATCGACCGCTGGATGAACGAGCAGATGCTGAGCGAGGAGTCCGGGTTCAGCCACCTGCGTGATCCCCAGGACAATTCCTGAGCGCTGGGTGCTCTCACTGTCACGCCATGGTCATGAAGGGTGTCCAAAACACAACCCTCCCCCACCGGCGGGCGTCCAAAGGCGTAGAGTGCTGGATCCGCCCATTGCGGGCCGTGACCACGTATCTCTCGTCAAGGAGGAGCCATGCGAACGCGCATTATTCTCGCGATGATTGGGCTGGCCGCGCTTTCGGCGGCGCTTCCCGCGCAGGCGCACACCCGGGTGGGTATCAACATCTCGCTCGGCAACGCGCCGCCACCGCCGGTCATCCGCTACCGGCATGAGCCACACTTCGCCTACCTGCCTTCACGCCGCGTCTACGTGATCGACGCCGCCGACTGCGACTACGATTACTTCCGCTACGCGGATGACTATTACATCTTCGACAACGGCTACTGGTATCGCTCGGACGACTATTCGGGACCGTTCGTCGCGATTCGGGCGGACTACGTGCCGCGCCCGATCTACTCGGTCAGCGATCGGGAGTATCGCTGGCGCCACCGGCCGCACAGCAGCCGCTCGGAGCGCTATCGCACGAGCAGCCGGAACGGTGACGGCTGGGGACGCGGGCGCGAGGATGAGCGCGAACACGGGCGCGAACATGGACACGGACGCGGTCACGGAAAAGGGCACGGAAACGGGCACGGGGATCACTGAGGCAGCCGGCTTGAACGTTGGACTGGGGACGAACATTATCCGTGGAGTCGCCCACCGCCACGGAGGTTCGAATCCCCATGTCCATCGAAATCAGAGCCTGCAGCGCCCCGGATGAGTTGATCGCGGCGATCACGCCGGTGATGCATTACTTCGGCAGCACGCCTGCATCGAAGGACATGGAGCGGTTCGCCTCGTTCATCGAGCCCTCGCGCGCGTTTGTGGCCCGCGAGGGCGGCGCCGTCGTAGGGGGCTGCGCCTCGTACCTGTTCGACATGAGCGTGCCCGGTGGCGTCGCGCGCACGGCGGGCCTGTCGATCGTCGGCGTGCTGCCCACGCACCGCCGGCGCGGCATCCTGCGTCGCATGATGCGTGCGCAACTCGACGACGTGCACGCCCGGGGCGAAGCCGTCGCCAGCCTGTGGGCCTCCGAGGACACGATCTACGGGCAGTTCGGCTATGGCATGGCATCGGCCAGCGGCGATTTCGAGCTGGCGAAGTCGACGACGGCCTACGCGATGCCCTTCGAGCCGCGCGGTGAGTTCCGGCTGCTCGGCGAGCAGGAGGCGCTGGCCCCGTTCGCGGAAGTGTACGAGCGCGTGCGCGTCACGCAGCCCGGCATGATCTCGCGCAGCGCCGATTGGTGGCGCCACCGGCGCCTCGCCGATCCCGAACACCGGCGGCGCGGCGCGGGTGAACTCAATCGCGTTCTGTTGTTGCTCGATGGACGGCCCAGCGGCTACATCCTCTACCGCCTCAACCAGAAATTCGTGTCCGGCTCCTCGAGCGGCGACGTCAGCGTGATCGAGGCGATCGGCGACGGAGTGGAGGCCACGCGTGAGATCTGGCGGTTCGCACTCGACATCGACTGGGTCTCGCACGTGAAGGCCATGCTCCTGCCCATCGACCACCCGCTGTTCTTCATGCTGGCGCGTCCGCGGGAGATGAAGTTCCACATCCACGACGGGCTGTGGATGCGGCTCGTGGATCTGCCGGCCGCGCTCGCGCTACGCCAACTGGGCGATGGCGCGCCCGTCACGATCGAAGTGACCGACGCGTTCTGTCCCTGGAACGCGGGACGCTGGAGCGTGAGCCCGAAAGGTGCCGAGCGCTCCACCGCCGACGCCGAACTCGCGTGCGATATCACCGCGCTGGGATCGGTCTACCTGGGTGGCTTCACGTTCAGGCAGCAGGCGCGGGCCGGACGCGTGGCGGAATTGCGCGAAGGCGCAGCGGCGCGCGCGGATGCGCTGTTCCCAGTGGATCGCGCGCCGTGGTGCCCGGAGATTTTCTAGGCGTCAGTGCGCGGGCCCGTGCGGCGGCCGCCCTCAGCCCGGGCCTGCGAATTTGATCACGCGCTTGACGCGCACCAGCTGCGAGCTCGTCAGTTCCGGCATGCGGCGCTCCAACACACGGATGAAGCTGGCGCGAGTCTTCGCGTTCACGGCCACCGCGACGTGTTTGGAGTGCTGCGGCACGTCCTTCACGCGGCACGCGGAGAGATGTTGCAGCAGGTACGGCAACAATTGCTTCCGGCGCGCATCGCTCGTCGAGGCGACGATGGCCAACGTCCTGATTCCGTTGTCCACCGTGATGACCGAGCCCGCTTCAATGATCCGTTTCACTTGCGCGAGCGAACCCAGGATTGCCTCAGGCTTCCGCGCCGCAACGGTCGAGAGTGCGATCATGCTGCCCCACACCAGCCGGTTGTGCTTCGACTGCGAGAGCTCGAGGAAGTCCCCGACGTACGCCGAAACCAGCGACGAGTCGAGATACCCTATCTCGTAGAGCACATTGAGACAGTCGCCCTGAATACCCGCGTGCTCGTTCCACAGATTCTCGGCGATCTCACGAATGCCCTTCCTGTCCTTTCGGGCAACTAGCTCCCGCGCGAGTTCCTGGTTCTGAATTTCGTCGCGCCGGTTCTGGAAGTGGGCGATGCGGTCCAGAGCAGACATCCAGTCCCTCCCTCAGCCCCCGTGCGCAAAGCCCGGGTAATCCAGCATCCCGCCGTCAGCGAAGATCGTGGTTCCGGTGATGTAGGCGGCGGCATCGGACACGAGGAACACCGCGATGCCTGCAATTTCCTCAGGCGTCCCCATGCGGCGGAGCGAGATCTTGTCGAGCAGGTCGGCGTAGAGCGCCGGATCATTCCAGACGTTGGCGTTGATCGGAGTCTTGATCGCCCCCGGTCCCAACGCCAGGGCGCGAACACCGAACGGCGCCGCTTCCTGCGCGAGCGTTTTGATCAACATAGACAGCCCAGCCTTGCTGGCGGTGTAGGCGCTGAAGCCGGTCCACGGAATGAGCTCGTGCACCGAACTGACACCGAGCACGACGCCGGACTTCTGTGCCGTCATGCGACGCAGCGCCTCACGCGCGCACAGGAACGCGCCGACCAGGTTAATGTCGAGTACACGGCACCACTTGTCGGGATCCGCATCCCACGTGAGAGCGGCGCCACCGTCGATCCCCGCATTGTTCACGAGAATGTCGATGCCGCCAAAGCTCGCGTCGAGCTGCGCGAACATCGCCGCGACTTGGGGCCCGTCCGAGACGTCGGCCTTGATCGCCACGGCCTCGCTGCCGGCGGCCATGATCGCGGCCACGACTTCATCGGCCTGCTCCGGCGCCGTGACAAAGTTGATCGCCACCCGCGCGCCCGCGGCCCCTAGCGCAAGCGCAATGGCCCGCCCGATTCCCGAATTGGCGCCCGTGACGAGCGCGCGTTTGCCCTTGAGGCTGATGTCCATTCGCCCCCCTGTCGCGGTTGCTGGAATGCGGCAAACCGTACAGGAGGGTCAGGATCCCGGCCAGCACTTGGGAGCCGCGCGCGATCAGTTCAGCACGACGACCTTCGAGCCTGCCATCGCCCCTAACGCAGCTGCCCATCCTGCCTGTCCCCGGCACCAACCAGGCAACAGGGCACCCCAATCCCGCGGTGGGCGAGATCGCGCGACATGCCCCAGACGGCCACAACCCTTGGGCGTACCCACCCGGAACGCTCGCCGATGGCTCGGATGCCCCGCTTCGAGCACCGACGCAAGGGCGCCCTCGACAGCGTGTTAGGCCGTCGAACTTGGGATGCCCGCAGGGTGCTCCCGATGGTGCGCCGCTTGCGGTGATCCTGTTTGAACCCCTCGCTCCGACCAGAAGCGAGGCCGAGTACAAGCACCTTGTCTCACCTAAGACCCAACCTGCGGAGCTGACCTATGTCGTCGCAATCGCACCCACTTCCCAAGCGCAGCTTCAGGACCCTCCTGGCGATCCTCATTGCCACCGGCTCCATCTGTCTGTGCGCTCCCAACGCATGGGCAGCTCGTACCGTCTCGAGCGTTGCAGTCGGGGCAGGAAGTTGCGCCGCGGGAAAGTCGACCTACTTGGTCTCGGTGAGTTCATCCGGCAACGGTTCAGGAACGGCGACACTCAGCGTCAGTGGGCTGCCGGCAGGCATTACTTCCAGCTACTCACGCTCTTCGATACCGCTGACGGGTAGCGCGGCGGCGGATACTGCCACGCTGTCCTTGACCATGGGCTCCACAGCCGCGACGGGGACGTACTCCTTCACCGTAAGCGGCGGGGCGGGAACACCGGGCTCAGGCAGCCTGACCGTGAATGCCGCACCTACGATCACGCTTCAGCCGCAATCCACCTCCGCGTGTCCGGGGTCGACGGCGTCGTTCAGCACGACTGCGAGCGGCTCAGGTCTGGCCTATCAGTGGCGCAAAAACGCGGTCAATATCGCCGGCGCAACGGCGGGCTCATACACCACTCCGGCGCTTGTTGCAGGTGACAATGGCGCCAGCTTCGACGTGATTAT
>JAYSRO010000166.1:0-6598 GCA_043720995.1 Candidatus Eiseniibacteriota bacterium
TTGGGACAGAAGGGCGGCGCTTGGGGGGCTGCCTGGGTTGTCATGGCCTTGCTCAGCGCAAGCGGTTTGCCACCCCCAATTTCCCGAGCACAACCCAAGGAGTGGCCGTCATGTCTTACTCCGACGGCCCCCCGCCATGGCGTCCGGACTGACCAGACCCTCTGCACACGGCGGCGGAGCGCGTCGGATGCGCGTCTGGAGGCAGCCGCACGGATGACACAGCGCAAAGCGCGTGCCGGGAGCCGGGGGCGTTGCCCGAATGCCGGCGCGGGTTGGGTCGCATGAGCGAGCGCGGCCGCGCTGGATGCGGCTCCGATGCGGATTGCGCGTAGCGACAGCGGCCCGGTTTGCCGGTGCGAAATGTGAATGCCGCGCATGCGTGGAGTGTGAAGGTGACACCGCGCGGGGTGACAATGCGGGGTGACACCGAAACAGCGGACGCCCGCCGCGTACCGTGACGAGCCGAAGCGGCCATCGCGGTGTTTCGACTGCCCGCTACAGCGTCGCGGGCGCCTCGGACTCGACGTGGTCGAGTTCCTCGATCCAGAACCGCAGCATCTCGGCGGTTCCCGCCAGCGCGATGGGTTCCCCGCTACTCTGCAGCGGCGCGCCATCGAACGCCGCGTCGGCGCCGATCTCGAACGCTTCGGGCAGTTGGCCCGCGGCGTGTTCGTCGAGTGCGACCCCGAACTTCGCCGCGAGGCGCCGCGCATATTCCTGCGCGCCGTCGCTGCGGCCCTCGGCGCGCACCAGCGCGCTCAGGTAGTGCCCCATCCAACGGGGCAGGATGCGGGGCGCCCCGGGCGCTTCACGCAGTCCCGCGGGCGTCCAGAGTTCGCGTTCGATGGCGCCGACCAACGACAGCGCGCGTTCGGCCGGGAGCAGTGGCGGCGACAGGCTCGCGGCCAGCAGCAGCGAGGGTTCGATGCCGCGCACCGGGCCCGAGGGCAACAGGGTGATGAACGGCGCGCCCAGCGTGTCGTCCCACAACAGCTCGTTGAAGCGTGCCTGGTGTTCGCGCGCCCAGGCGATGTAGAACGCGCCGCTCTGCTTCTGCCCCAGCGCGCGCGCCAATTGTCCCATCGCGGCCTGCGCCGTGTACCACAGCGCGTTGACATCGGAGCGCGCCGAGTCGTCGTCGAGCGCCAGCAGGCCGTCCTCACGTACCCGCGCGCCGATCACGCCGCCGGAGCGGACGCGATCGATCAATTGTTCAAGCAGCGGGAACAAGGCGTGACGGACGAACTCGAATTCACCGGTGCGCCGCGCGAACAACTCGGTGGTGATCACCAGCCACAGCGACGGTTCGAGCGAGCCATAGCGTGGTACGCCCGCGGCATCGAACGAAGCGGGCACCAGGCCATCACGCAACAGTTGACCGAGCGCCAGCAGCACTTCTCGCGCAGGCTCGAAGCGGCGCAGTGCCACCAGACCACGCACGGCGCACAGCGCCTCGGTCCCACCCGCCGCGAGCAGCGGCGCCGGTACGTGGCGGGCATCACGCTTCGCCCAGTCGTCGAGCCCGCGCGCCAGGCGCGGGATCCACAGGTCGCCCGCGGCGAACGCGATCGGCGGCGCGTCTTCCTCCGGGTGGCGGGACGTCCATGCCTCCGCTGCGGTCACGCGTGCTGCCGCCAGGGAGCTGTCCGCGGCCTCGTCGATGCGCCGGCGTTCGTCCTCGAGGATCGCCGCGACGCAACCCGCCAGCGAGCGGGGCGGCGGCGTGCCGAGCCGGCCGCGTTCAGACAATCCGCGCAGCAGCAATTCATCGGTGGCGAATACCAGGTGGAGCGGTACTTCGGGACCCAGCATCGCTTCCACGAAGCCGGGCACGTCCCCGCGTGCCTCGGGTGCCTGGCCCGCTGCGGAGTCGACTGCCCCCTCGCGCGCGCTGCGCCACGAGCGCACCGGCAGGAACGCACCGTCATGCCACAACGTGAGGCGGTGCTGCCCCGCCACGCCGAGCTTCACGCGGCCGGGGATCGCCTGCACGGCGACCCTGTCCGGTGCCACGGCCGGGGACGGTTCATCGCTCGCGGTGTCCCTGGTCGCCAGGTCTTCGCTCACTGCAATAGCTTCGGGCGCGACCGGGGCGGCGTTGCCGTCCATCGCGATCGCGGGAGTCACCGCCAGCCGGATCGCCGGGCCTTCGAGATGCCGCCACACGTTCACGAGCGCCGAGCAGTCGTGAATCAGCAGCAGCTGCTTCTCGATCAGGGTATCCCCGGCGCGGTAGACCCACGTCGGCCACGGCTCGCGGCGGAACGACTCGATCACCGCGCGCGGCGGGACTGGGGCTCGCGCATCGACGGGCCGCCACGTCAGGTCGTAGACGAGGTGGCCGCCGCCGACGCGGGCGTCGAGGCGGAACAGGCGGGCCACGGGCTGACCTGGCTCCTCAGGCGTGGCGAGCGCGATGTGCCGGAGGCGCACCTGCACCCCCGAAACGGTGCCGGAGGCGAGGTCCCCACGGTCGTTGCGGAGTAGCCATTCCCTCGTGAGCGCGGTTCCCGGAGCAAAGGCTGAGAGTGGAGCGCGCATCGCCCGGGACCATAGCACCGGGCAGTCGGCAGGCAAGCCCCGATTGCTGCGTTGGCTCGTCGCGGCGCGCTGCGGAATATCTAACGATATGCCTCGCGCGCCGCTCCTCGCCGCCTTGCACTCGGGGCTTGCCTGCCGACTGCTAGAGCTCCGGCGCCCGGCGCAGCAGCGCGGTCAGTGGCACGAGCTGCACGCCGCCGAGCCGCTTTGCTGACGTGGCGCCATCGAGCCAACCCAGCGAGGCCTCGCTCACGCGCAGCATCACCACGGCCGAGCCGCGTCTGCGCGCGAGCTCGAGCGCGTGCTTCCATTGGGTGTCGAGCGGTTTGGTCGCGCCGTGGGACCCGGCCTCGAGCATGACGTCGGGCTGTTCGTAGACGACGCCGAGCTGGGACGCGAGGGGTTTGCACACAGCACCTGCCGCCGGCGCCATGTGCAGGAACGGCATGCGGCGTTGCTTGAGCACGCGGTAGACGGCGGACATGAGGGACTGGTCCTGCGTGGCCAGTGATCCCGCGAGGTTCGTGACCCCGGCGATAGGGCCCGCTTCATCGAGCGCGTGGCGCACACCACCCTCAATGCGCGAGCCGCTCATCGTTACGAGTAGGGTGCCCGGGCCAGGATTCATGCGCGGGTAGTTGAGCGGTTCCAGCGGCAACATCAGCACCGCCTCGCGTTGGTGTTCGCGCGCGGCGCGGAAGGCGGCCTTGCTCCACGGCAACCCGGCGGGGATCGCGGCGGCGAATGGCTGAGGCAGGGCCAGCACGGCCTCGACCTGCGCGAGGTCGTCGCCCAGCGCGTAGAGCACCAGCGCGATCCGTCCCTGCGCGAGCGCCTCCGTTTTGGGCCCGGAGGAGCGCCCGGGGCGCACCAGGGTCACCTCATGTGTGGGCCGTCCCGGCAGGCCGGCCACGATCGTGACGTCGAGTTCGCCCTTGGGTCCCTGTGCTTCGGTGCCCGAGAGCACGACCGCTCCCTGCGATTCGAGTGCGCGCGTGATGGCGTAGTTGACCTGCATCGTCGAGGCGCGCGGCCACAGTCCCACCCGCCAGCGCACGCGGGGTTCGGCGCCGCCGCGCACCGATTCGCGAATGCTGTCGCGCGGCACACCGGCGTCTTCGAGCCCGTGGCGGATCTGGCGGGCGATGATTTCATGCAGCGAGGCGTCGTCGCCAAGATGCAGGTAGTGCGCCGCCGTGAGGCGCCCAGCGTCGGTGCGCGTCATGATCAAGCCCTCGCCTCCGAGGAACACCACGAAGGCAGTGACCGCGAGCAGAATCGTGGCCACGAAGGTCGGGGAGGACTTGCGCCGGGACTTGGGCATGGAGCGGCGCGCACCTTACGAACCGGTGCCGCGGGCGTCAATTGCTCCGGGGGGCGGCGGTGGCGTGGGGGGCGGGCGTCTGGGGCAGGTAAATCGATGCATTCAGCTCCCCGAAACCGCTTCACCGGCGGCTTGCCGTCACGGGTTTTGCACTTCAGTAACACGCCCTGCCGATGTCGATGACAGCCTTGTTCGCGTTCGGGCCGATACTTCTTGCGTGGGCCCATCCTGTCAGGGCGGACGAACTCGATTCTGGAGGTGCCAAAGATGAACAAGCGCGTACTGGGTGCGATTGCGGTCACGCTCGTTGCGGTGGCGAGTTGGGCGATCTGGGCGAGTGCCTGCGATCAAGACAAGCAGACCTCCGCGCAGGCCAACACCCGGCGCGGCGTGAAGGTGACGGCGGTCACCGCCGGCTCCGGTTCGTCTGGTTGCACGGCCAGCATGGCTGCCGAGTGCAAGGCTCATGACAACGCGAGCGCCAGCACGGCGAGCAACGCCGCCTCCTGTGCGGCTCACGGCAACGCGAGCGCCAGCACGGCGAGCTCGTGCGCGGCTCACGGCAAAGGTACAGCCAGCAACGCCTCCACGGCCGGCATGCCCGAATGTTGCGCGAACAAGCTGAAGGGTGCCACGGCGTCCATGAATCACGACGCGTGCGACGCGCAGGCTTTGGGTGCCGGCATGATCGGCGCGCCGAGCTGCTCGCATGGCACCGCGGCCGCCAGCACCGCTGAGATGAAGGGCAGCTGCGATGCGTGCGCCGAGATGGTCAACTGCTCAAACGAAATGTCGGCGAGCGACGCCCTGACCCAGATCGTGCCGCTGCGCAATGGCGTGATGTTCGTCTACACGACGGACACCCCGGCTCACGTTCGCGCGGTGCAGAACGCCATGGCGCGCCGTGGCGACCGCCTGGTCTCGCTCGCGCAGTCCGGCGATCGCGCCAAGCTTTGCCCCGAGTGCCGCAACGCCCGCGGCGCCATCGCGAGCGGCAAGCTGACGCGCGAGACGGTGAACATCGAAGGCGGTTGCATGACGCTGGTGACTTCGTCTGACCCAGGCCTGGTCGCGAAGCTGCGCGCCATGGCGGTGGCCAGCAACGGCAGGAACAAGAGCTGATCGCTTTGATAGGGGGATCAGGGGCCGGCTCGCACAACGGGTCGGCCTCTCTTGTTTCCGCTGGCGACTCGCGGCTAGGTTTGTAAGCACCCATGGCCGCGTCCCGCTTCAGCCGCCGCATCCTGACGCTCGTTGGTCTGGGCGTCGGCATGCCTGCGGTGCTGCTCGCCGTGCTCGGGGTGTTCCTGACCCTGCGCATCTCCGGCGAGGTGGCGCGCGAGAGCCTGAGCTACAACGACTACATCGCGCAGCAGGTGGTTCAGGCGTTCGAAATCGACCTGATGACGCACGTGCGCAGCGCCGGCGGCGTGGCCGAAAACGTCGCGCGCGAGAACGGCACGCTGGACGAAATCCTGCAGGCGCTGCGTGGCGGCACCACCGAGTTCCAGGGGGAAAGTTTCATTCCGGTGGAGTTGCTCGACGGCTGCTCGTTGCTCATCGTCGAAGGCCAGCCGTTACTCTACGCCGCGGGCAGCGGGGCGCACCGCGGGCAGTTCTTCATCGGCACGCTGCTGCGCGACCGCGATGGGCAGTTCCAGGGCGCGGGTGGCTGGTGGGTCGATCCAGGGCGGTTCCTGCGCGAGCATATGGTCGACGTGGTGCAAGAGCGCCTGCCCGGCAACCCGCGCATGTATGGCGGCCTCGAGCAGACGCGCCGCCTGAGCGTGCAGATCCTCGGGCCCGGCGGAGTGGAGTTGGGGCGCGTGCGGGTGCCGTACACGCAGCACACCGCGGCCACCGAGGCGATGTCGGGGCCGTTCGAGCACTTCCAGGTGCGGGTTTCGCCGACCGAGAGCGCGCCGATCGTGTGGACCGAGCGGTTCGTCATCCTGGAAATCACATTCATCATCCTGATGGCGCTCGCCATCATCATCGCTTCGGCGCTGGTGCTGCGCTACACGATCCGCCAGCTGGAGCTGGCGCAGCTCAAGTCCGGCTTTGTGTCGAACGTGAGCCACGAGCTGAAGACCCCGATCGCGCTGATCCGGCTGGCGGTAGAGACCCTGGAGATGGGCCGCGTGTCGAACGAAGCGGACCGGGACAAGTTCATCGCCACGATTAGCCGCGAAACGCTGCGGCTGCAGCGCCTGGTCGACAACATCCTCGATTTCGCGCGGATCGAAGCCGGCCAGAAGGTGCTGCGGTTCGAGTCCCTCGATGTGGTCCAGCTGGTGCGTGAAACACTCGAGAGCTTCAAGCTGCGGCTGGAGGATCAGGGATTTGCAGTCTCGACCGATCTGCCCGACAGTCTGCCTGTGGCGCGGGCTGATCCCACGGCGCTCAGCCACTGCGTGCTGAACCTGCTCGACAATGCGATCAAGTATTCGCGCGAACGGCGCGAAGTGAAGGTGTCTGCGGCGCTGCGCGACGAGTTCGTGGCAGTGTCGGTGACGGACCGGGGCATCGGCATCACCCCGGCCGACCAGAAGCGGATCTTCGAGAAGTTCGTGCGTGTCGAAACCGGGCTCGTGCACAACGTCAAAGGCGCGGGGCTTGGGCTTTCGTTGGTCGACCAGATCATGCGCGCGCACGGTGGACGAGTCGAGGTGTCGAGTGTCATGGGAGCGGGCAGTACGTTTACACTGCTGATCCCTGTGGCGCGCGAGACCC
>JAYSRO010000167.1:0-6596 GCA_043720995.1 Candidatus Eiseniibacteriota bacterium
TCTCGAGCGCCTGCCGCACTTCCGCGGGGTGCGAATCGAGATGCTGCAACAGCTCCTGCGGCGTGCGCGTCATCTCACCGAGGATCGCGAACGGCGTGAATACCGTCTGGATGAAGGGCACCTCTGCCGGCAGCCGCGAGCGCAGCAGGCGCACCGCTTCGAGTTGCTCGCCGAGGGCGCCTTCGTTGTAGGGGACCGCTGCAATGCTCGCCCAGTCCGCGCCACTCTTGATCGGGTATTGATCGAGCACCGGCTTCACGTCCGGCACACCGGGATAGCGGTAGCTCACGCCCCAGGGCTCGACGTGATAGTGCTTGCGCGGGTTGAGCTTCACCCAGTCCCAGCCGTAGCGTGCGTGGAACTCGAGCGTCGCCTCGACGAGTTGTTCGGCGGAAGACTCGCGGTGATAGAAGTGGCCCCAGAACGAAACCGGCGGGCGGTCCACCGCCTTACCGTGCAGGGCTGCCCATACACGCTCACGAGCGTTCATATCCAACCTCCGATTCACGGTGCGCCGAGAATTTCATGATGGATCGCCTAGACTCTAGTCCCATTCGCAGGCGCTCTCAATGGCTGCGATTGTTGCGCGCCGGGGTGGCGGTGCTCGCGCTGGCGGTGGCAGCCGTCGCGTGGGAGGGCTGCGGTGTACGCGATTCCGCGCGGGATCCCGGCCCCGGGGCGACGCAGCCACGGGGATCCACGTATCTCGCGGTCGACGTGCTCGCCGACACCGGCCGCAGCGAGGCCTTCGCGGCCCAGCCGCCGGCGGTACGTATCGATGTCGCACGTGTCGCTCGCGTTGCTCTGGCACCCGCGGGCGTGGTGGAGCCACCGCTGCCGCCGGCCGCGCCGGATAGCGTGCTTCCAGCCGAGCCGCGCTCCGCGAGCGATCCGGCGACATTGCTGCCCCCAATCCTGCGCCGCCCCGCCCGGGTCGTGGCACCCGCGGGTCTCGACCACGCGGTGACCATCGAACTCGAGGTGCGCGTCGATGTGCGGGGGCGCGTCGTCGACGTGCAATGGGCCGCGGGCGACGCGGACTCGGCCCTTGTGCTCACCGCGCGCCGCTGCGCCGCCACGATGGAATTCTACCCCGCACTGTACGCGGGGGAGCCGGTTGAAGTGTGGTGCCGCCAGCGCTTTGAATTCTCGCCGCGCTGACGGCAGCTCGTGCGAACCGCTACGCCGGTTTGTCGCCGTCGCGCGAGTTGGTGATCAGGCCCGGCAGCAGCGGCAGACCGAACAGGATCAGCAGCGTCGTGCCGACGTTGATCAGCACCAGCCAGTTGAACTGGAAGTGGAACTGGTCGACGAGTTTGGTCGCGAGCACGTCGCTTAAGCCCAGCCCGAAGTTGCGCATGCTCATCATCAGCGAGAAGCCGAGCGCTTCGCAGCCGCGCGGGGTCGAGCGCACGGCGAGATCCATCAGCGCCAGCTCGGACAGGATCACGCAGAACCCGGTGACGATGTGCACCATCGGCGCCGTCTGGTGGGTGTACAGGAGATAGAGCGCGGTGGCCGAGGCGTTGATGCCCACGCCGCCCAGCAGCAGCCAGCGCAACTTGAACTTGCGGCACAGGAACAGGTACGCGATTGCCGCCAGCACACCCGAGGCGGCCTCCAGTGATTCCATCAGGCCGATGTACTGCTTGCTGAAGTGCAACACGTCGCTCTGCCGGTAGGTCAGCGCGGTGTACAGGCCGGGCACCGTGTAGACCAGGAACAGCATCGTTGAGGCGAGCCACAACGTGCGCGATTCGAAGATCTGCGCGAGCTGGCTCTGGGCGCGCACGATCACGGCGTTGTTCGTGCGCAGGAAGAGGATCGCGACGATCAGCGCGAACACGCCAAGCATGGCGAACAGCGACACGCCGATATTGCGAGCGTCCGGGATGCTGAACAGCCACGCCGCGCCGCCGGCGAGGGCCAACCCCGCAACGATCATCGTGGTGGAAGGCTTGTAGTGTGGGCGCTCGGCGTCCGGCACCGCGACCGTCTGGACGACTGCCGGGGCGCGCTCATGGAGATACAGGAAGGTGAGGATGGCGAGCGCGATCACCGATCCCGCGGCGATACCGGTGGTCAGCCCGAACGCCCTGCTCGCCAGGTAGCCACCGACCAGCGGCGCGATGATTTGCGAGATGCTCTGCACGAACTGGCGCAGCGAGGTCATGCGCCCAGGCGCGCCGAAGGTCTGGCCCGCTTCCACCATCAGGCCGCCCATGACGGTACTGGCGAACACGGTCGCGATATTCACCGCGATCGCGAAGGCGAACAGCAGGGTGTAGTTGTTGGCGTTGGCGCCCATCAGGATCCAGAACACGCCGGCGAACAGGGAGCCGAGCATCATGTAGTGGCGCCGCCGCGTACCGAACAGCGGGAAGGCATCGGCGAGCAGTCCCGCGAGCGGCTTCAGGTTCCAGGCGAACGTGGCCCAGAAGAAGAACACCGCGACGGATTCCTGCGGGAGCTGGAAGTGCTCCTTGAGCAGGAACGTGAGCGGGAACTTGGCCAGGATCCGTAACTGCGCGAACGTGGTGACGAAGGCTCCAGCGGCTACCAGTACGGAATACTGCTTGAGCGTCATGCCATTGGTGCCGCGGGCTTCCTCGGCCATCCGGATTCCTCCAGCGCGACCGCTGCGTGAGCGGCGCGGAATAGGTCTATTCGTTCAACGATTCACGGCCCACACCGGGCGTGTCTTCGAGATCTCGAACCCTTCGGAACGGTACAGCCGCAACGCCTGCTCATTCTCACCATCGACCATTAACGTGATCGGCAATGCACCTTGGTCCACGAGCCACTGCGCGCCCCAACGAAGCAGCGCGCGTCCCAGTCCACGACCTTGCCAATCGTGCGTCACGGCCAGCGTCGCAATCTCGCCGTCGCTCGCGTGCACCTCGTTGCGGCAGAAGCCCACGCAGCGCGTTCCCTCGTAGGCCAGCAGGAGGGCCGTCGGGTCGAAATCCGGCAGCACGATCTCGGCGCGGCATTCCTCGACGGTGGAAGGCACGAAATGATAGTGCCTCGAGAACGAATCGTTGTAGGATTCATTCCACCCGAACAGGGCTTCGTCGCTGCCGTCGAACAACCGCGTTTCGATCCCCAAGGGCCATTCGGGGGCCTTCAATCCCTCGACCTGCCTCTCCATCACCCAGAAAGTGCGCACCTGCTGGAAGCCATGATGGCGCGCGAAAGCGCCCCCTTCCGGGCAGGGTTCGAAGGCGCTGAGGCACAACTCGCGCATCGTGGGACCGCGCCGGGGAATCGCGTCGAGGTGCGCCTGGAGCAGGCGGGTGCCGATGCCGCGGCGGCGGTAGGCCGGAGCAACCGCGATGCGTAACATGGCCCACGGCGGGCTGCTGGCAGGCAGCAGGAAGGCGTACGCAAATCCAACGGGGGTGCCGTCCACGCGCGCAATCCAGCGCATCTCGGGATCGCAGAACGGGTCCAGGAGCCACGACTCGACGCGGTTGGGGCCGATTAATTTGTCGAACTGCTGCCGCAGCAGCGGCTCTGCGACCATTGCACGAACCGCATCGTGATCGGCCGTGGTCCAGGGAGTGATTTGGATGTCCATGGCGCGAAGCCTAGGGGTCTCGCAACTTCGGCGTCAACGCACGGCAAGGGTCCGAAGTCACGCTTCGCAGGCGATCCGCACCTGCGAGACGTTACTCAGCACGGGGCCTCGTCGAACTTTGACCGTCGCCAATCACGCGGTGTAGCGTCCCGCGCGCATGACCACTCATGAGCTCGATCTTGCTTCGTTGCGCGCCATCGTCAGCCGCTTCAGCGGCCGCCGCGTCGCCGTGCTGGGTGATGTCATGGTCGACCGTTACCTGTGGGGGCGGGTCGAACGCATCTCGCCCGAAGCGCCGGTCCCGGTCGTCGAAGTCGAGCGCGAGACGATCTCGCTCGGCGGCGCCGGCAATGTCGCCGCCAACCTGAGCGCGCTCGGTGCATCTCCCGCGTTGATTTCGGTGCGCGGCAACGATGAAGATGGCCGCGTGTTGATGCGCGAACTGGAAGCGCGCGGGGTGCGAGCCGATAGCCTGCTCGCCGACACATCCCGTCCCACGACCGTCAAGACGCGCATCGTCGCGCACTCGCAGCAGATCGTGCGCGCCGATCGCGAATCGCGCGCCGATGTCGACGGCGAATTGTTCGAGCGCCTGCGCACCGCGATCCTGCGCGAGCTGGAGACCGCCGAAGCACTGGTGGTGAGCGACTACGGGAAGGGCGTCATTCACCCGGGCACGCTCGAGACCGCGCTGGGCGCGGCGCGGCGGCGTGGCATTCCCGTGTGCGTCGATCCCAAGGACAGCCACATCGACTCCTATCGCGATGCGACGATCCTGACGCCCAACCAACTCGAAGCGGGCTACGTGCAGGGCCGCCGCATCGTCGATGACGCAAGCCTGATGGAAGTCGGTTGGGGGCTGCAGAAGCGGTTGAATGCTGAAGCGATACTCGTGACGCGCGGGCCCGACGGCATGAGCCTGTTCGAACGCGGCGGCCGCTACACCAGCCTGCCCACCGTGGCGCGTGAGGTCTACGACGTGACGGGAGCCGGTGACACGGTTGTCAGCGTCGTGGCGCTGGCTTTGGCGAGCAAGGCGGACTTTGTCGCCGCGTGCCGCCTGGCCAATCATGCCGCGGGCATCGTGATTCGTGAGGTGGGCACGGCGACGTGCAGCCCGCAGAAACTGCTCGCCGATATTGAGGCGTTGAGCGCGTGAGCCACGAGCGGCTGCCGGATGCGCTGGTCGCTTCACTGGCCGCGTGGCGCGCGGCAGGGGAGCGCATCGTGTTCAGCAATGGCGTGTTCGACCTGCTGCACCGCGGTCACGTCGAGTATCTCGAAGAGGCGCGGCTGCTCGGGGACCGATTGGTGATCGGCGTGAACGCCGACGCGTCGGTGCAACGGCTCAAAGGTCCCAAGCGCCCTATCGTGCCGGAGCACGAACGCGCCGAGATGCTTGCGGCACTCGAATGCGTCGATGGCGTGGCGATCTTTGGTGAAGACACGCCGGACCGGATCATCCGCGAGGTCGCCCCCGATGTGCTGGCGAAGGGCGGCGACTGGGCGCTCGACCAGATCGTGGGCCGCGAATTCGTGGAGGCCATAGGCGGCCGCGTGGAGCGCATTCGCGTGCGCGAGGGCTGGAGCACGTCGCGCATCATTGAGCGTGTTGCGGCAGGCAAGGGCGCGCTGGACGCGTAGCTGCAAGCACGCATCGCCTCGAGCGTTGCCGCTACCTCTCCCGTTCCGCTTGCAGCGCTGGGAGTACGGTCACATAGTCCGCATTGAAGACCCGCGCGCCTGTCGCTCGCGGGAATCCCGGGAGGTGTGGCGAATGGGTTTGGGAATCACGTGGAACTGGCTGCTGATCATCGGCGGCGCCTTGATGATCCTCGTCGAAGTCATGCTCGGTGGCTTTGCCGGGTTCGATCTCGTACTCGTCGGATCGACATTCTTGGTCGGTGGTGGGCTCGGCCTGCTGATGGGCTCGACGACCGTGGGATTCATCACCGCGAGCGTCCTGTGCCTCGCGTACGTGGCGATCGGCCGCAGCTTCTTGCGCCGCCGCATGCAGAATACGCACGTCAAGACGAACACCGATGCGCTGGTCGGCCGCGAGGCGATCGTGCTGCAACGCATCGCTCCACACGCGCCGGGGCAGGTCAAAGTGAACGATGAGATCTGGCGCGCCGATGTCGCGAACGACACTGTCACGCCACTCGAGCCGGGACAGCGTGTGACTGTCGCCGGCATCGACGGCGTCACCCTTCAGGTGAGGTAACGATGCAACAGTTCGGATTTGTGCTGATGGTCGTGGTGCTGTTCATCGCGCTGGTGTCGCTGGCCCGTTCCGCGCGCGTCATCGCGCAGTATGAAAAGGGGCTGGTGCTCAGGCTCGGGCGCTACCGTCACACGATTGATTCGGGCCTGACCTTCCTCGTACCGATGATCGAAGGCGTCATCAAGGTCGATATGCGGGAACGCGTCATCAATGTCGAGCCGCAGAAGGTGATCACCAAGGACAACGTCTCGGTCACGGTGGATGCCGTCATCTACTACCGCATCAGCGATCCCGTGAAGGCCACGTTCGAGGTCCAGAACTTTGGCTACGCCGCCACGACGCTGGCGCAGACCAACCTGCGCAACCTGATCGGCGACAAGTCGCTCGACGAAACCCTTACCGCGCGTGACACCATCAACTCCAACCTGCGCGCCGTGCTCGATGAAGCCACCAACACGTGGGGCGTCAAGGTGACGCGCGTCGAAGTCCAGAAGATCGACCCGCCTGCAGATATCACCGAAGCCATGTCCCGCCAGATGAAAGCCGAACGCGACAAGCGCGCCAATATTCTGGAAGCCGAAGGCGTGAAGCAGTCGCAGATCCTGCAGGCCGAGGGCGTCAAGCAGTCGGAGATCCTGAAGGCCGAGGGCGATGCGCAAGCGCGCATCACGCGGGCGACGGCCGAAGCTAAGGCGGTCGAGATGATCTCGAATGCGGCGGAGAGCTTCTTCAAGGAGCGCGCGGAGACCAGCAAGCGGCTCGACGTGCTCAATCACGTGCTGGCGCAGCAGA
>JAYSRO010000168.1:0-16880 GCA_043720995.1 Candidatus Eiseniibacteriota bacterium
CTTTGGCTTCGGTGTCGGGCGTCCTGCTCCAATCCCCTTCTCGAGGAAGGATCCTCTCATGCCCGTCCCCTCAACAACCTCCGGACCCCAGCTGCAGATCGCCGTGTTCATCGACTTCGAGAACATCGCGCTGGGGCTGCGTGATTCCCATGCGACCTTCGAGATCGGGCGTATCCTCGACCGCCTGCTGGAGAAGGGCAAGGTGATGGTGAAGGTCGCCTACGCCGACTGGAACCGCTTCCGCAGCTACACCACGAGCCTGCACGAGCACGGCATCGAGTTGATCGAGATCCCGCGCCGCGAATCCACGGGCAAGAACTCCGCCGACATCCGCCTGGTGGTCGACGCCATGGACCTGAGCTGGAGCAAGGGCCACATCGATACGTTTGTGGTGGTCTCGGGCGACAGCGACTTCTCCCCGCTTGTCTCCAAGCTCAAGGAGAACGGCAAGTACGTGATCGGGCTGGGCATGAAGGCCTCGACCTCACCGCTGCTGGCGAACAGTTGCGACGAGTTCATCTACTACGAGGATCTCGAACGCGGTGCCGAGCCCGAGCCCCAGGGCGACCGGTCACGCCCGGCGCACGACAAAGCGGGCGCCTTCCGCCTGCTGGCCGACACCGTGCGCGCGCTGCAGCGTGAGAACTTCGAAGTGATGCAGGCCTCGTTGGTGAAGGACACCATGAAGCGCAAGCGCCCGGCGTTCAGCGAGGCCGCACTCGGCTTCGGCAGCTTCAGCGAATTGCTCGAGGACGCGCAGGAGCAGGGCATCGTCACCCTGCGCAAGGGCGAGCGCAGCGGCACCTACGTGGTGACAGGCGTGGCGAGCGAGCGGGCCGCGACGGGGCGGCGCTCACCGCGAGTGGCGCGGGGCGGGACGCGGGCGCCGAGCGAGACCCGGACGCCGATGGAAACCCGCGCACCGACCGAGACGCGCGCACCGATGGAGACCCGCGCACCGATCGAGACTCGTGAGCCCGACATCGATACCACAGCGGCGACGGTTCCCGCGGCGCGCACGCGCGCTACTGGAACGCGGCCACCCTCACGCGCTCGGCGCGGACGACGCGCTCGGGCCTGAGCCAGGCAGGTTGACCTTGGCGAGGAATACCGGCCAGCGCGGGTCGCTGTGCAGCGGCTCGAGGTAAACGCTCGCACGCGACAGCGCGATGCCTGAGTCATGCAGCTCGAATGCGCGTTCGAGCCAGTGGAACGCCTCATCCGCTTCGCCACGCATGGAATGCGCCGCGGCGAATTGGAACGCCCACTGGTCTTCCAGCATATGCATCCTCGCCACCGCCGCGTCCGAATCCGCGGAGCGGCCCATGACGTGATAGGCAATGGCGAGGGCGTAGTCGCGGTAACCGGGTGAAGCCTCCTTCTGGATCTCCACGACGGCCTGCTCGAGCTGTCCGAGCCGCAAGTAGGCGAGCCCCAGCGAGGATTGTATCGGCGACATGCTGGGGCTCAGGTCGCGCGCCCTGAGGTAGGCCTCCACCGCTCCCTGGGTGTTACCCCGCATGGATTCCACACGCCCGCGATTCAGGTGGGTGTGCGGATTCAGCGGATCAATCTCCTCGGCCTTTCGCAACAACTCCAGCCCCTGCTCGACCTGACCGAATACCGCGAGGTACACCCCGAGCGAGCCGAGAGGACCGGCTGCCCCGGGGGCCAGTGCGCTTGCCCTGCGAAACGCGTCGAGGCTCTCGGCCCAACGAAATTCCAGCGAGGCCAGTATCCAGCCCATCACCTCGTGCGCCTCGGACAGACTCTCATCCAGGGCCAGCGCCTGCTCCGCGGCCTTGCGCCCGAGCCTATGCGTTTCCTGGGTCGGACCGTGACCATAAAAGCACTGGGTCACATAGGCGCTTGCCAGCCCTGCCCACGCGCGCGCTTCGTTGGGATTGGCTTCAAGCACCTGCTGGTACAGGGCGACGGCTCTCGCCAGCGCCGGGCCAGTGCTCTGGTTCACGAAATTGTGGGCCTGCAACAGCAACTCGTAGGTCTTGCCATCCGTTTGCGTCGCCCCGACGGCAGGCCGACCGAGCAGCGTCACGTGCATCGCCTTGGCAACTGAGCTCGCGATGTCGTCCTGCACAGCGAAGATGTCGTCGAGCACGCGGTCATACGTTTCGGACCACAAGTGGAAGCCGTCGGCGACTTTGATCAATTGCGCGGTGATGCGTACGCGATTGCCGGCGCGACGCACGCTGCCTTCGAGCAGCGTGCCGACGCCGAGCTTCTGCCCGATCTCGCGCAGGTCCTCGTGCTTGCCCTTGAAGGCAAACGAGGATGTGCGTCCCGTCACCTTGAGCCCCGGGTTCTTCGCCAGCACGTTGAGCAACTCTTCGGTCAGCCCATCCGAGAAATATTCGTTCTCTGGATCGGCGCTCATGTTACTGAAAGGCAGCACGGCGATGGACGGCGCATCGGGGCGCGCATCCTTCGATGCTCCTGACGCCCCGCCCTCCAACATCCGCTGCAACATGCGCAACTCGCTGTGCGCGTCGGAAGCGCTCTGGTAGCGGTCCCGCGGCGACTTCTCGAGACAGCGCCCGACGATGCGTTCGATCTCCAGGGGCAGCCCCGCACGCGCGCTGGCCAACGAAGCAGGCGCATCCCGCAGGATCGACGAACTCACGTCGGCGAAGGTGGCGCCCCTGAACGGACGCTGGCCGGTCAGCAATTCGTAGAGCATCGCGCCGAACGCGAACACGTCGGTGCGCGCATCGACGAGCTCGCCACGCACCTGCTCGGGCGCCATGTAGGGTACCGAGCCCAGCACGAGCCCCGCGCCCGACAACGGCAACTCCATCGTCAGCGCCTGCGTCGCCTCGCTCGCCCCGAGCGCCTGCGGCGGCTTGGCGAGGCCGAAGTCGAGCACTTTGACGCGGCCCTCGGCGCTCACCATGACGTTCGCGGGCTTCAGGTCGCGATGCACGATGCCCTTGGCGTGCGCCGCCACCATGGCCTCCGCGAGCGGCACCGCCAGTTCGAGCACGCGCTCGAGCGGCAACCCACCCGGCGCCACGAGCTTGTCGAGACTCTTGCCCTCGACCAGTTCCATGGTCAGGAAGCGGATCCCATCCACTTCTTCGATCGAGAACAAGGTGACGATGTTTGGGTGATTGAGCCCCGCAACCGTTTTGCCTTCACGCTCGAATCGCGCGAGCCGTTCGGCGTCGCGCGCGAACGCCTCGGGCAGCACCTTGAGCGCCACCTCGCGGTCGAGCCGCGGATCACGCGCCCGGTACACCTCGCCCATGCCGCCCGCGCCGAGTTGGGCGACGATCACGTAGGGGCCGAGCCGGGTACCGGGAGTGAGGGACATACGATGAATCTAGCGCATGCGGGCGAGCGCAGGAAAAACCCTGCCGCAACAGCGGATCCGCGACTCTGGCAGCGCCCCCCAGGCTATTCGCTGGTCGTGTCTCGGTCCGCGGCCGCGTCCTCGCCGGCTTCGGCTTTGCCGCGCAAAGTCGCGCGAATGTCGCGTGCCCAGCCTTCCGCGTCGCTGTCCTTCGGGCGCCACGACCAGCTCGCGTGCGAAGCCGCGGCGGCGCTGGTCACGGCGAGGCGGTCGTGATCGCGATGCACGCGATAACGCGCGCGGTTGAGCGGCGTGATCTCGAACAGCACGCGATCGTTCTTGTGGATCAGGAAGCCCTCGCGCGTCAGCACGATCGAAGCGACGCCCTCATCCCATTGTTTGCGGGTCGCGCCACGCGTGTAGCGAATGCGCGCATCATCTTCGTGGCGCACGATGCCGTCGGCCTCGATGCGCCGGCGCATGGCGGCGGGAAACTTCGATGTGCCGGCGGAGCAGCCGGACAGCAGCAGCGCCAGGGCGACGACTCCGGTCATACGCGCAATCGACATTTCCAGGCTCCTCCTCATGGCGTTCTGCCCGCCCCACGTTTCGCGGCGCCCAAGCACCCGGACGGCAGAGGGGGACATCACCTCTGGCCGGAACCTATCCCAGCGCGCGCCCCAGCGGCCAACGAGATTCCGGTAACCACACCCCGGCCCTGCAGTTACAATGAAGTACACCATTGCGGCCCGGCCCCGAGGTCCCTCATGCGACTCCCGAAGACGCACGTACTCGCCCTGCTCAGCGCGCTCGCGCTGGCGGGATCCACGCCCACCGACGCATCACCCGCGGCAGCGCGCCCAATCCCACCGGCCGGCGCCTCCCTGGCGGTGACTCCCACTTCCCTGTCGTTCACCCTGCAGCCCGCGCTGGCGCGCTATGGTTCGCCGCTCGCGATCGCGGCGAGGCTGCTCGCGAACGGCACTCCCGTGTCGGGGCCACACGGTCCCATCAGTTGGGTGGTCGATGGAACACCGGCGGGCAACACACCGCTCATCAGTTCGACCGCGACGCTGGCCGTCAATGGCCTGCATATGGGTGCGCACCTCGCACGCGCAGTGTTCGCCGGGGATACATCGCTGGCGGCGGTGACGGACTCGATCGCGTTTACGGTGAGCCCCATCGCCACCAATGTGACCATCACGCCATCGCAGTCGCCCGTGCTGGGCCACGACGTCACCCTGACGTTCCAGGTTCTCCCGCCCGAGGCCACCGGCTCGCTCAACATCGGGATCGCCGACCCGCGCATCATGCCCTTGAGCGCCAACGGCTCCGTCATCGTCGCTTACCACGCGGCAAGCTTTGGCAAGCGCGGCATCGTGGCCAACTATCCGGGCGACGCAACGCATGCGCCCAGTGCTGCCGCGATCGACCTCGTGTTCGGGTTGGGCGCGACTACACTGACGCTGCGCAGCAGCATGACGCCGGCGCCTCGCGGCGGGTCAGTGACGCTGACAGCGTCGATGCAGCCCGATAGCATTCCGGGAACGATTCACTTCTTAGACCAGAACGGCGCGATCGGGGACGCAGCGCTCGTCCACGGCGTCGCGACGATGGCGTATCCCGTCCCACTCACCGGACCGCGACTGCTGCGCGCCGTGTTCGACTCGGACACCCTGCTGTTTTGGCAAGGCAGCACAGCGGTGCTGACGTTGCCCGTGACGCTACCGGGAGCCACGGGTCTCGGGCTCGCGTCGGGCGCCAACCCGATGCTTCTCGGCGAGACGACGCGGCTCACCGCAACCGTGTTCCCGGCGGCGGCGACGGGGAGCGTGCGTTTCGTCGGCGACGGGCTGGAACTGGGCACCGTTCCGGTTTCAGGTGGAGTCGCGACCTTTGACTACCGGCCCACCGCTTGTTGTTCGCATGGCATCGTGGCCTCCTACCTGGGAAACACCACTTACACCGGGTCGAGCGCTGGCCTCGTCCAGGTCGTGGTGGCTCCCGCGAACATGGTGATCCAACTCGCGACGATTCCTACCCGCGCCGAGTTCGGCTCTCCCTTGTCGATTCGCGCCACGTTGCTCACCGGCGGCGTGCAGGTTCCGGGCCCGCGCGGCGTGATGAATTGGCTCATCGACCGGCAGCCAGTCGGCACCACCGCCATCTTCAACGGGCTCACGTCGCTGCGGGACGACACCCTCGCCATCGGACAACACACGGTCGAGGCTAGCTTCGCCGGCGACTCGATCCTGGCGCCCACCTCGCAATCGCTCGTCTTCACCCAGCACGCCATCGCCACACAGCTCAGCATCACCCCTTCGCAGAACCCCGTGAACGGCCGCGATGTCACGCTGCGCTTTCAGGTGACTCCCGCCGGGGTAACGGGCAACCTCAATATCAACTTCGCCAACCCTCAAGTCGTCCCGCTCGGCCCCGACGGTTCGGTGACCCTCGCCTACCATGCGCCGTCACTTGGGGTGAACAACATCACCGCCGGCTACCTGGGCGACGCAACCCATGAAGCCAGTACCGCCTCGCTGGATCTTGAATTCCGCGGCGCGGTCACTTCGCTGTCCCTGGCCAGCAGCGCGGCTCCGGCCCCACGCGGGCGCCCTGTCACACTGACCGCGACGATCTCGCCGTCCGGTGTGCCGGGCATCATTCGCTTTTACAACACCGCCGGCGCCATCGCCGCTGCCCCCCTCGTGGGCGGCATCGCGACGATCGCTTACAACATCCCCTATGTCTCCGGAGACCTGTCGCTGTACGCCACGTTCGACCCCGACTCCGTGTGGTCGGGCTCGACGACGCTGTTGACGCTACCCGTCACGCAGCCGGCGCCCAGCAGTGTCCGGCTGACGGCGGAGCCCAATCCCGTCTTGCTCGGCGCGCTGACGCGCCTGACCGCCACGGTGACGCCACATTCGGCCACCGGCCGCGTGAATTTCTTCGCCGATAATGGCTTCCTCGCAACGGCTACACTCGCCGGCGGAGTCGCGCAGTTCGACTACCGGCCGCTGACGTGCTGCTCGCATGACCTCGATGCGGAATTCCTGGGTGACACGGTCGTCGCAACCGCTGTGGGAAGCCTCAGGCTGGTCACCCTCGATGCCGGCGTGGTCGAGATCACGCTGACCACCATCCCGGCGCTCCCGGAGCTCGGCATTCCGCTGACGATTCGCGCCGTATTGACCTCGAGAGGCACACCGGTGCCGGGATCCCATGGCAACATGAACTGGACGATGGATGGCGTCTCCGCAGGCAGCACACCGATCGCTTCAGGAGCCGCGACGCTCGCGGTGAACAACCTGGCAGTCGGCACCCATGAGATCATCGCGGAGTTCCCGGGCGATTCGCTGCTCGTTCCCGCCGCTCAATCGCTCCGGTTCATCCAGAACGGCATCATCACGCACATGACGATCACGCCCACGTTGGTGCAGGGGTCGCGCAACTTCTCGCTGCGCTTCCAGTTGTTCCCCCTCGGGACGACCGGGACCATTGACGTCAATGTCGCGAGCCCGCACGCGGTCGCCCTGGGACCCGACGGCTCAGCCGCAATTAGCTACCGCTCCCCGACCGCTGGCAAGCGTGGCATCATCGCCAACTACGCGGGAGACGCCACGCACGAACCGTGCGCCGCCGGCATCGACATCCAGGCGGTCGGCCCCACGACAACGCTGGCGCTCGCCAGCAGCGCCAACCCCGCCCCACGCGGCCGCCCCGTAACGCTCACGGCCACGATCACCCCGCCGTATGTGAGTGGACTCGTGCACTTCGCCGACCAGGACCGCACGCTCGGCGATGCGCCACTCGTCAACGGCATCGCGACGCTGCCGTACGACGTGCCCTACACCAACACCCGCCTGCTTCGCGCCACGTTCGATAGCGATTCGTTCTGGATCGGCAGCACCGCGCTACTCTCGCTTCCACTGGCGCCAAGGGTGCCCAGCTCGATCCAGCTCACGACGAGCAAGCAACCGGCGGCGGAGCGCGATACGCTGGTGCTCACCGCCAGCGTCACGCCGGGCTCGGCGACGGGCAGCATCCAGTTCTCCGAGGACGGCAACACGATTGGTTCCGCCCCGCTCGTCGGCGGGATCGCGCGCATCAACTACTACCCCAGAGCGTGCTGCCAGCATGACATCGCTGCCAGCTACGCGGGCGACTCGCTCGTCGCGGCATCGACCGCGCACATCAGCCAGACGGTGCTCGATTCGCGTCGTGCCAGCAATGTGGCCTTGATCTCGAATCTCAACCCCGCCCCGATCGGCACGAGCGTGCGCTTCACCGCGACCATCACGCCAGGCAACGCCACCGGGACCGTGCGATTCAGCGTGGACGGCCAGAACAGGGGATCCGCGCTGGTCGTGGGCGGAGTAGCGCAATTCGACTACCTCGCGACCACCTGCTGCTCGCACGAGATCGTCGCCAGCTACAGCGGCGACACCCTCACCGCTCCCAGCGCCGCATCGTTCACGCAGTTGTTCATCGGGTTCTCGAACACCACGCTCGCGCTCAGCCCAGACATGAACCCCGTGGCGCGCGGGCAGACGATCGTACTGACGGCGCGCGTCAATCCTACGCAGGCTCCGGGCAACGTGCACTTCTACACCGAGTCCAGCCTGATCGGCGACGTGACACTGACCGACGGCGTCGCCGCGCTGTCGTACCAGATCCCCATCGCCCTCCCACTCGACGTAACGTCCCTGTACTTCCACGCGGAGTACGACGGCGCCACGCTCTACTCGAGCGCGTCCGCTTCGTTCTACGAAAGCATCCGCCCCGGACAGCCCGCCGTGGTCACGCTCACCTCGAATTCCAACCCGTCCACGGTCCATGAGTGGATCACCTTCACCGCAACGATCGTCCCTCCCGTGGCGGGCGGCGGCGTGAGCTTCAATGAGGGGAACACGAGCCTGGGGTATGGGCAGGTGTCGAATGGCGTCGCAAGCGTCATGACGAACGCCTTGGCGATCGGCACACACACCATCGTCGCCCAATTCACCGGCGGCGCCGGCTACCTTCAGAGCCTCTCGCCCCCCTACCAGCAAGTGGTGAACGGCTTCAACGATCCGCGCATGGTCATGACCAGCCCTGCCGCCGGCGAAGATCTGCAGTTGGGCGTGCCCACCACGATTCGCTGGACCGTCATTGGCGATGAGCCGGTGGACAAGGTGTGGATCTGGGTCTCGCGCCAGCTCTCGCCGCCCGTCTGGGTTCCCATCGCGATCGACGTCCCGAACACCGGCTCCTACAGCTGGACCGTCGACGGCTCCCCCACCAACTCGGGCGCCACGCGTCATTTCACGTGCCTCGTCTCGGTGATGGACATGTCGGGCAACATGGGCGCGACGACGAGCGGCGCCTTCGCTATCACTGAAGCCGCCACATCGAACCCAGGTGCCGCTGCCACCGCCGACTCGTTGCTGACGTTCGGTGGCGCCCCCACGGCGTTCGCGATCGTGCGCACCTGGCCCAATCCTGCACCCGGGAACGTCAACGTGGACTTTGCGCTCCCCTACGCCGCCCCGGTCCGGCTGAGCGTGATGGACCTGCAGGGCCGCGAAGTCGCGGTACTGGCGGACGAGTCGCAGACCGCAGGCACGCACCGCGCCCGTTGGAACGGACTCGTCGACGGCCATCGCGCCGGCGCGGGGCTGTACTTCGTCCGCTATCGCGTGCCGGGCAAGGTCATGTCGACGCGGATCTCGGTGCTGGGGCGGGCAGAGTAACCAAGGGGCGCTGCGGTCGCGATCTAGCGAAGTGTCCGCGCGGACACCTGACACGTCGCGGATAGCAGAACGGGGGCGCCGCGATATCCGCGACGCCCCCGTCTGTTTGTTTCGGCTTACTGCAACTTCACCAACTTCGAGTCCAGGTGGCGGCCGGTCGCTTCGAGCCGGACGAAGTAGACGCCCGCCTGAACCTTGCGGCCCTGCTCGTCACGCCCGTTCCAATCGAAGCGATGGCTGCCCGCCGCGAGCTTGCCCCGCTGCAGCGCGCGAACCACGCGGCCACTCAGGTCGTAGACGCCGACCTGCACTTCATCGGCGTGCGAGAGCGTGAAGCTGACTCCCGTTCCACCGCTGAAGGGATTCGGTGCGAGCAGCAGCTGCAGGTCGGCCAACGGGAGGACCGTAGGTGCGACTCCGGCCGCCTGTGTGGCGCTGTAGTTCGACACCACAACGGTGCCACCCACGGGTTCGAACGTGCCATCGCCATCGAGATCCGCTTCGAGCAGGATCTCGTAAGGCGCCGCGGCGTCGTAGCCGTTCGGGTAGCTCACGTTGACCGTGACCTGCGGATCGCCGCCGCCCGGAGTGAGCGAGAGCGTTCCGAGCACCGGCTCGCCCGGCGGCAGGCCATTGAGGCTGACCGCCAGCGGATCCGGATGGTCCGTGTTGAGGGCTACCGCGCTGATGCGATACGGGCTCGACGTGGGATCGCACGGGTGACCGATGCCGATGCTGATCGGCGTGCCGCTGGCCACACGCGCCGCGACACTGATGGGACCGGTCGGCGGCGTGATGCACCAGCAACTGTAGTCGGCGCGAATCGTGCCCTTCTTCGTGGTGCAGGCGCCGGTCGCGTCATTAAAGATCGACACGGCGTAGCACGACGTCGCGTTCTGGCTCGTCAATCCCGCAGGTCGCGGAATTGTGACGCAGACAGGGACCGACAACGTGCCCGGCGGAACGGTGAGGGTGCCAGAGGCCGGCGTGAATACGACAGGCCCCGCCACACTGCAGCCGGGTCCCACAGGCAACCCGGCCATCGACCAGTGATAGCTCTGCGCGACCGCTGTGCCGTTGGAGACGCTGAAGCACACCTGCACGGACGTGGCGTTCCCGCAGATCGTGGTGACTGAGGGCATCAACACCGACTCGGGGCACTTGCCATAGGGGCCCGCATTGACGATACCGGCAACACTCACCACCGGCAGCACCGGCAGCGTCGCCACAGGGCTCGCGAACAGCTCAACTTCATCGATGCGTCCGCGGAAGCCGGTCGTGGTGCCGAAAGCCGGGCTCACCTGGCCCATGTAGATATCCGCCGTGCATGACACCGAACCGGTCAGCGGCGCGAACGCTCCCGCCGTGGACGAGGCACCGTTCAGGTACCACTGGCCACCCTGCGGTCCGCGATCCACCGAGACCGCGACGTGCGACCAGGTGCCCGGCGCCAGTGACGGTCCGGGTACGGTCTGCGTCGAGCTGCCGTTGCCGATCTCGAGGAAGCACTGCAGCCCATTCAGGTACAGCGCCCAACCAACGGTGCGGTAGGGCGTCGACGAGATCAGCTTGCGCTTCTCGATGATCATGCGCTGTCCACCGACACCGGGATCGGGGTTCACCCATGCGTCGATGGCGAACGATCCCGTGCCGAAGGTCGTCGCAAGCTGCGTTGCATTCGGGACGCGGGCGTAGTCGAGCTCAGAGCCCAGCGACAGCGCGTGGCCCACTTCACCTTCCGCGCTCTGCGACGCGGCACCGAACAATTGCGCGGCGTTGCGCGGCGGGCTCAGGTGCGTGACGTCGGCGGCCGTCGTGGTGCCGTCACCAAACGGCCACCACGCCACCATGTTCGGCGGCGGCTGGATGCAGCCACCGGTCGAGTTGCAGGCGTAATTGCCGAAGTCTTGGCCCGTGACCGCCTGTCCCGCGGCGAGATTGACCGTGTACGAGCCGCCCGGAGGCGCGGTCTGGATCCACGGCGACACCACGATCTCGGTAATGGTGTAGGCACCGGCGGGCAATTCGTTGAAGCAGTAGTTGCCGTTGACGTCGCTGAAGACGGTGTAAGTGCCACCGGGTCCGGTGATCTGGAACTGCCAGCCGGCGATTCCGGGCTCGCCCACGTTCTTCACACCGTTGTGGTTCAAGTCGCGGAACTTCTGCCCGCAGATCGACCCGAGCACGACGGGCGGGCAACCGGGGACCTCAACGTCACCGTGGCTGGTCTTGTCGCCTTGTAGCGTGTAGCCATCCGAGTCGATCAGCATGCTGGTGATGTTGGAGCCGATCGCGAGATTCGGCCGCATCCCCTGGTAGCCGTAAATCGAATCGAGATAGGGCGTGTTCAGGTGCAGCGCGTCGCCCGACGCCCACACGCGCCCGATCGGGCTCGCGGGACCGCTGAACGCGTGGTTGTCGTAGTCCACGCCGCCGGCGGCGTTCTCCTTCGCGGAGTAGGCGCCGATGGCGTACTTGTTCGCCGGCACCCAGCAGCCGCCCGCGCAGGCAAACTCAAGCACCACGGCATCGTGCGCGCCCACACCGGTCTTGTAGTAGGTCGAGCGCTCGCCCAGCAACATCTTGCCTGCGGCGTTGAAGCTGATGTCCGCGACCGGGTTCGAGTAGGGTCGTCCCGGCAGTGGCGGAACGTTCAACTCATGCTTGTCGCTGCCGCCAAGGAAGGCACCCGTCGGCGTCAGGCCCACGCTGCGAATCTCGTTGGGACCCGCGCCCTCACTGCCGTCCTGCGCCCACACGCTGTAGTAGACGCGATCGCCATGCCACTGGACTCCCCACAACCGCTGGCCGATCGGCGCCCAACCGGGCAAGCCGTTGTCCGGGACCAACGGATCGAAAGTCTCGACCACCGTTCCCGTCGGACCGTTCACCCCGACGGCCTTGATGCGGTAGATCTTGCCGTCTTCGATGTTCGTGACGAAGAACTGCTTGTGGGTGCAGTCGTAGGTGATGTTGCCGAGTCCGGGCATGTCCTCGCCCGGCGAGACGCTCGGGTCGGCGACGTTCGGCAACTTGCAGAACGTCCTGATCGCGCCGGTCACGGCATCGAGCCGATAGACCGCGCCCGCGCCGCCTCCGAACACCTGACCCAGCAGGTCAGCATTGTAAGCCGAAGTGTGGCAGACCATGATGTTGCCGTACTCATCGAGCGTCAGGCCGAATACCGTCCCGAGGGAGTCCCCATTCCATGAGCCACCGGGGCCGTTGTAGCGCGTCATCGACGCCCAATCGGCGTCTTCGGCCGGCACGGGCGTCGAGCCGAGGTTGAAGATGGTGACCGAGTGCGGCGGCGTGAAGTAGTTCACGGGCTGGCGGGTGCCCACAAGGATATTCGTGTAGGGACCGCCGACTTCGGGCATCGCCTCGCAGCACAGGTCCGAAGGTGCCACGCAGTTGGTGCACTCCTCGATGGGCGCCACACCAAATTTTTGGATGCGATGCTGCTCGGTATCCGCGACATACACGAACCCCGCGTCGTAAGCGACCGAGTGCGGGCCATCAAACTGCCCGGGTCCCGCGCCGAGAACGCCCCACGCGGTCTGCGGATAGCCGCCGACCGTCGCGAGCACGATACGATGCGCCTGCGTATCGGCGACGTAGGGATCGATGCCGTCCGTCGTGACTCCGAGCGGGTAGTTGAGCGTGATCGGCCAGGGACCGCCACCACCGATTTGGCTGGTGAAGAAGCCAGTCACATCGAACACCTGGACGATGTTGTTGCCCGAGTCGACGATGTAGATGTCGCCCATCGCGTCCGCGGAAATCCCGGCCATGCCATTGAACGTGCCGCTCCCCGCGCCGAAACTTCCCCACTGCATGATGTAGACGCCGGCGTTCGTGAACTTCTGCACGCGGTTCTGGTTGTAGTCGGTGACGTACACCTTGCCGGTCGAGTCCACCGCGACACACAACGGCTGGCCGAACTGGCCGTTGCCCAATCCGGGCGTGCCCCACTGGAACATGTACACGCCAGCGGTGGTGAACACCTGAACGCGCGTGTTGCCTGTGTCGACGACGTAGACCCTGCCGTTCCACACGGTCAACCCGAACGGACCGTTGAACTGGCCATTGCCTGTGCCGAAGGTGCCCCACTGGCCAACGAATGCGCCCGCGGTGGTGAACTTCTGGATGCGATTGTTGCCGGTGTCCGCGACATAGACGAAGCCGGCATGATCCACGGCCACGCCTGCGGGTGCGGAGAATTGGCCGGGCCCTGAACCCGCTACGCCCCATTGGGTGATGTACGACGGTGGCGACACCGCGTGCGCAGGCGTCGCGGCGGCCGCGAGTAAGCACGCAACGGCAAAACAAGGGAACAGCCGTAGTAGCGAACGGATCATCGCGACCTCTAGGACAAGGGGAGCTGGTGAGCTTCGCGAGCCAGGGAATGGCCCCGCAGGATCTATCCTCTCGTACTTACGCGCCCCTGCGCACGGTCTAACTTCCCACGCTGGCAGGATTTGCATCCGGGGCCGCACCCGTAGCGCCAGCGATGGAACCTCTCGCTGGGGCGGGGGGCGTCTGTTAGGGTCTTCTCCTTCCCCCACGAAACACACCAATTCCGTGCATTTGGAGGTCGCGTGGCCGCGTTCCGCGAGATCCTGTTTCACCGCTCCCGCACCGCCGCCTGCCTGGCGGGAGTCGCGCTGCTCTCGGCCGGGCTGGCGCTCGGCTCCTTGGCGATCGCCCGCCCCGCTCGAACGACCCAACCACTCCCCGGCGACCTGCCGCTGAACGAGCCGGCCCCCGACAGCTTTCTCGTGACGCTCGAGACCACGAAGGGCCGCGTGATCCTGAAAAGCCATCGCGATTGGGCGCCGCTGGGTGCCGACCGGCTCTATCATCTCGTGGACGGCGGCTACTACAACGGCACGGTGATCTACCGTATCGGCCCGACCAAGAGTTTCGAGGGCGGCTTCGTGGCGCAGTTCGGGATCGGCAATTCGGAAGCCGTGAACAAGGCGTGGGAGGCGGCGACCCTCGGCGATGAGCCGGTGCGCATGGGCAACAGGCTCGGCATGGTGAGCTTCGCACGCGGGGGCCCCAAGACACGCTCTGTGGAGTTGGGCATGAACCTCGCCGCGAACGCGCAATTGGATACGGTGACCTACGAAGGCATCACCGGATTCCCGCCCGTCGCGCAGGTCGTGCAGGGGATGGACGTGCTGCAGGCGCTCAACCGGAAGTACGGCAACACCGTGTTCGACCAGTGGGACTCGGTGTTCGTTCATGGCCGCGAGTTCCTCGACCGCGCCTATCCGGGGCTGGATCGCATCGTGAAAGCAAAGGTATCCAAGCGCTGGGGGGGCCGCTAGACTCCAGCGGCTCCGTGACAAGAGCCCGACTGGCCGGGCTCTTGCATTGAATGTTCCCGGATCGTGTGTTTCCCAATCGCACCGCTGGACGCCGAGGTCTCCCCTCATGCCACGCCACGCCGCGCTGATCGCCCTGTTGCTCGTTGTCGCCGGTCTCGTCACGCTCCCCGGATCGGCACCGATTGAGGCAGCCGGGCCGGCCGACTTTTCGCATTTTGAAAGCGGGCAGGTCCACCCCATCGCCATTACGCCCGATGGCAGCCGGGTGCTGGTCGTCAACACTCCCGACAATCGCCTGTCGGTGTTCGACGTGACGGGAGCAACCCCCGTGCGGGTGGGTGAGATCCCTGTGGGACTCGAGCCGGTCTCGGTCGCGGCGCGATCGAACTCCGAGGCGTGGGTGGTCAACCAGCTGTCGGACGACGTGAGCGTGGTCGACCTCACGACCTTCAACGTGAGGGCCACGGTACACGCCGGCGATGAGCCCGCGGATGTCGTGTTCGCGAACGGGCTGGCGTGGGTGAGCGTCGCCAATGAGGACTGCATCAAGATTTTCGACCCCGCGAACCTCACCGCGTCCCCGCAGGTGGTGCCGGTCGCGGCGCGCATGCCGCGGGCACTTGCGGCCAAGCCGAACGGCTCAAGCGTGTTCGTCGCGGTGTTCAACACCAACCACACCACAACCTCGCTGAGTGAAGCGGAAGCCGGCGACTCGCTGCCCGCACCGAATCCACCGATGAAGGCCGGCCTGCCGGCTGCGCCCAAGACGGCGCTGATCGTGCGCAAGAACACCGTCACCAACAACTGGATCGACGAAGCGGGCAAGTTGTGGAACTCGAAGATCCCCTACGACCTCCAGCTCGTGGAGTTCCTCGAGATCAGCACCACCACGAAGGCCGTGGTGCACAGTTACAACGACATCGGCGTGATCCTGATGGGGGCAGCCTACGACCCGGTCCACGACTACGCCGCGGTGTGCGGCACCTATGCGCTCAACGACGTCCGCTTCGAGCCCAAGCTCGTCGGCCACAACACCGAGGCGCGGCTCGCGCTGTGCAAGCCGGACGGCACCCGCCAGCGCCCGCTGGTGAATCCGCAGATCAACTACGCCGTGCCCACGGGAAGCCAGGCCGAACGGGACTCGGCGCTCGGCATCCCGACCTGCGTCACGTTCTCCCCCGACGGCAACCGCGTCTACTTGAGCTCGCTCGCTTCCGACAAGTTGGGCGTCTTCAACACCTCCACCGGCGCGGTGGTGGCACGTGTGCCGACCGTCGCGGGGCCCACCGGCGTACTCGCCGACCCTTCGCGGCCGCGCATCTATGTCCTCGGGCGGTTCCGCAACCAACTACAGACCTTGTCGAGCGCGACGCTCACCAGCCTCAATGTGACGCCGCTCGGCTTCGATCCCACACCTGACGACATCGTGAACGGCCGCAAGTTCTTCTACTCGGGCGCGACTTCCGGACACGGCGACCAGGCGTGCGCCTCGTGTCACTTGTTCGGCGACACCGACAACCTCGGTTGGGACCTCGGCAACCCGCTGGGCGACATGCAGGCGAAGCCCGCGGGCATGCTGGACCCTGCGCTGCAAGGCTTCCATCCCATGAAGGGCCCGATGATGACGCAGAGCCTGCGCGGGCTGCCGGGCACGGGACTGCTGCACTGGCGCGGCGACCGCGCCGACCTCAATGCGTTCAAGCCGGCGTTCCAATCGCTGATGGGTAAAGCAGCGCCGATCGCCGACAGCGAGATGACCGCGTTCAACAACTTCCTGCTGCCGCTCGTCTACCCGCCGAACCCGAACGAACTGCTCGACCGCAGCATGCCCGATGCGCCGCCCGGCCAGGCGAGCGCCTTGCGCGGCCAAACGTTCTTCCTAAACACCGTGGTCGATGGGCCCCTGCGTTGCGTCGACTGCCACTCGATGCCCACCGGCACGAATGGCCAGGTCATCAATCACACGGCACTGCTCGCCTCGCAGGACATGAAGGTCGCCCACTTGCGCAACCTCTACAAGAAGAGCGGCTTCAAGGATTCGACGGGCGTGCTCAACAAGAAGGGCTTTGGATTCACGCACAACGGCTCGTTCGACAACTTGTTCGATTTCCTGAAACTGCCGGTGTTCAACTTTGGCGCCAATGTCCCCGCCGCCAACGCCACGCGACGCGACGTCGAAGCGTTCATGCTCGCATTCGACACGGGACTCGCGCCTGCCGTGGGTGCGCAGCTCACGCTCACCGGCTCGAACAACGGTGACGCCACGCTGCTCGCGCGGCTCGATACGCTGAAGGCACAGGCGGCCACCAACAATTGCGACCTCGTCGCCAAGGGGCGGACTCCTTACCTCGCGCGCGGCTGGAAGTACGCGGGCGCAGACCTGTGGCAATCGGACATCCAGAACGAGGCGCCCTGGCCGAGCGCCCAGCTGCTCGCGCTTGCGCAGCCGGGCTTCGAGCTGACCTTCACCGGCGTGCCTCCGGGTAGCGGCACACGGCT
>JAYSRO010000169.1:0-6558 GCA_043720995.1 Candidatus Eiseniibacteriota bacterium
TGAACGACCCATGGCTGTCGCGCAACTCGAGCACCGTGCGCGCATTCGCGATCGCCGCGTCCACCTTGAGGCGGTTGCGGATGATGCCGGCGTCGGCGAGCAACCGAGTGCGATCCCGGGCGCCGAACTTCGCCACGACTTCCGGGTCGAAGCCGCGATAGGCGTTCGTGAACGACTCTCGCTTGCGCAGGATCGTCAGCCACGACAGCCCGGCCTGATTGATCTCGAGCACCAACCGCTCGAACAACTCGGCGTCGGTCTTGAGTGGGAAGCCGTACTCGCGGTCGTGATAGGGGCCGTGATCGGGATGGCCGGGTGCGATATCGCAGTAGCCGGACATGGATTACTCGAACGCCGGGACGTGAACGGTGGTACGCAGCGCGTCAGCATCCGCGCTGACCGCGCCACCGGCCGCGTCGCCAACGCCGGCGCTCGCATGGTCGCGCTCGCCGAATTTCGCGGCGCGCTTCTCGACGAACGCGCTCAGCCCCTCGCCCGCATCCGCCGACGCCCAGCAGGCGCGCTGCGCTTCGGACTCGGCGTCGAGGCATTCTTCCAGTGACCGTGCGCTTGACGCGCGCAAGCTCTGCTTCGTGCCACGCACGCTCGCCTGCGGCGCTGTCGCAAGCTTTGCGGTGAACGCGTTCACTTCCGCTTCGAACTGCTCGTGCGCGATCACGCGATTCACAAGCCCGATCCGCAGCGCCTCCGCGGCATCGATCACCTCGCCGCTCCAGCACAGCTCTAGCGCCTTGGGCAGCCCTACGAATCGTGGCAGGGCATGCGTGCCGCCCCAATCCGGATGCAGCCCGATGCGCACGAACGTCTCGCCAAAGCTCGCGGCGTCGGAAGCGAAGCGCAGGTCGCACACGAGCGCCAGGTTCATGCCCGCGCCAGCCGCGACGCCGTTGACCGCGGCGATCGTCGGGAAGGGCAGCGCCGCGATGCGCGTGACAATGGCGCGCCCAAGCTCCAACAAGGGTTCGAGTTCTTCGAACGCCGCGTCGCGCGCCTTGAGCTCCACCATGTGCCGCACATCACCGCCCGAGCAGAACGCGCGGCCTGCGCCGGTGATCACCAGCACGTTCACGCCGGGCGCCGCGGCGACCCGATCCAGCGCGGCGATCAACTGCTCGCGCATGTCATCGGCGAATGCGTTCAGCTTGTCGGGGCGGTCGAGCGTGATGCGCGCGACACCGGCAGCGAGGTCGAGGCGGATGGTCTGGAGCATTGGCCACAGGTTACAACGCCGGGCGCCGCTTCGTCGCACGCGACTTCAGACGCGGGCTTCGAGCGCCCCGCGTTGCACCTACCTCAGCGCCACCACGTGCCGCACCAGCCGGCGATCATTGACCCACACCGCGGCCCAGTAGGCTCCGGGGCTGACCGCTCGTCCATCGCCACCCTTGCCATCCCAGCCGATGCTGTGCTCGCCGGCGACCATGCGGGCCGCGGGTAGCTTGCGCACGATGCGTCCCGCCACGTCGAGGATCTCGACGCGAACGTTGGCGGCTTGCGGCAGCGCCAGCATCAGCTCGAGTCGGCCGCGGAATGGGTTGGTGAGCGCGCGCAGCGCCAGCACGCGCGGGGTCGAGGTCCCGGATGTATCGAGGGTCTGCAGGCTGACCGAGTCGCGCGCCATGGCGACGGGCGTCGAGCGTCCGTTCGCGGTCCATGCGTTGTAGAGCGTGGCGCCCGCGCCGTTGGTGACGTTCTCGTTCTTCAGGAATTCGACGTATTCCTTGCCGGCCGTCTGATAGTAGAGCGTCGCGGTCACCGAGTTCGTGCCCGGCGGCAGCATGTAGCTGGCGATGTCCCAGTTCTGGCCATCGGGATAGCGCGGCGAGGGACCGTTCGGGTCGACGGGTGTCGCGCCGAAGGCATTGAAGGCGCTGTTGGTGAATCCCACCGGCGGAATGCGGTTGTCCTTGTACAACGTGTCGTTGAGCGCGAAGTGGAACGACGGACCCGCGGCGACGCCGATCTGCGCGGCGAAGCCGGGCGAGACGCCGAGCTCGGCTTCATAGACGCGCGTGCGCGCATCCTTCGTGAGCACTCCGGTGGCGGCATCGTAGGCGCCCGATTGATAGAGCACGCTGCCGCCGGCGCTCTTGGCGACCAACTGGATCCACATGCGGCGGCCTTCTGGGTAGCCGGTCGGCAATTTGTGGCCGGTGTGGTTCGTCACCACCACCACGGCGCGTACGCTGTCGCCGGCGGGCGACATGTTCACGTCGATGGTCGCGGCCTTCTGCAGCATGGACACCGCCCGCGCAGCACCCGCGGCGAGGGCCGCGGCATCGGTCTCGCCCGGGTTCAGCGAGGCGATGACTCCGCCCATCCAGGCGTTGCCGCCCGTCATATCGTGGACGGGCAGGTTGTTGCGCGTCGGCGGCGTGCCGTAGTTGCAGCCCTGCCCCGTGACGTCGCGCATATGACAGCTCTGGCAGGTCGTCACGATTCCGCCGGGCGCATTGCCGGCGAACTCGGGCGCGAACACTCCGCCGGGGAATGAGCTGAACTTCCACTCACTGTAGGTGCGCTCGAGCGGCATGATCGCCCTGACGTTGATCGAGTCGGCGGGCGTGTTGAGCGGGCCGGCCACGTACTTCGCTCCACCGGCGTGCGAGAACACCGGGTTCGACACGTCGTGACAGGTGGCGCACAGGTCGCTGGACGAATGGAACGCCGAGGCGATGAACGGGTGCGGCGTCACGGCGTCGGCGAACGGGCCGCGGCGGCGCGTGTCGGAGTCCACCACGTACTGCCCGTTCATGCGGCTCGTCGGAATGTGCGCCGGCAGCATGCCCGCGAGCACGGCCTGGTCTTCCACGGGGCTGACGCCGGGCTGGTAGATCGGGTCTACCAAGCGATGACAGAAGTCGCACGAAACGCCATCGCGTCCGACGGCGCTGATCTTGGCGCCGCTCGTGGGCTGGCTGCGGCCCGACAACCAGTCCATCGGCGCGTGGCAGCGGATGCACAGGTCACCGGAGGACGGCGCGTCTTGCTCGGCGATGGCGAGGCAGGCATAGAACAGCGGATCGCGCGCCGCCTGCGCCATCATGGTGCCGCGCCAGGTCTGCCCCGGCTCGACCGCGGCGTTGTAGCCGCCGTGGCAGCTATAGCACGCGTCGTGGCTCTGGAACGTACCCGCGCCCAGCGGCTGCGTGCCCGGCTGCATGAAGTCGCGCAGCGTCGTCGCCACCTTGCCGCCCGGAGTCGCGGCGATGGTGAAGTTCGCGTCGCTCGAGTCGGCCCCGGCGTTTGCCGCGGCATCGCGCGCCACGACGCGTACGAGCGCCGTCGTCGCGGGCGTGTTGTGCACCGACCACAGGAAGCTGCCGGTGTTGGGCTGCGCCAGCGACAGCGGCGTCCAGGCGGAAGCCAACGCATCGCGGTAAAAGACGTCGACCGCGGTGACGCCGACATCATCGGTCGCCGTCCAGGTGATGGCGTGATCGGCGCCACCCGTCCAGACCTCTCCGCCATTGGGTGAGGTCACGCTCACGACGGGCGAGGTGCTCACGCCGAGATTCACATTGCCGCCGCCGAAGTCATCGTAACGGCCCACGACAGAGGAGATGAAGGACAGGCCGATGCGCCCGCCCTGCGCCGCGAACGGCCAGTTGCCGACCGAGGCGGTGCCGAGCAGCGTCGCGTCGCGGTAGACTTGAACGGTCCCGTCGGCCAGCGCGCGGGCGCCGAAGCGCTGCCCGGCGGTGAACGTTACTCCGCTGATCGCGCCACGCTCCACCCAGCTCTCCGCAGGCGAGAAGGTGTAGATGTTGACCCGCGAGTCGGGCGCCGAGTACCACACCTCGATGTGACCGCTCGTCCAGCTGGCGCCCTGTACTTTGAGCATCAGGTCCTGCTCGCTGGCGGTCGGCGCCGGGGTCGCGATCGTAATGTAGGCCTCCTGGTTCGGGCCGAATACCGCGCCCCCCCACTCGGTCGCCGCGTACGCACCGGAGGAGGCCAGCGTGTTCGCGTTCACCGATAGGCCGGTCAGCTCATCCACCCACGGCGCACCCAATGCGCCGTTGGCGCGGTTGAAGTTGTCGAGCACCGGCGTTGAAGGGAATGAGTTCGCGGCGGCCACCACGATCACCACGGTGTCGCGCCCGATCCCGCCAATGCCGTCATCCGCCGCGAGGATCGCCTTATAGGTCCCCGGCGCCGTGTAGGTGTGCGAGGGGTTGGCAGCGGCCGAGCTCGGGCCGTCGCCGAACGTCCACATCAGCGTGTAAGGATTGTTCTCGGGGTCGAACGTGCCCGCGCTGGAGAACGCGACACTGAGCGGCACGATGCCGAAGGTCGGCGTGCCCGATGCGGAGACGATCGGCGGTGAATTGCCCGTAACGCCGGTGTAACGAATGCGGCGGATCACGCCGGTGTTGATGGCGATATAGACGATGTCGCCGGTCGTGGGATCGGCGGCGAAGTCGACGGCACCATCGAGCCCCGTGGCGAAGTCGACGACCGAGACCAGTTGGTCGTTGGCATCGACGGTCGCGACCTTCATCCAGTTGGAGCCGAAGTCCGAGAAGAAGTAGGCGCCGCGATACTGCACGGGGTAGTTCGCGCCGGTGTAGAACAGCCCGCCGATCACGCAGGCACCGACGAATCCGGGCGGCGTACCAATCGCGGCGTCCGAGTGGTTCCACGCCATCATCGGAGACGTCTGGAACGCGGGGTTGTCCGCGGTGCCCATCGAGCTGCAATCGTTGTGCGCGGGATTCGCGGTCTGGTACTGCGACACCTCACCGGGGCCTTCGTAGCACGGCCAGCCGAAGTTGGCGCCGGCGGTGCGCACGACGTTCACTTCCTCCCAATTGTTCCAGCCAACGTCACCAATGTAAACGCGGCCCGGATTACCGGCTGAGGTATCGGCGACACCCGTGGCGGGGCGGATGGTGAAGCGGAACGGATTGCGCATGCCGTAGGCCCAGATGCGCGAGCGCGTCGAGTAAGGATTGCCATTGTAGTAGGGATTGCTGACGTAGCCTGCGCCGTTCGCCGGATTGATACGCATCACCTTGCCGCTCATGCAGGACAGCGACTGGGCGCGGAAGGCGCCGATGTCATCGTAGGGATCGCTGAGATTGGGGCCCGCGCCGAAATCGCCCACGTCGAGCCCGCCGGCGTCTGCAACGTTGTAGGACGCGCCATCGCCTGCCGAGAAGAACAGACTGCCGTCGCGGCCGAAGCGCAGCGCGCCCACGGCGTGCGAGTTATTCGCATCGAGCGGGCCGGCCCGCCAGCTGACGCCCATCAGTACCAAGCGCGTCGCGTAGTCAACCGTGGTCGAATCGGTGAAGCTCACCGTGTAGCGCGAGATGCGGCCAAAGTTGTCGCTGGGCGAAGTGTCGACACCGTTGGTGTCGGGATCGACGGAGTAAAGGAAGTAGAGGTAATGATTGGAGACGTAGTTCGGGTCCACCGCGATGCTGAGCAGACCGCGGTCGCCGTCGTAGAGCACTTCGTTCTCACGCGCCCACAACGGATTGGCGCTCTTCACGCCATTCGTCAGGGTGTAGACGCAACCGCGCTGTTCGGCGACCAACAGGCGTCCGCCGGGCAGGAAGGCGATGGCGGTGGGATCCAGGAATGTCGTGCCCGGGGCCACGTTTTCGTCCACGAATGACGTGGGAACCGTGGCGGCAATCGACGGCTGTGGGATGGCTAGCCCCGTGCAACCCAGCCAAGCAACGAGCAGTGCTCTGCGCAACAAGATGTGTGCTCCCAGGAGGATGTGCCGGAGGGGAGACGAGTATAGCACGCGAGGGCGCGCGATCAGGAACTGGGGGTGGACAGGGTTTTGAAAGGTCAACTAAGTTATCGGCCACTCCCCCGCCGCTCCCCGAACCGCTTGTTGTAGATGCGGCAGATCGAGGCAAGGATGCGCCGTCGCACCGCCAGTGTTGTGATCGTGGCTTTCATGGCGGCCGTGGGCCTGGCGTCCCCTGCACGCAGTGAGGCCTTGGGGCAAGCGACCCAGGATCAGAGTTTCCCGGTCGAGCTGGGTTCGTTCTCGACGACGTTGCTCGGCAGCCTCGCGGCGCGCACGCACAACATCCGTCTCGCGGTGGCGGCACTCGACAGCGCGGTGCTGGAGCCCGGCGCCGAGCTGTCGTTCAATCAACGCGTGGGCCCGCGCACCCTGGAGCGTGGCTACCAGATGGCGCCCGTCATCCTGCGCGAGCAGCGCCAGCTGCAACTGGGCGGCGGCATCTGCCAGGTCGCATCGACGATGTTCTCGGCGGCGTTGATTGCCGGGCTCACGCCGGTCGAACGCTGGCGGCACTCGAGCCCCGTGGATTACGTGGCGCTGGGCGAGGACGCGACGATCGCGTGGGGCTACAAGGACCTCAAGCTGCGCAACGACTCAGGCCAAACGCTGCGGCTGCGCGTGGAGATCGTCGGCACGACGCTGCTCGCGCGCATCGAGGGCGAGTCCACGAACGAGCGCAGCTATGAGTTGGTGACGGAGCAACGCGACACTCCCGCGGCGTCCGACGCCAACCTGCCGGGGCGCGAGGTGGCGCTGTACCGCGT
>JAYSRO010000170.1:0-3258 GCA_043720995.1 Candidatus Eiseniibacteriota bacterium
GCGTGCAGCACTCGCTGAGTTGTCGACCGAGGTGCCGCTCTACGTTGTGGTGCCGTCGGTCTCCGAATACGAGCGCCAGGAACTGGGTGCCGGGCTCGAACCCGTGATCGAAGCGAGCCGCGCGCGCGCGCGCGGGTTCGCCGGTGTCACCGCGCGAATGGCGGGGCTTGCCCGCCCGGCGATGTTTGCGCGCGGCGACTACGCGTGGCGGCTGCCGGTGCTGATCGAGTCCGAGTTGAGCAGCCTGCCGCGCAGTTCCGTGCGCGGCATCGTGCTCGACGCGTGGTTCACGGATCTCGCGCTGGCAGCGGGCAATCGCAAGATGTTCGAGAGCTACACGCGCTATGTGCGCCGCAAGCTGAAGATGGCGGCGGGTCTCGAGACGCGAAATCTCGGCAGCCTGCTCGCGCAATTGCGCGAGTGGGAGATCGCCCCGGATTTCGTCGCGGGACCGATCAACCCGAGCGGCCTGCTGATGAAGCCCAGCCCCGAAGAAGTGCTCGCCGAAGTGCGCCGCGGGACAGCACCCGTGATCGCGCGCGAGCTGTGCGCAGGCGGCGTCGATTCGCTCGACACCGCGGCCGAGTACGCCTACGAGCACGGCGCCTACGGCCTGGCGCCCGACCTCACCGAGATGGACGACGTGGGCGCGGAGTTGCGGTCGTTGTTGCGGGAGTCGGCGAAGGCTTAGCGAATCCGCAGCACCCGCTGCACCGCGGTCCCCGCACCCGAGAACGCGCGCACGTAGTAGACGCCCGCGGGCGCCGTGCGGCCGAAGCGATCCTCGCCGTTCCACTCGATCGCGCGTTCACCCGCGGCGGCCACGCCCGTGTACAGCGAGCGCACCCGCGCGCCGCGCGCGTCGTAGACCGAGACATCGACCGCGCCCTCACGCGGCTGCGACAACTTGAGCGCGACCCTGCCGAACGAGGGGTTCGGCGTGGGAGCGCCCAACGCCAGCGACGGCCCCGCACCCGGCATGGACGCGACATCGACGGTGGAGACGCACGATGCGACTTCGGCATACATCACCGGGTTGCCGACGAGGTAGGTGGGCACCATGTCGAACACGACCTCGCCCACGGGATTGAACGAGTTGCACACGCGGGCCGCCGCCTGCACCGCGAGCAACGGCTTGTGGAACGTGGTCGCATCGCTCGCGCTCGCGAACTCGAAGCCGAGGAAGCCGTTGCCGGTCCCATTGGGCGGCGTCGAGATCTGGCACCCCGGCGGAATCGGAATCGCGAAGTCGACCACGGTCAGGTTGTCCTGGCTGTCGAGCGTGGCGCTGAACGGCGCGCACATCAGCGCGCCCGGGTCCTGGTAGTTGGGATAGTGACACGGCACGGGGACGGTGCCGACGACGCTGACGTTCACGGTGATGGTTTCGGGCGCGAACGGGAAGTAGAGTGCCAGGTGCGCGGTGCTCAAGTTGCCGCGCTTGTTGGTGCCGCAGCCGGGGCACGAGTCGGGGCGCAGTTCGAGGAACGTCCAGTAGGTATCGCCTTCGCCGTAGAACACCGTGCCGCCGCTGGTCTCGTCGCCGATCGTGCCGACAGGGTCGCCGAACTGGCCGAGGCGGCAGACGCTCTGAGTGCTCAGCGGGGCCTGGGCGCCCGGCAGGAAGCGGTGCACCAGCGGGACCGCATGGAGGTCGAGCGACCCGACGCGCGGTTTGGGTACCGCGGCGCTCGCACACGTGGCGGCAATCGACAGGATGCTGAGCGCGCAGGCGGCAAGCAGGGGGAAGCGCACGGGGAGTCTCCGGAGTGTCGCGCGGCCGAGGGCAACGGATGAGGGTGCCTAAAGGATACGGCACCCCGTGCGGCGGGCAAGCGCTAAGCGCTGGATCTGGGGTCCAGGGCTTCCGGTGATTGCAAAGTAAGACGCCATGGGCCCCCCCGGGGGGCCGGGACATGCAGTTTACGCGACGGACTGCCTGCCATTTTGGCGCGATGCTGCCGCAATGTCATGCAGTCCGGACTGGGTGTCGGTGCGTCACCACCGGCATTCTCCGGAATCATTCGGCTTTCGGGCACTCAGGACATCGCGCGCGCACTCCCCACGACGGCACGTCAAATGCGTAAACATCACGCGGGGAGTGAGGCGCTCGAACGGCGACGCGGATCGCCGGAGTGAAATCCGAGCGGCCCCGATGCCTGACCAAAGGCCAGCCTCCTGCGCTCGCTCCCCTGTAGTTTGCATCTCAGTACGCGTGATCCACCGGGCGCCCCGGAGATCACACGAGGCCCGTGGCGCGAATGGAGAACATCATGAAGACCCTTATCCCGACCGCAGGAGTGGACACGCTCCGCAGGGAGATGGACAGGATGTTCGACCGGCTGTGGCAGCAGAACGGTTTCGAATTCACCACGGCCGGTGAGTGGAATCCATCCACGGACGTCATGGAAACCAAGGATGACTTCGTCGCGAAGCTCGAAGTTCCGGGTATCGAGCCGAAGGACATCTCCGTGTCCGTGAATTCCGGCATCCTGACCATCAAGGGTGCGAAGCAGCAGGATCTGGAGGACAAGAAGGAGCACTTCTATCGCGTGGAGCGTGAGTACGGATCGTTCGTGCGCAGTTTCCTCCTGCCGACGACGGTCGACGAAGCGCGCGTGAGTGCCACCTTCACCAACGGCCTGCTCACGGTGGTGTTGCCCAAGATGGCGGACGCCAAGCGTACGACGGTGCCCATCAGGAGCATTTGAGGGCAACGGTTGACGGCCTGCGTGACCTGAACGCTACGTGATGCGTTCGGGACCAGCATCGGCGCGGCGGCTGCGACCCGGGATTCGACGGGAGAGCGGCTGCCGCGTCCGCAATTACGCGATCAACGCCGCAACAGCGTCAGCGCGAGCTCCAACATGATCAGCACCACGATGATGATCTCGAGCACCTCGGCGCGCCGGGATTGGGACTCGCCGTTCAGCATGTCGTAGGTCTCGCGCACAATGGTGACCTTGCGGTCGATGCCGTTGCGCCAGGTGCGCCCGCGGAACAGCTCCAGCGCGCCGGCGTAGATGCGCGCGAGGAACACGTCATCGGTGACCTTGAGCGAGTTCTCCACGCGTTCGACGAGTTCCGTGGCATCGGCCACACGCGTGTGGAGGTCCGCCAGCAGCCGGCCGTAGCGCAGGCCCAGCAGGTGGAATCCTCGCCGCGCCTCGGCGATGCGCGTGTAGATCTGCGGCAGCTCGGCATCGAGCACGGCATCGTAGAAGCGTAGTTCGAGCAATTGCGCGTTGGCGAACTCGA
>JAYSRO010000171.1:0-3256 GCA_043720995.1 Candidatus Eiseniibacteriota bacterium
ATTCGCTACCCGATCGGCCGCTACCAGTTTGTCGATCACGAGGTGAAGAACGGGTTCGTGTACTTCTACTCGGTGACCGCGTTCGATTCGACGACCGACAACAGCATCACGACCGAACTCGGCGGCCGGCGTTCCGCGGTGGAGTCCGAAGCCGTGATCCCGGAGTCGCGCACCGACGCCAATGGCAAGCAGGGTGTGTGGGTCGTCCCGAATCCGTATCGAGGGTACGCCGCGATTCGTGCGCGTCCGTCGTCGTGGGACCTGACCCCGAACGCCAGCGACCCGACGGGCACGCACGTCGACTTCCTCGGACTGCCGTCCGGGCAGTGGACGGTACGCATCTACACCGTCTCGGGTGACCTGGTGCAGGAGATCAAGTCCACCGACGCCGTCAATGAGTCCGTGCGGCAGGAAGTGCGCCTGGGCAGCACCACGTATCCCGGTTTCAACCGCCAGCAAGACAGCCCGCATGATGGGCAGGCTCGCTGGAACCTGATCTCGCGGAATGGTCAGGACATCGTGAGCGGCATCTACCTGTTTACGGTCGAATCGTCCGAGGGTTCACAGCGCGGCAAGTTCGTGGTCATCCGCTAGTGGTGACTGAAGGAGGAAGAAACGTGAAACGAATTCTTGCAGCGCTCGTGATGCTGGGCGCCCTGAGTCCCAGTACGTCCGGCGCTGCCAATATCTTCGAGAAGGTCGGAACGTTCGACGGTCAGTTCCTCAAGATTCCCGTCGGCGCTCGCGCCGAGGGAATGGGCGGTGCCTTCGTCGGCGTGGCGGATGACCCCAGCGCGGTGTTCTGGAATGCCGCCGGGATCGCGCGCATCGATGCGGACAAGTCGGAGCTCCAGTTCAATCATGCGAACTGGATTGCGGACCTTCGCTTCGACCAGGTCGCGTACGTGTTCCACGTCAAGCGGCTGCCGGGCACGTGGGCTGTGCATGCCCGCTCGCTCAGCATGAACCCGATGATCGAGACCACGTCCTACCAGCCAGACCCCAACCAGGGCACGGGGGAGACGTTCGATGCCGGCATGATGACGGCCGGTGTCACCTATGCGCGCTCGTTCACCGACAAGTTCAGCGCCGGTGTGACGGGTAGCCTCGTGCACGAAGGGTTGGCCGACCTGTCCCAGCAGACCTTCACCTTCGACATCGGCACGTTGTATGACGTCGGTGCGTTGGGTATGAAGATCGGTATGGCCATCTCGAGCATCGGCTCGCAGATCAAGTTCATCGATCGCGAAGCGCGCATCCCGTCGATCTTCCGCGTCGGGACCTCCGCGACGGTCCTGCAGAGTGCCAACCAGAAGCTGCTGGCCTCGTTCGAGTTCTCGCATCCGCCGGACAACTCGGAGCGCCTGAACGTGGGTGGGGAGTACTCCTTCCGCAAGTATGTGTTCCTGCGCGGCGGGTACAACATCAACTACGATTCCGAGGGACTCGCCGCCGGCATGGGCCTGCGCTTCCCGGTGTCCGTCGTCGGTATGTCTGACCTCGACTATGCCTACACTGACATGGGCGATCTGGGCAGTGTTCACCGGTTCGCCTTGAAGTTCGCGTTTTAGCGGGAGGTCGTCACGAATCGCTGTTTGAGTGCGCAAACGCGCTTCCCAAAGGAGGCGCGTTTGCGCTTTGTTCCCGTTGCGGCCGGTGTGCTGGCCGCGTTCGCGCTGATCGGCTCGTTCGCCGGTGGCGCCGCCGCGCAGGCACTCAAGCTCAGTGAAGGCGTACGCAAGCTGCCGTGGCGCGTGGCGGGGCCCGTCGGGTTCACCGCCGATGTCGCGGCGTTCCCGGACTCGGGCGGATTCGCGCTCGACGTCTACCTGAGGCTGTCGCCCACCACGCTGCGTGCGCTGCTCAAGGACACCGGCGAAAGCGGGCGCGTGCGTATCAATGCCGAGCTGCGCAGCAGCTTCGGTGGCAAGCGGCAGCAAGCCGAAGAGTTCCTCGACATCACCGCGCGCGACACCTTGAGCGACTATGGCGAGGTCGTGCTGCTGCGCTTTCCCACGCGCTCCGGTCCGCAGAAGCTGCATGTGCGCGTGGAGGACATGAAGCCGCGGACCGCCAAGTTGCCGCGCATCGGCAGGGCGGTGCGCTCCGCCGAGATCACGGGAGAGTTCGAGATACCCGCAGCGCAGCAGGGGAGAGTGCTGTCGGATCCCCAGTTTGTGTGGGACGAGCGCGCCGCCTCGCAGAGCCCGTTCACGCGCATGGGGCGCTCGTTCATCCCGAACCCCGATCGCCTCTACGGACTCTATGGCACCACGCTGCACATCGCCTTCGCTGCCCTCGCACCTGGCCCTAAGCCATGGCACTGGCGCGCGCGCGTTCTCGATGAGCGCCAGACGCAGCTCGCCGCGGCCGAGAGCACCGGTGTTCAAGCCGCGCGGCTCGACGCTGAGGCGAAGCTCGACATGAGCTCGCTGCCCGCAGGCGGCTACGACCTCGAGCTGACCGCGTGGCAGGAGGGTGACGCCAGGCCCTTGACGCGGCGGTCGCGCTTCAGCATCGCCTGGCAGTCCGAGACGTGGAGCCGCGGGCCCGGCGAGATGCAGGACCTCGTGCATTTCCTGCTCGACGCAGATGAAGAGGAACAGTTCAGCCGCTTGCAGCCCGGCGAGCAGGAACGCTGGCTCGAGGACTTCTGGCGGCGGCGCGACCCGACGCCTGATACCGCTGCGAACGAAGCGCGCGAGACATTCCTTGGGCGCATCGCGGTGGCCAACAGCCGCTATGGCCGCGCGGGGCTCGAGCCCGGCATGTTCTCGGACATGGGCCGCGTGTTCGTGCGCTACGGGGAGCCGTCTGAGATCGAACGCCAGGTCATCCCGACAGGGGATGAGACGCTGCGCCAGATGATCCAGGAGCTGTCCTACACCGAGAGCCGCGAGGTGGGTACCGTCCATCGTCAGGGCTTAGGGGGAGACATGCGCCCCTATGAAGTGTGGACCTACGAAGGCACCATCCCGAACCCCGTGGAGTCCGACCCTGAGACCCACCGCAATGTGCGCCACAAGCGGCTGGTGTTCCTGTTCGTGGATGACCATGGGCTGGGCGACTTCAGGATGCGCTACTCGAACGAGTAGCCGCGGCACGCCGGGCGCCGTCCGGGCGCCGCGCGACGTGGCGCCAGCGCCACCGTCCCCGCGCCGTCCGCGCCGTCCGCACGAGTTTGCCCCGCCGAACGCGCTGCGGCATAGTCCAACCGATCGATTTCGCGGCATTTGTCGTGGCCGCAACGTGCCGC
>JAYSRO010000172.1:0-16826 GCA_043720995.1 Candidatus Eiseniibacteriota bacterium
GAACCGCTTGGCCAGCGCGAATTCCATGTCCGGGTGCTGCGACAGGAACTTGCGCAACGTGCCGAGGTTGGTGCGAATGGGCTTGCGGACTTCGAACGCCGGCAAGGGGATGCTCGGATCGAAGTCGTCCGCTTCATCGGCGACGCGGTAATGCTGTTCGAACGCGCGCGTGCCGTCGATGCGCGGGTCTTTCTCGGCGCCACCGCGAGCCTTGCGCCAGAACACCGTCCATTCCGTCGGCGGCACGATGCTCGAGCCCACGAGGAACACCTTGAGCTTCTGCGCATCGGCGGCGCCACCCAGCGCCTTGAGCGCGCGCCACATCACTTCGGTCGGCTGCGTCGTCACCAGCGTCTTGAGCTTGGCCGGTTCGAGCGCACTCATCAGCCGCAAGTCGTCATCGGTGATGGGCGTCAGCGTGCGCCGCGCGGCGGTGAAGGGCATCTTGTGGCCCTTGGCGCGCGCGAAGTCGATGACGACGGTCTCACCGTCGTCGCTGGCCACGCGGCCGGCGCCGAAGCCGGTGTGATAGACGGCGGCGCCCGGCGGCAGCGCGGCGATCGCATCGAAGCGCTCGAGTGCTGCGTTCATCGGCTTGAGCTCATCGGCGATGCCCGACAGCGTGATGACCGCATCGCCATTGGGCAGCGTCTTGCCCGGGCCCTGGCGGATGGCCTCGACGATCGCGGCGCGGAACGCCTCGGCCGCGGTGGCGCCCTTGGCTTCGTGCGCCTGCTGCGCAAGCTGGCGGAGTGCTGCGAGGCATTCACCGGCGCGTCCGCTCTTGACCACCAGCGGATATGAAATGTCGAGCAGCGCCCGCACTTCCTTCGCCGCCTTGTCGCCCTGCACCTGCGGCAGCGTCTGCACCATGCGGATCGCGCCTTCGATATCCTTGTGCTCGACGAACTCGAGCGCCACTTCCTCGAGACCGCTGCTGCGGCCTTCGGCGGCGAAGCGCGGCAACATCTCGGCCAGCATCATGCGGCGCTCTTCCGCCTGTCCCGCATCCCCAAGCCGCACGGCCAGCAGCAGGCCGAGTTCGAGGTCGGTCGGCATGATGGCGAAGGCGCGCTGCAGCGCATCGATGCGCGCCGGATCCTTCTTGAGGCCTTCGTGCGCCTTGACCAGCAGGCGCGCGGCGGCCTGGCTGTGTTCGATCTCGAGCGCGTGTTCGGCGATGGCCGCCAGCGGCTCCCATTTTTTCTCGGCGGCGAGTTTGTCGCCCAGCGAGAGGCAGGTCTGGTGCGCGCGCTCGGTTTCGCCGTTCATGCGGCAGGCCGCGGCGAGCAGGTACTCGACCGTGTGGGGCGCTCCGGCCTGCTTGAGTCGGCCTGCGCATTCATCGCGCACCCAGACGGTCTCGCGTGAACTCTGCCCGTCGATGGCGAGTTGTTCGAGACGTTCGCGAGAAGCGGGGGAAAGGTCTGTGATCTCCTCGCCCCGAAGGATCAGTGGAAGCAATGCGCGAACGGACATATAGGGCCTAGCGTTAGGATGGTCCTACTTGAGTTGGGGCACGAATACTGGACGAAGATGGCGGCCGTGGCAAGCTGGCTTGTTGTTGAACCGCCCTCGCCCATAGACTTCGCCCCGTGAAGATCTACACGCGCGTAGGCGACGACGGCACGACGGGCACCTTGGGGCCGGGGCGTGTCCGCAAATCCGATCTCCGCATCGAGTCCTATGGGACGGTCGATGAGCTGAACGCCACCCTCGGCGTCGTTCGCGCCGCCGATACCGAAGGCTGGCTCGGCGCCGAGCTCGAGGCCATCCAGCGCCAACTGTTCCAGTTGGGAGCCGAGCTGGCGACGACCGATTCGGGAATGCTCGCCACGTTGACCCGCGTCAGCGACTCCCACGTCGAAGCGATGGAACGGATGATCGACCGGCTCGATGAGCCCCTGCCGCCGCTGCGCAATTTCGTGCTGCCCGCGGGAACCCTGCTGGCGGCGCAGCTACACGTCGCCCGCACGGTCTGCCGGCGCGCCGAGCGCTGCGTCGTGGCGCTCGCAGCACAGGGCGAGCTCGAGCCGCGGCTGGTCCGCTACCTGAACCGCCTGAGCGACCTGCTGTTCGTCATGGCGCGCTGGAGCAACCACCGGGCGGGTGCGAACGACGTGGAATGGCACCCCTGAAAGGGGCTGATTCCACGGCTGAGACGGGGTTTGCGGTGCCTCCGGGGCAGGCAGGGTCCCGGGGCCCAAGGGCAGACGGGTGAATCGAGCGCTGGACATCCGGGCCCGGACGCCACCATAATGCGACACCGCGTCATAGGCAGTTCGTGCGCGAACGGTGGTGGTAGGAACGACGCCGCCCATGCGCCGGAAGCGGTCGGTTCGCCGGAACGCTTTCGCCTGACGTGACACACCGGGTAAATCCCGGGGACGGCCTGTGCGCATCTGACCCAGGCCGGCCAGAACCACCTTGACCTCCCGACGCCGACGTAAATGCGTCCCGCCGGGCAGGGTCAGTACGGACGGCACGCAGCAATGGGCGTGCAGTCCTGAAGCGGCCGGATCCCCGTATTTTTGCGTGGGTTCTTGCCGCCACTCTGGCGTGATTCGGCAGGCGGAAGTCGCTCGCCGGCACACGTACACCGCAGTTTCGGAGCCAACATTATCCGATGAGCATGAGACCACGTCGCCGTCGACCCCGCGGTCCCCGGCCGCTACAGGCGGGCGCAAGCCCCGCCGGTGAGCCCGGAATCGCCCCGCAGCCCACGAGCTTTGTGCCCCCGCCGCCCCCGCAACAGCCGTCTCGACCCCCGGCGCAGGGCCCGCAAGGGCAGCAAGGCCAGCAAAGTGGTCCGCAGAGCCAGCAGGGCCAACAACGTCGCCGTCGCCGCCGGCGTGGGGGTGGCCGTCCGGTGAGCAACAATGGCGCGCAGCCCTACACGGGCGGTGGGCAGCCGACCCAGAATGGCGCCCGTGAACGGGCACCGCGGCCCCAGCAGGACTTGCAGCGCCGCCGGCGTCGCCCCACCAGTGGGCGGGGTAGCGAGCGGGGACCGGGGCTCGATTGCCTCAAGGACCTGCAGCAGATCGGAGCGGCACTCGATCCGACCGAGCGCCTGATCCTCGAACTGCCTCCCGGCAAGGGCGATCCGCCCTACGGCGACCGCATCACCGGCCGCGCCATCGACCTGATCGCCCCGCTCGGGCGCGGGCAGCGCTGCCTGATCGTCTCGCCGCCCAAGGCGGGCAAGACGCGCATCCTCCAGAGCATTGCGGCCTCGATCGCGTTCAACCATCCGGAAGTCGCGATCTACGCCATGCTGGTTGATGAGCGCCCCGAGGAAGTCACCGACTTCAAGCGCAACACGCCGGCCGAGGTGATCGCCGCTTCAAGCGACATGACGATCGCCGAGCACATCGAGACCGCCGAGTACGCGATGCAGGTGGTGTCGAAGCAGGTGCTCGAGGGCAAGGACGTCGTGCTGTTGCTCGACTCCATCACGCGACTGGCGCGCGCCTACAACAACAACGCTGATGGCAGCGGCCGCACCATGTCGGGTGGGCTCGACACCAACGCCATGCAGTCACCGCGGCAGATCTTCGGCGCGGCGCGCAAAATCGAGGGCAGCGGTTCGCTCACGATTCTCGGCACTGCCCTGGTCGACACCGGTTCGCGCATGGACCAGGTGATCTTCGAGGAGTTCAAGGGCACGGGTAACAGCGAAATCTACCTGTCGCGCGAGTTGGCCGAGCGCCGCATCTACCCGGCGATCGACATCCCGAGGAGCGGTACGCGTAAGGAAGAAAAGCTCTACCCGGCCGAGATCGTGCCGCGGCTGCACATCCTGCGGCGCGCGCTGGCGGGGCTGCACTCGCAGGAGTCGATGCAGAAGCTGCTCGACCTGCTGAACCGCTGGAAGACCAACGAAGAGATTCTGAACCTGCTGAAGGTGAACGAATAATCGGTGTAGTCCCTGCCGCAAACTTGAAGCGCCTCCGTGAAAATACGGAGGCGTTTCTTGTTTCATCGCTTCCCAGAAGCCCAGTGTTTTCGCGGTCGCTGGGGCGATCCGTCAAGCGGTTGCCAAATCCCCGCGCGAACCCACCCGCTGCGTGAATCTCCCGAATCCCCCGCTGCACCCAGGCATCTAAATATGCGAGGTCGGGAGTCGGCAAACGGGAACCTTGGGTGCGGCCCCCAAGCTCTTGTAACTGGCTCCCACTCACTTTTTAGGCCCCGCTCGCGGAACATCGCAAGCGGGGCCTTTTTAATTGTTCGCGCCGTGGGACGAAGCGTCAGCCGCTGACGCGCGCGGCGAAACTCAGCCGCTGACGCGCTCGACGAACTCGCCGGTGCGCGTGTCGATCTTCACGCGATTGCCCGGCTCGATGTAGGGGGGGACCTTGATCTCGAGCCCGGTCTCGAGCACCGCGGGCTTCGAGGTGTTCTGCACCGCAGCGCCCTTGATGTTCGGCGTCGTGTCGGTGACGGTCAGCTCGACAAACATCGGCACCTCGATGCCGACGACGCGGCCCTCGAAGTACTGCGCCTCGATCACCATGCCCTCGACCAGGTAGCCGGTGTTCTCGCCCAGGACATCTCCGGTGAGTTCGACCATTTCGAACGATTCGTTGTTCATGAAATGGAAGTCGTTGCCTGCCCGGTAGCTGTACTGAAGCAGGTGCTCTTCGAGATTGGCCTTGTCGACCTTGTCTTCCGAGCGGAAGCGGTGCTCGGCGTTCGAGCCGGTCTCGATGTTGACGAGCCGCGTCTGCACCATGCCGCGCCAGTTGCCGGGGGTGACGTGAACAACACTCGTCACCCGGTGCGGCTTACCGTTGTGCATGATGACGTTTCCGACTTTGATCTTGGTGGCGTCGAGCATTGGGGTACTCCAAGGATGCGGGGTTTTGGCAAACGGAGGAGCAGCGCTGCCCCCGAGGGGCCTTCCCTGCACCAAATGTGGCCCGGGATTGTGGCGGACAGCGGCCCATCACGCAAGGTCAGGGCTAGTCGACCTTACGCTGCACCGACGCTGTCAGCGCCCCGCCAATCCGCACCAGTGTTTCCTGCAAATGGGCACGGCTCGTGACGTCGAGGGTGGCCTTGCCCAACAACTTCACGCGGATCCGCGACTGCAGCCGCACCAGCGACGCGCGCGACAGCGTGGTGGCATCCTCGGGTAGCGGCACGGTCACTGGGCCCAGCCCTGCGTCCACCACCGTCACCCCTTCGCGCAGCGTCATGCGGATCAACTGGCGAAGCTGCTCGCGTTGCAGGTTGCGGCGCAGGCTGGAGATCGAGGTCGCAGTCGTGCCCAACTCTGACCAGATGGCGTTGTCGAGTCCCGCGAATACATCCGCCATGCGGAAGGGCGTGTCGCCCTTCGACAGCCGCAGCTCACTGTCGACGATCCGGCTCAGGGTCACGGGGTGGTACATGCGGTCGAGGATCGCCTTCTGAATGGCGAGCGCCTGCTGGTGCCACGGGTAGTCGAGCCGGACCGGCGCCCAGTACGCAGGATCGAGGCTCGGACTGCGCTCGATCGCGAGCTGGTTCAGCAGCGCCGCGGGCGCCACGAACGCCCGTTCACCGAAGGCGTAGCGCGACAACAGTTCGAGTGCTTCGCGCTGCTTCGCCGCAGGGACCGGCTCGAACGGCAAGCGTCCGTTGGGGTCGCCGACGTGATCGCGGTGCGTGTAGACGCCGCCGACAAACTTGGACGAGGTCAGCAGCGAGCGGTAGAGATCGGAGAAGCTGCGCGAGGTGGCGCGCCGCATGATCTGGTAGCCCTCGCCCGGCTGCGCGAGTGTCTCAGCCATGTTCGACCACAGCTCGTTCACTAATTCGAGCCGGTCGCGGTAGTAGCCGAGCGGATCGCTCGAAGCATCGAACTGGTTGACCGTCGGGTCGATCGCCATGGGCGAGTAGGTGCCCAGCGCATCTTCATCCGTCGCGTACTGCAGCGCGGGCTCGGTGCCGCGCGCGGCAATGCGCGCCAGTTCGGCGGCCTCGTCGCCGGGGATCTGCCGGTAGGCGTACTCGATCGCCCAGAAGTCGTAGGGCCCGAGCGTCACCGGGACGAAGTGGCCCTGCGTCGCTCCCTTGCGTGCCACGATGAGCGGGTTGTAGTCCATCAGTGACGCGCATTGCCCGAGCGTTTCGGTCGTCGCGTTGTTCATGAGCTCCGCGGTGGGCAGCAGGGTGCTCGCGTGGAAGTTGTGACGCAGGCCCAGCGTGTGGCCGACCTCGTGCGCCACCACTTGCCGCACGTACTCATGCATCAGGCGCTGCTCGAGCTCAGGCGAAAGCTCCCCGCGTGCGCTGAGCTCCGCCAGACCCATCGCTGCCTGGTCGCACAACCCTTGCGCATACGAGCACTCCTGCCGCGAGTCCTGCGCCCAGGCGAAGGCGGGCAGGCGAGCGCCGGCCAAGTTCCAGTCCTCGACCGTCTCGAAGCCGTCCGCGCGAGCCGCTTCGCTTCCGGACGATGAGCGCGCCACGGGTGCCAAGTACTCCTCGCCAAAGCGGCGCGCGTTGCGGACGATGCCATCGCCGACACTGATGTCGGTGTCGAGGATCTCACCCGTGAACGGATCCACGCGCCGGGGCGCCACCGCGAACGCCGCATCGACCGCGGCGAACCAGCGAACCGTTGAGTAGCGCACGTCGGCCGGGTCCCAGCTCGCGGTATCGGGCATCTGCTTCGCCACGATCGCGTCCTTGTAGCCTAGCCGCTCGAACGCCGGGTTCCACATCAGGATGGCCTCGCGAATGGCGTCGCGATATTCGAGCGGCACGGTGTTTTCGATCCAGAACACGATCGGTTGTTTGGGCGGCGACAGCACTGCGTTCGGATCCTGCTTCTCCAGCCGCCAGCGTTGGATCAACCGCACGTAAGGTGATGCGGCGTGGTCGTTGCTGAAGTCCTGCATCACCGTCGTCATGTGGCCGACGCGATCGTCCGCGAGCCGCGACGTGTACCCCGAATCCGGCAGGGCGGAGAGCTGGTACTTCACGAGGATCGGTACGCTGCGCGTGTCGGCGAGCGTGGTGGAAAACGACTTGAAGTTGTCGGTCTGGAAGTTCATCGCCACATCGACGGTCACATTGCGCGGAAAAGTGCGCACGGTCCCGAGGCTCGTCTTGTCCTTGTCGAAGGTGAACACCGTCGGCGCGTACGCGGCGCTCAGGCCATTGGCGAAGCCCGGCAGGTCGCGCGCGGCAAACAGCTCGGAGACGTCGACGAGCAGGCTCTTGCGCTCCGGGTGCGGCTTCGACTGCAGCTTCGTCGATCCGATGATGGCATCCGGGAACCAGCGGTTGATGCCCAAGGCGGACGGCGTGCCCGTCGCCGCCGTGAAGCTGGTATTCTTGACGACCCACTGGATCGACTTGCCGACGCGATGGAAGACGAACGGGAAGTCGCGACCCATCATGGGTGCATAGAAACCGCGCTCGCCCGCCGAACGCTCGATGCTCGTGTTGAACAGGAACACGTGATCGAGCTGGCCGGGCAGGATCTCGAGGAACACCTTGTTGTCATCCGCGCGGCGATAGAATGTGAACAGGCCCTTGGTCTCGTCCATGTCCTTGACGACCTGGTCGAACGGCTTGTCCTCGCCACCCTTGGTGTCTTCTGCCTTGGACGTGGCGGCGCTGGTTGGCTTGTTTTTTCCGTCCGCGCCGCCCGGCGCATCGGCTGCGGCGGTGAACACCGGCGTCGCGACCAGGGCGGCGAGGGCAAGCACTGCGAACCACATGCGAGGCGTCATGGCGGGGCTCCTGCGGGTCTTCGAGACGGTGATTCGAGGCGGCGACGGCAGCATAGCAATTGAGACCGCATCCCGATATTGACGCGAGCGCTCCGCGGCAGCATCTTCCCCCTCTCACACGCCCGTCGGTACACCCTCGCACCGGAGGCGGATTGAAGAGTGCCCGCTATGCTTTGGCGCTGGCAGGCGGCTACGCCTTGCTGGCGGCCGTTTATATCGTTGTCTCCAGCCGGATCGCGGCAAACCTGTCGGCCAACGTCGATGAACTGCGCCGCATCGAGACCACGAAGGGCGTGCTGTTCGTCGTCGTCACCGCACTGGGCGTGTTCGCCGGCGCCTGGGCGATGATCTCGCGGCTGGAGCACGCGCACGCCGAGAACCGCCGTCGCGCTGCCGCAATCCTCACGAGCGAGCGCCGGGTATTCGCAGGGCTGCTCGCCGCGGCGACCGCTCATGACGCCAACAATGTGCTGATGACGGTCATCGCCGACCTCGAAGAACTGCGGGCCGTTCTGGGCGCCGATCCCAAGGTGGAGCGGCTCACCGAGGCGACCGAGCGCCTGATCGCGCTCAACCGCCGGCTGTCCGACACGGTGCGGCAGGGGCGTGAGGGAGAGACCCAGGACGTGCCGTTGCTGAACGAGATCCGGCACTCGCTCGATTCGATTCGCTCGCACCTGCTGGTGCGCGGCTGCGACGTGCGCGTTCACGGCGACGAGAGCTTCTCCTTGCGCACGCACCCGTTGCTCGTGCACCAGATCGTCACGAACCTCGTGCTCAACGCCGCTGAAGCGACGCAGCGTCGCGGCAGGATCGACGTATGGATCAAGCATTCCGGGGATGTTGCGTTGCTCGAGGTGCACGACGATGGGCCGGGTGTGCCGGAGGAGCGGCGCGCCGGATTGTTTGATGCGCTGTTGAGCAGCAAGACCGGCGGCGGCGGATTGGGGTTGTTCTCGGTGAAGGCCTGCGCCACCGCACTCGGCGGCAGCGTCGATGTCGGAGCCTCACCGCTGGGCGGTGCATGCTTCCGCGTGCGGCTGCCGGCCAACACGCTCGAGGAGCGCGCTCCGCGTGCGCCGGAGGTTGCGGCCGTTTAGGCGGCGCGGGTTTGGAGGGCGCTGTGGCGTTCGCGACGGCTTACCGCGCGGGCCGGGGCTCCACGAGGTCCCAGCGGTTGCCGTACAGGTCCTCGAACACCACGACCGTTCCGTAGGCTTCCTCGCGCGGTGCTTCGACAAAGTGGACGCCGTGTCCCTGCATGGCGCGATAGTCCCGCCAGAAGTCGTCGGTGTGCAGGAACAGGAACACGCGGCCACCCGTCTGGTTGCCGACGTGCGCGAGTTGTTCCGGTCCCGAGGCGCGCGCCAACAACAACGCGGCGCCGTTGTCACTCGCGGGCGCGACACGCACCCATCGCTTACCGGGCGAAAGCGCGACGTCCTCAAGCAACACGAACCCGAGGCAGCCGGTGTACCACGCGATGGCCTCGTCGTAGTCGCGCACCACGACCGACACGTTGGCGATCGAGCGATTCACGCGTGCTCCGTCGTGGCCGTCGCGCGCTCAGTAGCGCGGCAGCGCGGGATCGATGCGGGCAGCCCAGGCATCGACTCCCCCTTCGAGAATGTGCAGCCGCGTGAACCCCGCGGGGCGCATCAAGTCGTAGGCCTTCTGGCTGCGCGTGCCGTGATGGCAGTGCAGGACGATGTTGCTCGCCGAGTCGAGCTCGTGCATGCGTGACGTCAGCGCGCTGAGCGGGATCAAGCGCGAGCCCGGGATCCGAACGATCTCGGCCTCGTGCGATTCGCGCACGTCGATCAGTTCCAGCGCCTCGCCGGCGTCACGCCGCCGCTTGAATTCCTCGACGCTGAGGGCGGACCCGATCGCGTACTCGACTTCCGCCTCTTCGCCGCGCATGCCGCAGAACTCGAAGTAGTCGATCAGCGTCTTGATCGTGGGCTGCTCGCCGCACACCGGGCAGTTCGGGTCACGCTTGATCTTCACTTCGCGGAAGCGGAACGCCAGCGCATCGAACAGCACCAGCCGTCCGATCAAGGGTTCCCCCGCGCCCAGAATCAGCTTGAGCACTTCGAGTGCCTGGAGCGTGCCGACGATGCCCGGCAGTACGCCGAGCACGCCGCCCTCCGCACACGAGGGCACCATGCCCGGGGGCGGAGGCTCGGGATAGAGGCAGCGGTAGCAGGGTCCGCGCTTGGAGTCGAACACGCTGACCTGCCCGTCGAAGCGGAAGATGCTCGCGTAGACATTCGGCTTGCCCGACAGCACGCAGGCGTCGTTGACGAGGTAGCGCGTGGGGAAATTGTCGGTGCCGTCGGCGACGATGTCGTAGTTCGCGATGATCGACAGCGCGTTGTCACTGGTCAGGCGCACCGGGTAGGGCGTGATCTCGATGTCGGGATTGAGGCCGCGCAACCGCTCGCACGCCGCCTCGATCTTCGGGCGGCCGACGTCGCTCGTGGAATAGAGGACCTGGCGTTGAATGTTTGTGAGGTCGACGGAATCGTTCTCGACCACTCCAATGTGCCCGACACCCGCCGCGGCCAGGTACAACGTCATCGGCGAGCCGAGCCCACCCGCGCCGACACACAACACACGCGCGGCCTTGAGGCGCTGCTGACCCGCGAGCGTCACCTCGGGCATGATGAGATGACGGCTGTAGCGGAGGATTTCTTCGCGTGTCAGGTCCACGGCAGCACCTCAGGGGCGGAGCACCGTGCGCCGCGTTCGGGCCGGCGCGTTCACATCGGGCACGATGATCCGGATCGCGGCGATCTGAGTCAATGTCGCGGTGATGCGCCCTGGCCGCCCGCGGGTGGGGCGTCGCCGCGGCGCGTGGGCGCGGCGTTCCCGCGCGCGGGTGCCGCAGTGCCGCCGCGGCGCAGCCGGAACACGCGGTCCATGCCGCCACGGCTCACCACCACCATGACCGTCGAGCCGGGCGCACCCATGAGCAGCGCGTCCGCGCCCGTTTCCATCCCGCCGATGCGCCTGCCATCGATGGAGACGACACGGTCCCCGAGTTCGAGTCCGCTGCTCGCTGCGGCGGAGCCCTCGCGCCAGCTCGCAAGCAGCCAATCATCGCCCACGCGTTCGAGCGCGATCCCGGCATCAAAGCGGCCCGTAGCACCCGCCGCACCCGCGCGCGCGCCGTTCCCTGCCCTCACGGTTGCCGCGCGCTTGGCTTGGCCGCGTGGCAGCAGCCAGAGCGTCTGGTCGGCGTAGTCGATCACCACGCGGTAACGGCGCAGGAACGTGGCGCCCAGCAGGCCATGCACGGCCTCGGGCAACTCGCCCTGGATATCCGGCAGCGCCGCGCGCGCGTTCACTCCGGCCCACACGTCGACAGGCGCCACGTCCCCGATCGCGCCGGTCAAGCGCAGCCGGGGCAGCGTCACGAAATCCGAAGGGCTCTCGCCGAGGACGGTGCGGATCATGTGGCCCGACTCACGCGGCCACGTCGCGATGCGCGAGGCCCGCTCGGCCACCGCATCATCGAACAGCGCGCACGCCGATGCCCCCGTGTCGAGCAACAGCGTGAGTGGGGAACTGCGCCAGCCGTGATCCGGATCCTCGACGCGGACATCGATCAGCATGCGCCCGCCACGGAACAGCCGGAAGGGAACCGCGACGGCGTCACGCGTGAGAATCGCCCCGAACCGCGCCCGCGATCGATGCACGCGCTCGGGCTCGCTGCGTGACTGCGTCGAGTCGTAGTGCATCAGCGTCAGACTGCGATTGACGATCGCCAGCTGGCGCGCGTCGTAGTCGATCAAGATCGCGCGCTCGCCCAGCAGGTTGGGACCGAACAAGCCGACCACCTCGTCATCGAGCACGCCATCCGGGATGACGCCCGTGATGGAGACATTGGGCAATCGCGTGCGCGACAGATCCAGCGCGTCCAGCGGCCGTCGCAGGTACGACAAGCCAGAGCGCTGGTCCAGCGTGTCGAGATGCAGCGACGTCCACACGCTGCGCGTGACCGTCAGGTCCGGGGCGCCAGTGTCGAATACCAGCACGCCGGACGTCGCGAGCCCGGTCGGGCTGTGGAGTGTCGAGTGGACGAGGATCAGCCCATTCGTGTTGTCGAAGGGAACGAGCTCGGTGCCGGGCGGCCAGGATTCAGCGGCGGCCGCCGGGCGAGCGGCAGCGGGCGCGAGTATCGCAAGCAGCAGAATGATGCGGCCAAGGGCGTTGAGCATGCGCACTAGTGTGCACGCGGCCGCACGACCAGCGCCAATGTGTGGGACCGGTTTCTAAGACGAGACTAGCCGATCGGGTGTCCAGACCCACCAACAATACGGCCCACGCTCAGCGGACGGAAACGCTGATCTCTCGCCAGTTATTCAGCAGGTCCTCGTCGTCCGGCTCTCCGAAAGGATCGACGAGGATCTTCACGAGATGGCTGCCGGGCTGCGTGGGAGTCCACGGGACCTCGATCGCGAGCGTGGCGCCGGCGGCGACTGAGACCGTGTGCTTGGAGACCGTAGTCCCGTCGATGTCGAGCTCGACGTCGAGATCGTCGCGGTTCCGGTGACTCGCATTGAAGACGGTCGCTCGCACCTTCGCCTCGTGCCCGACGGACAGTTGCGACGGCTCTGTGACGAGCGTGCCGCGCAAACCCAGGTCCTGGATCACGTGGACCTCGTAACGGGACTGCGCACCGAACTCCCGTCCGTCCGGCGTCCGGCCAAATGCGATGAACGACATGTCGCGCTCTGTGTCGTGCGCACGCACGGCCGCGACCGAGATGCCGTCGCCGGCGAGACTGTCGGCATGTCGACCGTCGTCGTAGAGCGGGACGCGCCAGCGTCGGATGTTGTCGGTGCATGCCAGGTCCCATGTCACGTCGCGCCGCAGCGAGTCGCCCTGGACGACGTACGCCCGAATGTAGACGGCGTCTCCGTCCAGGGGATACATCTCCTCCGCGTGCGACGCATCGAGTGGAATGCATTCGAGGTGCGCCACGCCGGAGCTCGCGTTACTCGTCCTCACCTGAACGAAGAAGACAGCGCTGTCCGACAAGCCGTCGGATCGCGCGCGCACAGTCCAACGCCCGGCCTCGACAGGGGCGAACTCGGCAACCCCAAATCCGCCGGACCATGACGACTTGAAGCCGTCGCTGTCTGGTGTCTTGCCCGGGACGAAGCTCGCGCCACGCGGCGAGCGGAACTCCAGCGTCACGCGGTCTGCCATCACAGTGGCGAACATGCGATCGAGTCGGGGCACGATGAACGACGTGTCGGCATGCTCGCCGCGGATGACGGCCCCGCAGCTAACGTGGATGATCGTCTCGAGGTCACCAGGCGCGAGGCTCGGTGACGGCAGCCGGACCTCAAAGCTCGCGGTGTCGACGCGAAGGGGATCATTCGACGCCCCGAACGCGTCAGGGGGAGGGACGGCGCAGGACAGCATGCACCCCAGCAGGACGACGACAGTAGGAAAGCGGACGAAACGCGACATGCCGGAGGTATCGGCCGTTCGGGTCCTCAAGGTTTCCCGTGATTTGGCGTTCCGACTTCGTTAGGCTCGATGGACATCCTCGGAGGCAATAGCCATGTGCGCGCGCCGTTTTGTCCTCGCGATTTCGATCATCGTCACCTCGTGCGGATTCGCTGTGACTGCATGGGCTCAATGGCAGACCGACGGAGCTCCGGTTTGCGTCGGCACGTGGGGCAAGCAGCGCCCGGCGATGGTTCCGGATGGCGCCGGCGGGGTCATCGTCGTGTGGGAGGACTACCGCCCCGGTGGCAGCTCGGGACGCATTTACGCTCAGCGGCTGGACGCCGCCGGTGTGCGCCAGTGGGCCCTGAACGGCATCGCGCTCGATCTGTCGCGGTCGTTCTCGCAGACTGGCGTCGTCGCGACGACGGACCAGTTGGGTGGCGCGATCGTGGCGTGGATCGAGTACACCGGAACGAACGAGATGATCCGCGCCAAGCGGATTAGCGGGTCCGGTGTGCCGGTGTGGTCTTCCATCGTGTGCGCGGCGCCGAGTTTCCGGCGGTACATGTCGATCGTGTCGGACGGCGTCACGCCCCTACCCGGCAGCGGGAGCGGAGCCGTGATCGCGTGGACCGACGATCGGTTCGGGGGAACGGCCGGCGCCGACGTGTTCGCGCAACATGTCGACGGTAACGGTGTGACGCTTTGGACCGCGGACGGGGTCGCGGTCTCGACGGCGGGTGGACAGCAGTGGGCGCCCACGATCACGACCGATGGGATCGGTGCGAGCGCCAGCCCGAAGAGCGTGGTCATGAGCTGGCTCGACACGCGCACCGACGGTGGCGACGTCTACTCCCAACGCCTGAGCGCGGGTGGCGTCCCCCAGTGGACCGCCGATGGCGCGCCGGTGTGTACGGCCGACTCTGTCCAGGACAGCCCTGCGGCGGTGTTCGTCGGCTCGGGCAACGTGATCCAGTGCTGGAACGACTTGCGCAATGGCCAGAAGGCCTACGACCTGTACGCCCAGCGCGTGGGTACGTCTGGCGCCTGGCCGACCGCCAACGGCGTCCCGGTATGCGTCACCACCGGGCGGGCAACGCAGCAGCAGCTCGTGTCTGACGGTGGGGGCGGCGCGCTCGTCGCCTGGGCCGATGATCGCAACGGCATCAACGACATCTACGCGCAACGGATCAACGCAACCGGAGCCGCGCAGTGGCTGGCCAACGGTGTTCCGGTCTGCACGGCGCCCCTGACGCAGTCGATCCCGCTCGCGGTCACCGACATCTCGGGCGGAATGATCGTCGCGTGGCTCGACTATCGAGGCGGAAGCGAGAGCGACATCTACGCCCAGCGTGTCAACGGCGCGGGCGCCTCACTGTGGGCGGCCAACGGGATCAGGCTCTGCCACGCCGACGAATCGCAGACCACCCGGGCCATCGCCGGCGATGGCAACGGTGGAGCGATCGTATTGTGGGAGGACGGCCGCGCGACCAACCCTGGTCTGTACGCCCAGCACGTGACGGGTGGTGGGGGTGCGTTGGCCGTCGGGGCTCGGGCACAAACCGAGTTCCGCGTGTTCGCCTCTCCCAACCCGACGCCGGGTCCCGTGTCGATCAGCTTCGAGTTGCCATCGGCACGGGCCGTCACGGCTCACGTGGTGGACGTCGGTGGCCGCGTGGTCGCCACCCTCGCGAACGGAGGTGAGTTCGGCGCCGGCCCGCACGCGCTCGCCTGGGACGGCCGCGACGGGACGCGCGTCCCGGTCTCGAGCGGCGTGTACTTCGTCAGCGTCCGCGCGGGCGATGAGCACGCAGTGCGAAAGGTGCTGATCTCTCACTAAACGAAACGAGCCGGGCATCATGCCCGGCTCGTTCGCTGGTTCTATCGACCTTTGCTGCGGTGAAGACTAGTAGTCCTCGCCGCCGCCGTAACCGCCGCCACCACCCGGAGCCGCCTGAGCCTTCTTCTTCTCCGGCACTTCGGTGATCAGCGCTTCGGTCGTCAGCAACAGGCTCGCCACAGACGCCGCGTGCTGCAGCGCGCTGCGCGTGACCTTGGTCGGGTCGATGATGCCGGCCTTGAACATGTCGACGTACTTCTCGGCGTCGACATCGAAGCCGGTGAACTTGTCTTCGCCCTTGTACTCCTTCACCTTTTCGACGATGACGGAGCCTTCGAGGCCGGCGTTCAGGCACAGCGTGCGCAACGGCTGCTCGAGCGCGCGACGGATGATGTTGGCGCCGATCTTCTCGTCGCCTTCAAGCTCCTTCGTCAGCTTCTCGATCGCACCGATGCAACGCAGGTACGCGACACCGCCGCCCGGGACGATGCCTTCTTCGACGGCCGCACGGGTCGCGTGCAGCGCGTCTTCGACACGCGCCTTCTTTTCCTTCATCTCGATCTCGGTCGCAGCGCCGACGTTGATCACGGCAACACCGCCCGCGAGCTTCGCCAACCGCTCCTGCAGCTTCTCGCGATCGTAATCGGACGTCGTGTCCTCGATCTCACGCTTGAGCTGGGCAATGCGGCCCTGGATATCGGCCTTCTTGCCGTAGCCTTCGACGATCGTGGTGTTTTCCTTGTCGATGACGAGACGCTTGGCGCGGCCCAGGTCCTCGATCTTGACGTTCTCGAGCTTGATGCCGAGATCTTCCGTGATGACCTTGCCGCCGGTCAGCACAGCGATGTCTTCCATCATGGCCTTGCGGCGGTCACCGAAGCCCGGCGCCTTGACGGCGCAGATCGACAGCGTGCCACGCAGCTTGTTGACGACCAGCGTCGCGAGCGCTTCGCCCTCGACGTCCTCGGACACGATCAGCAACGGCTTGCCGCGCTGGGCGATCTTCTCGAGGATCGGGAGGAGGTCCTTCATGTTCGACAGCTTCTTGTCGTAAAGGAGCACGAAGGCGTCTTCCAGGACGGCTTCCATGCTTTCCTTCTCGGTCACGAAGTAGGGCGAGATGTAGCCCTTGTCGAACTGCATTCCCTCGACCACATCCAGCGTGGTCTCGACGGCCTTGGCCTCTTCGACCGTGATCGTGCCGTCCTTGCCGACCTTCGCCATCGCCTCGGCAATGATCTTGCCGATGACGTTGTCGGAGTTCGCGGAAATCGTGGCGACCTGCTCGATTTCCTTCCAGTTGTCAGACACCTTACGGCTCAGCTTCTTGAGCTCTTCGGTGACCGCGATGACGGCCTTGTCGATGCCACGCTTGATGTACATCGGCGAGGAACCGGCGGTGACGCTCTTGAGGCCTTCGCGGAAGATGGCTTCCGCGAGCACGGTGGCGGTGGTGGTGCCGTCGCCGGCGACGTCAGACGTCTTCGAGGCGACTTCGCGCACCATCTGCGCGCCCATGTTCTGGTACGGCTCGTCCAGCTCGATCTCCTTGGCGACGGTGACGCCGTCCTTGGTGACCGTGGGGGAGCCCCACTTCTTATCGATCACGACATTGCGGCCACGCGGCCCGAGGGTGACCTTGACGGCCTTCGCGAGGATTTCGACACCCTCGAGAATGGCCTGGCGGGCCTGCTCGCTGAAGAGCAACTGCTTGGCTGCCACTGAAACCTCCTTGGAAGAGTCAGGCTCCAGAGTTCACGCGACGCGGAACCCCAGTGAGCCAAAGG
>JAYSRO010000173.1:0-3252 GCA_043720995.1 Candidatus Eiseniibacteriota bacterium
TCGCTGCTCGGTTGCGTCTGCGGCGTGTGCCTCGCGTTGATCCTCGTGTACGTCATCAACCGCCAGTTCTTCGGCTGGACCATCCGCTTCTCGCTGGACCCCTGGCTGTTCGTGCAGGCGATCGCCGTGGTCGTCGTCACCGCGGCCCTCGCGGGGTTGGTGCCCGCGCGGCTGGCGGTGCAACGCGTCGCACCCGAAGCGATGAGGATCGAGTGAGCGGGCGGCTTCGGGTGTGGGCAACGCTGGCGCTGCTGGCGCTCGCTTCGCTCGTGAGCGCCGCCGCCGCGCCACGCGGGGGCAGCCGCACCACGCCGCGCGGGGGCCCCACTCCGCACGCGGCGTCCCCAAGGCCCCCAAGCTACCGCGACGCCAGCGAGCCCTACGCCTTCCGCTTCCCGCGCGATCATGCCGCGCACCCCGAGTTCCGCACGGAGTGGTGGTACTACACGGGCGAGTTGTCGTCGGGAAAGCGCGCGTTCGGTTTCGAGCTGACGTTCTTCCGCGTCGGCCTCGACCGCGCGCGTGAAGCGAGCCGCTCCGCATGGGCGCCGCACACGCTGATCTTGGCGCACGCCGCTCTCACCGACGAGACGCACCGCACCTTCCACTATGACGAGCTCATCGAGCGCCCCGCGCTGGGCCTTGCGGGTGCGGACACCGCGCGCTTCCGCGTGTGGGCCGGCGACTGGTCGGTGGGGCTCGACGCCGATGGCCGCACGCACCTGCTGCGAGCCGCCGCGAAGGACTTTGCGCTGCGGCTCGAGCTCGATCCACGCAAGGCCCCGGTGCTCCATGGCAAGAACGGCGTGAGCCGCAAGGGCTCCGGCGCGGGCGAGGCCTCGCACTATGCCTCGATTACACGGCTCGCGGCGCGTGGAACCGTGATCGTGCAGGGCGACACGTTGCCGGTGAACGGCGAGGCGTGGATGGACCACGAGTTCAGCAGCAGCGTGCTGGCGCCCAACCAGCAGGGGTGGGACTGGTTCGCCGTCCGGCTCGCCGATGGCCGCGACCTGATGCTCTACTCGCTGCGCCTCGCAAGCGGCGGCATCGAGCCGCAATCGAGCGGCACGCTCGTCGCCGCCGACGGCGCGACGACGCACCTCAAGTGCGACGACTTTGAGATCGTGGCGCTGCGCCAGTGGAACAGCCCGCGTTCGGGTGCCACCTACCCGCAGGGCTGGCGCGTGCGCGTGCCGCGTCACGGCATCGATCTCGTGATCGAGCCCACCGTCGCGGACCAGGAACTCGTCACGCGCTCGACCGGTGGCGTGACGTACTGGGAGGGCGCCGTGCTCGTGAGTGGAGCGGATCCAAGCGCTGGCATCAGCGGCCGCGGCTATGTAGAGCTCACCGGTTACACCGGCCCGCCACCCGGACGCTGAGCGGGCCTGCTAGACTGCCGCCGCATCGCGACTGCCACTTCACTTCCGGGGAGCTCCAGCATGAAGCACGACCGTCACGTCCTCTACGAAGCCGCCGTTCAGGGTGTTGAGTACGACCTCGACCTGTTCCAGCGGATCTACCGCCGCCACCGCGGCAAGCGCTTCACCCGGCTGCGCGAGGATTTTTGCGGCACCGCAGCACTGGCGTGTGCGTGGGTGCGGCGCCGTCCCGAGAACGAGGCGTGGGGCGTGGACATCGAACGCGAAGTGCTCGACTGGACGCGCATGCACCGGGTGCCGCGCATGCGCCGCAACGCCGGCCGCCTGCACCTGATCCAGGCGGACGTGCGCAAGGCGAAGACGCCGCCGTCCGACTTCGTGTGCGCCATGAACTTCTCGTACTGGGTATTTCATGAGCGGCGCGACCTGCTTGCCTACTTCAAGAGCGTGCAGCGCTCGCTGCGCAAGGATGGCGTGTTCGTGGCCAATGCGTTCGGCGGCACGGGGGCCGAGAAGCCGCTCACCGAGCGTACGCGCATTCCGGGTTCGCAGAGCGCCGAGGGCGACCGGGTCCCGCCGTTCACCTACATCTGGGAACAGCTGACCTTCAACCCGATCGACCATCACCTGACCTGCGCGATTCACTTCCGCTTCCGCGACAAGACCCAGATGAAGCACGCCTTCGAGTACGACTGGCGGCTGTGGACGCTTCCCGAGCTTAAGGACGTGATGCTCGAGGCCGGATTCAAGGAAGTGCACTTCTACATCGAGGGTTGGGACAACACGCTCGACCGGCCGGACGACACCTTCCGGCTGCGCACCCGGTTCGAGAACCAGCATGGCTGGCTGGCGTGCGTCGTCGGGCTGAAATAGCGACGCGGCGTCCCGGGTCACGGAACGCCGCGTTACTCCGTCGCAATTCCCGGCGGGGTTAGTAGGCCGACGGCTTCAACGTGAAGGTGATCGCCCCGGTGATGAAGGAGCGTGCGGCGGTGCGCGCCAGCACCACGCCGTTGTAAGTGATCAGCGCGCCCACATTGTAGTGATCGGTCTGGATCGCATCGAAGCCCAAACCGAACCCGCCACCGGGTCGCGTCTGGTTGTCCGGTGAGCCCGCGCCGGCATCCTTGTTCCCGTAGGACACATTGTAGAGCCCGGCGCCGAGCTGTACGTAGACCTTGTAGTCCTCGGGCATCGGGCTCAGGCGGGCGATGGCGCCTAGCGACAGAAAGCGCGTCTTGAAGGGATCGTCGCTCGAAGCGAATGCGCCCTCGACGCCCAGCTGCATGCCGATCGCCGACTCCCCATGCACGTTGAAGCTGACCGCCGGTCCGCGCCTGAGCGCGTCGCCCTGCGGCCCGACTCCTTGCATGATCCCCCCGGAAAAGCCGTAGTGGAAGCGGCCGAGCATGCTCGAGCTTTCATCCTGGGCGCGCGCCGCTGCGGGGATCATGACCAGCGCGGCCAACAGCAGCAGCGCTGCCTGAATGGAGTGCCGTCTCATGCCCGTTCCTCGATCGTCACGGTTTCGATCTTGACCGGCGTGCTGGGACGACCGTCGGATGATCCCGCCGCTTCGAGGGCTTCGAGTACTTCGAGGCCTTCCTCGACCTGGCCGTACAGCGTGTGCTTGCCGTCGAGCCACGGCGTGGGGACGAACGTCAGGAAGAACTGGCTGCCATCCGTGCCCGGCCCGGCGTTGGCGGCCGAAAGCATGCCCGGCTTGTCGTGGCGAATGGCGGCCGTGTACTCGCCGTCCATCTTGTAGCCCGGGCCACCGACGCCGGTGCCGAGCGGACAACCGCCCTGGGCCATGAAGCCGTCGATGATGCGGTGGAACGCGAGGCCATCATAGAAACCGAGTCCG
>JAYSRO010000174.1:0-3252 GCA_043720995.1 Candidatus Eiseniibacteriota bacterium
GGCGGCCGCGATCGCGATGTCGAGTGCTGCGGCGGCGCTCTTGTGCGCCGCCTTCGCGAGCGTGAACGCCGCCGGCGCCGAGATGACGCCGAGCACGCCCATCGCCGCCCCACGCGCTCGCGCGGCGACCGTGCCCATGGAGATGCCCACGCACACCAGCACCGACCACGAAACCTTGCCCGCGAGATCCGCGATGAACGGGCGCACGTCCGATGCCTTGCCGAATGTCGCGGCGGCGATGATCAGCGCGATTTCGATCAGGAACCCGAGGGCGATCGACATCCATGCGGCGGTGAAGATCTGCGAGGCGAACGAGGTGCTCTTGGGGGCGACCATCGATTGATATTACCTCGTTTGAGTCGGTAGTGAGCGGGAAATAGTGGGGCCGTTTGCGGCGCGCGGTGTGTTTGCACATCTCCTTCTACGGCTTCGTGCCCAGCCACAGGGTGTGCCGACCGCCCTTGGTGCGTCGCGCGCGGACGATCTCCTCTTCGACTTCGAAGCCTGCCCGCCCCAGACATCGCGCGAACTCATCATCGGGCGCCACCGACCAAACGCCCAGGACGCCACCCACACGCAAAGCCCGTAGTGCTGCCGCGAGGCCCGCCGCTGAGTAGAGCCCATCGTTTGAGGCCCGCGTCAGGCCATTCGGCCCGTTGTCCACGTCGAGCAGGATCGCGTCGAGGGCCGATCGCTCATGCGAGATCACCGCGGCCACGTCGCCCTCGTGCACGGTGACACGCGCGTCCTCGAGCGGTTTGTTCGCGAGATGCGCGAGGGGCCCGCGATTCCATTCGATGACCGCGGGCATGAGCTCGGCGACGACGACCTGCGCAGTGCCCGGCAGACTGCCCAAAGCAGCCGCGAGCGTGAACCCCATACCGAGCCCGCCGATGAGCACGCGCGCATTCGCGCGGCCCGCGATTCGCGCGCACGCCAACTCCGCCAGCGCCTCCTCGGAGCCGTGCGCGCGGCTGCTCATCAACGCGTGCGCCCCGATGCGGATCACGTATTCGGTGTCGCGCTGCGCGAGGATGAGCGGCGACGATTCACCGGGGATCGTTGCGCGCCCAAGTTCCTTCCAGGGGATCACTCGATCTCCATCTCCATGAAGACAATGAACCGCCGTTGGGCTTCCGGGAAGCCACTCGGGGGCGGCACCCGCTGGAATCCCGCGGCCTCGTAGATCGCGTGGGACCGGAGCATCGAGACATGGCTGTCGAGGACCAGGCGCCGGTAGCCGCGCTTGTGCGCTTCCGCCACGACGGCGTCGACGAGCTGCCGACCGAGGTTCAGTCCACGAGCGCTCGGGCGTACGTACAACCGCTTCACCTCCCCCGAGAACTCATCGAACCGTCTCAAGCCGACACAACCGACGGGCTCGCCGTCATGGGTCGCGAACAGGAGGGCGCCATACGGCGGCGCGTATTTTCCCGGCAATCCAGCCAGCTCCTGCTCGATGCCCACGAACTCCGGGGCATCAAGGTCGCCTTCATCGAGCGTGGACGCCCACTCGATGTACTCGCGAATCAGCTCGCGGACGGAGGCGATTTCGGCGGGCGATTGTGCCTGGGAGATTGTGGGCATCGGAACGGTGCCCACAATCAAGCCGCATAGAGCATCGTCTTGCTCTGTTCGACGGACTGCCGGAAGTACGGGTTCTTGATGGCAGAGGCTACGACCAAATCCACGCGTTTGCCGAAGAGACCTTCGAGTGACTCGAGCAGCCCGAAGTAGGCATCGGCGTAGGCACCAGGCGGCAGGGGTAGGAATTCGACCAGGAAATCCAGATCGCTATCTCCAGGACGAAAGCCGCCAGCGGCGGCCGAACCGAATAACTCGAGCCGCTCGACGCTGTAGGTTCGACAGAGCTGATCAAGCTCCGCCTTCTGGTTCGAGACTTCCGGAATCATGGTCGACCCTCCTTAACCATAGGATAGCCCAACCGAGGTGTCTTTTCGCAGGTCGCCCCGCGCTCGCTCGCACCACTCCCCCGCACCGCGCCATCCCGCGCCCCTTGGTGTAGATTCCACGCCATGAATCACACCAACCCTGCCGACTCGCACGAATCGCATCTTCCCGATCTTCGCTTCGTTCCGACCTCGTCGATCCTGCCGCATGAGCAGCCGGACAACAGTCGGCTCGAGCCGTTGGTGCGCAAGATTCGTGAGCTGTCGGTGCTCAAGAACCCGCCGATCGTGACGACGTTGTCCGGCGAAGGGACACCCGATGCGCGCTATGTCGTGCTCGATGGCGCGAACCGCTCGACGGCGGCGAAAGCGGCTGGGTTCCCGCACATGATCGTGCAGGTCGTCCCCTATGACGCGGCGCATGTCGAGCTCAGCACCTGGAACCACGCGCTGTCGCACTACCCGCACGCCGAGATGCAGGCCGCGCTCGACCGCACGCCGGGGCTGTCGTCCGCGGACACCGATGTGCGCCATGCGCGCGCGGTACTGGCGCGGCGCGAGGCGCTGGCGTGGATCCAGTTCGAGGATGGCGCGGTGCTCACGCTGCATGGCGGCACGGGGATTCACGAGCGCAACGCGTTGCTCAATATCGTCGTGGACGGCTATCGCGGGCACGGCAAATTCTATCGCGTCGCCGGTGACGACTTTGGCCACATCGTGCAGCGGCACCCGGACGTGACGGCGTTGGTGGTGTTTCCGCACTTCGAACCGGCGGAGATCCTCGAGTTGGCGCATGCCGACGACCGCTTGCCCGCGGGCATCACGCGCCACCTCGTGCGCTGGCGCGCATTGCGGCTGAACATTCCCATCGAAGTGTTGATGGACACGAAGCAAACGCTCGAGGACAAGAACCGTTGGCTGCGCGAGCGCATTGAAGAGCGGATCGCGACGCGCCAGGTGCGCTACTACGAAGAGCCGACGGTGTTGTTCGACGAATGAAAGCGATCGTGTTTGATCGCTTCGGCGGGCCTGAAGTCCTCGAGGCCCGCGAGGTTCCGGACCCCGCGCCCCAGCCGGACGAAGTCATCATCCGAGTGCGCGCCTGCGGCATCAACCATCTCGACCTGTGGGTGCGCGCCGGCCTGCCGGGGCTCGAGCCTGAGATGCCGCACATTCTCGGCAATGATGTCGTGGGCGAAGTGATCGAGCTTGGCGCCGGCGTGACCGCCCCGAACGTCGGCGAGCGCGTCTGGGTGCATCCCACGCTGTCGTGCGGCGAATGCCCCGCATGCCTCGCGGGCGACGACAATCTCTGCCGCCACTTCGATGTGCTTGGGCGGCG
>JAYSRO010000175.1:0-6542 GCA_043720995.1 Candidatus Eiseniibacteriota bacterium
GCAGTGGATCCACAATCCGTGGGAGGCGCCGCCGCTCGAACTCGCGGCGGCCGGCGTGGTGCTGGGCGAGAGCTACCCTGCGCCCATCGTCGACCACGCCACGCAGCGCGATCGCGCGATCGCCATGTACGCGCGTATCGCCAAGGCGGAGCGGTAGCGCCAACGAGTCCCGGCGTGAGCGGACGATCCCTCCCGCCCCCCGGTGGGTCTCGACGCGCCCCGCGCTAGCGGCCCTCGAGCAGGCTCTTGTCGCGCGGATCGAGCTTTCCGGCGAGGTCCACGACTCGCGGCGTGATCACGATGAGGCTCTCGTGGTGACGCTGCGTGACCATCTCGCGCGAGAACAGAAACGGCAGGAGGGTGCCGAGCAGAGGGAAGCGCCGGCGGCTCTTCGAGTCCACGGTACGCGTGAACCCGGCCAGCACAACTGTCTCGCCGTCCCTCGCCATCACGGTGTTCCGCAGAATCTGCCCATGCTTGATCGGGCTGCCCGCGATTGAGGAGTAATCCCGGAACACGCCGCGGCCATCGTTGCCTTCCACCTGCAGGAGATTTGAAAGCTCGGCTTCCAGGTCCAGCTTCAGGTATCCGCTCTCTCCCAGCGAAGGCGTCACTTCGAGCCGCAGTCCGGCGTCCATCGTCTCGCTCTGGTAGATGTTCGCGTAGCCGTTTGCGCGGTTGACGTACGTCACGCGATAGCCGTCGAGCACGGTGGCCGGCAGGTTGTTGAGCGTCAACAGTCGCGGCGCGTCGTGGTAGCTCGCAGCACCCTTCTCTTCGAGCAGGTGAAGCGCGTCCATCAGCGAGCCGACGAGTTGCACGTCGGTCTGACCTGCTTTGAGGCCGGCGCGGCGGTTGTTGAAGTACGAGAAGCCGTCGCCGTTGCTCTTCTGGCTCTGATTGTCGTTACGGTAGTCACCGCGCCAGTTCACCGAGGCATTTGTGTGGATCGCGCTCCAGTCCACACCAAGATCGCGCGCAGCGTCGGTATCCACTTCGATGATGCGCGCTTCGAGCGAGATCTGGCGCGGCGCGATGTCGAACGCCTCCACCTGCGCGGCCACGTGGGCCAGGTCGTCGCGCTCGCCCTCGAGCAGGATCAGGTTCGCGGCGTCGTTGCGGCGCACCGTCACGACATGTTCCGCGCCGTCCGCGGTCCAGCGCGTGACGCTACGACCCTCGGATTCGGTGACGCCCAATATGCGCGCCAGGTCGGCCGGCGAGACGTACGCGGGCTTGATCGTGCGCATCTCCCCTGCGGCGATGCGGGGCGCCACGGACGCGAGCGCGGTAAAGACGATGAGCGGGATCGCGAGGGTGCGATTCATGGAGGACTCCGTTGTCTGGCTGGCAGCCGGACCGAGGGGTTGGCAGGCGTTGGGATTGGCATGCACGCGGGGAGCATTTGATATTCGCTTTCGCGCGCCCGCGAGCCTACTGCCTTCCCGGCCCCTGCTCAATCACCTTCTGCCTCACGGCGCGCGCCGGGCACGTCGCGGTGTCCACCAAGTAGACATCTCTCGCAACCGCATGAACACTGGTCGAAATCGACATTTTGTACTTGATCCTGCGAGCCCGCTGACCTACGTTGCGCGCGCCTTGTCCCCGCGGCAGGGAGGGGAGGTGAGGAGGATGCGGCAAGGTCGGAATCAGCGGTTCACGCTGCTGGCGCTCGCCGGAATCGCGCTGCTCGCATGGCCGTTGATGGCTCATGCGACGTTGCGCGACACGGCGTCGCTGATGCAGCGCAACACCGCGAGCACGCGGATGTCGCAGACGGATGCGGCGCGCAGCAAGCGCGCGGCAAACGCGCTGCGGCAGTTCACGGGCTATGTCAGCGCCATCGACAAGCAGAGCATTACCGTCGAGAAGCGTGGCAAGTCGCCGGAGACGCGGGTGTTCGCAAAGCTCGACGAAATCAGCATGACGGGTGACGTCGAGAAGGATGCGCGCGTGACGGTGTACTTCCGCGAGGAAGGCGGCAAGGCTATCGCCCACAAGGTGGTGGTCAAGCCGGCGCGGGCGAACACGAAGTCCAAGGCTCAAGGATAGGGCCAGTTCCAACGCAAGGATCACTCGTTGAACGGGCGCCGGGTCGATGCGATCCGGCGCCCGGCGCGTTCAACCCCGCGCGATGGCGTAGATCATCAGCGCGAGCAGAATGCTGATCGGCACCGCGGCCCAGCGCATGAGCATCCAGCCGTACTCGCGGCGGGCGTCCTCATCGAGGTAAAACTTGCCCGCGTTCACCTCGCGGATGACTCGGGCACGCACCAACGAATCGAGCACGGGCGAGCCCGAAAGCCCGAGCGCTTCCAGGGACCGCGCGCGCTCGGGAGCCACGGCGCTGCCCTCGCGAAACTTGTCGTAGACTTCGCGGCGCAACTGCCTGACGCGCCGTGCATGTGCCATGGGAATCACTGCATGCCTCCCTCGCCCGAACGGCTCCGCCTGTCGCACACCCAGGCTAGGCACCCGGCTCATCCCCCGATGGGACACCGGGTGGCGCCGCGGCGGGCTCGCGAGCCTGGCGCAACCGGCCCTGCTGTTGCAGTGTCTGCCGCATCACGAACTCGATCTGGGCGTTGAGACTTCGCAGGTCGTCGGCGGCCCAGCGTTGCATCGCCTCATGAACCGCAGGATCGAGCCGCAGCAGGATTGCTTTGCGCTCCGCCACGGCTCCCTCCGCTACTGGTACAACGTGCCCGTGTTGACGACCGGCTGCGTGTGGCTGTTGCTGCACAGCACCACGAGCAGGTTGGAAACCATCGCCGCCTTGCGCTCGGGGTCGAGCTCGACAATGCCCTTCTTCTGCAACTCCGCGAGCGCCATTTCGACCATGCCCACCGCGCCCTCGACGATGCGTGAACGCGCGGCCACGACTGCGCTCGCCTGCTGACGCTGCAGCATCGCGCTGGCGATTTCCGGCGCATAGGCCAGGTGGCTGATGCGCGCTTCCATGACCTCGACGCCCGCCGTGGCGAGCCGGTTCTGGATCTCGATCTTCAACTGCTCGGCGACATCGCCGGTGTGGCTGCGCAGCGACATCTCGCCTTCGACATGCGCGTCGTAAGGATGCGTGGTGGCCAGGTTGCGCAGCGCGGCCTCCGTCTGCACCTGTACGAAGTTGCGGTAGTCGTCGACCTCGAACAACGCTTCGGCGGTATCGACGACCTTCCACACGACGACGGCCGCGATTTCGATCGGGTTGCCGCTGAAGTCGTTGACCTTGAGTTTGGCGCTCTCAAAGTTGCGCACGCGCAGCGAAATGCGGGAGCGCGTGGTGAACGGGCTGACCCAGTGAAACCCGGGCGTGCGTGCCGTGCCCAGATAGGTGCCGAACAGCAACACGGCCTGACCGTCGTTGGGGTTCACCACGAACAGGCCGGCCAACGACACCGCGGAGACGGCAATGAGCAGCAGCGGCAACCAGATCATGTTGATCTGGTCCGCTCGGGCCATGCCGATGAGGCCCGCGACTGAACCAGCCATCACGACGAGGATCACCAGCAGCACCGCAACACCGGGCAACGTGGAAGCCTGCTTCTCGCGCAACATGATGTGTACGCCTCCTCCTGATGTGGGACATCTTCTCTTGAGCGACATCAATAGAATATCTAAATGATATCATCGACGCAAGAGGATTTTCACTTGAGCCCGCAGATCCTCTACCCTGTGCGATGGTGATTGTTGCGGCCATCGAAGACGGGGTAATTCGATATGCTACAGATGATTACACGGACAATCATGCGGTTTTTCGGGGTTCTAACCGGCCACCTTCTCGCCGCTGTGGTCGCCGTGGTGTCACTCGCCGCCCCTGCCACCGCCATGTCGCGACCCGCGACGGCGCCCGCTTCCCTGCCCGGCTTCGGCATCGAGCACGCCATCGCGCTCCGCGGCTTTGGCGACCTTGCCTGGTCCCATGACGGGCGCCGGCTGGCGTTCGTGATCGCCGACCCCGACACGGTCGAGAGCACCACGAACTACGACGTCTACCTGGCGGACTTCGGAACCCAAGAGGTGCGGCGCCTGACGCGCAACCCGCGTGGCGATGGCAGCCCGTCGTTCTCACCCGGTGGCGACACGCTGGCCTTCGTCGGCACGCGCCCCGGCGACACGCGGCCCGCGATCTACATGATGTCGCTCAAGGGCGGCGAGCCGTGGGCATTCGGCAGCTACGACGAGGCGATCGGCGAAGTGAAGTGGTCGCCCGATGGACGCTGGCTCGCCTTCACCAAGAACGACACGCTCCCCAAACGTATCGCCGAGCTACGGCGCGGCCGTCGCGACGGCGTGGTCGAGGACGAGCGGCTGCAGTACGCACACCTGTGGGTGATCGACACCGCAACGGGCGAGCAACGGCGTCTGGTGGGCGATGCGCATCAAGTGTGGTACCTGCGCTGGTCGCCGGACTCGAAGTCCGTGGCATTCCTCTGGAGCCCGACGGGCAATGTCGACGACGCGAACGAGTCCGACATCGGCGTCGTGCCCGTGGGCGGCGGCCCGCTGCGCCGCTTGAACACCATGGCGGCAGCCTTCGAGTGGTCGCCCGACTCGCGCTGGATCGCGTGGGCAGCCGGGCGGAGTCGCGAAACGTACGTGGAGAAGGATGAACTGTGGGTGTGCGAGCCCCAAGACGGCGCTCCGCGAAGCCTGTCGCAGGAGCTCGACGAGAACGCCTCGACGCCCGCGTGGAGCACGCACTCCGACTCACTGTTCTTCTTCGTCGCGCGCGGCACGACCACGGTGCTCGCAAGCGTCGCGCTGCGCGGCGGCCCCATTCGCATGGTGACCGATCACCGGGGCGCGGCGAGCCAGCTCACGATCGGCTCCAGCGGACACGCCGCGTGGATCGAATCCCATCCCGACGCGGCGGACGAGTTGTACTGGGCGCCGCATGCCGCGCTGCCGGGAGCGCGCTTCAGCGAACTCAATGCCGCGGCAACGCACACCATCCTCGGCGAGACGCGAGTGGTGAGCTGGACCAGCAGCGATGGCGTTCACTGCGAAGGCGTCCTGCTGCGCCCCGCCGGCGCGCCATCACGTGACGCGCTCAAGACGATCGTCTATCTCCACGGCGGGCCCTACGGGTTCCGCTCGGACCTGGGGTTCGCATCGCAACAACAGGCGCTCGCCTCGGCGGGCTACCAAGTGTTCATGCCCAACTACCGCGCGAGCGGCGGCTACGGCAGCGCCTTCATGATCCGCCAGCGCGGCGACTGGGGCGGCCAGGACTGGCGCGATGTCACGAGCGGCATCGACAGCCTCGTGCGCGACGGCCTGATCGATCCCGCGCGCCTCGGCATTGTCGGAGGCTCTTACGGGGGCTACCTCAGCGCATGGGCCATCACCCAGACGCAGCGCTTCAAGGCGGCGGTGATGGTGCGCGGCATCGTCGACCTGCCGGCGCTGTGGGGCCAGAGCGACTCGCAGCGCTACCGCACGTGGGACTTCGGGGGCCGCCCGTGGGAAGCGCACGAGCGCATGCGGGAGCGCTCGCCGATCACGCACATCGCCCAAGCACACACCCCCATGCTGATCATCGTCGGCGACAACGACGCGCGCACGCCGCTGCCGCAGTCGCGCGAGCTCTACGAGTCGCTCAAGTCACTCGGCATTCCCGTCGAGTTCGTGCACTATCCGCGCGAAGGACATGGTCTGCGCGAGCCGCGCCATCGCTCGGACGAGTTGCAGCGCACGCAGGCGTGGTTCGACCGCTGGATCCGATGAGGTATCCGTTGCTTAAGCAAGTGATGCGGGTGCTCGTTCGCGCGGGCCTGTTGCTGCTCGTGGCGCTGCTGCTGTGGAGCGTGCGCTTCCGTTTCGACCACATCGTCGTCGACAGCGAGACGTATCTCGTCCGCGTGAGCCGCCTCTCGGGCCATGCCGACATCCTGATCCCGGGCGAGGGCTGGGTGCCGTCCGAAGAAGCGTGGGACGACTCGGCGCCATCGCCGCCGGCGAGCACGAGTTGACGCCCGCGCTGCGCGCCCTGGAAACACTCGAGGCCATTGCGCATGAGTATGGCGGCGGAGTCGCACGCCGCAAGCGCGCCCTGCTCGCACGGCTGGAACGATCGAGCTTGGCCTCGCCCGCGACCGTTGAGCGGCTACATGAAGTCGCGAGCTACCTGCTCGCCTACCCCGACGACGCATCCGTCCATCGCGCCACACTGCGGTTGCTGCGCGGCTTCAGCGCGCGCCGCGATGTGGCGCGGTTCGCCGCGGCGCTGACCAACTCCGGCATCGCGGGCACGCCGATCCACTTCCGCTTCTTCTCGAAGATGTCGCGCTGGATCGCCTCACGCTGGCCCGAACGGCTCGATGTGGATTGGAGCGAATTCGAGGACACCCCGCTGCTCGAAGCGTTGCTGCCGTTGATGGCGCACCCCGCCGAGTGGCCAGGGCTCGACGAATATGATCTCGGTCTCAAGGGCTGGCTGGAGCGCATGAAGGGCCCCGGCGAATCCGCGGCCTCGTTCCTCGTGCAGGCCGTGGCGTCGCTGCCAGCGGCGTGGCCGTTGCGCGACGTGCTGCATGATT
>JAYSRO010000176.1:0-3250 GCA_043720995.1 Candidatus Eiseniibacteriota bacterium
TCCGATGTGGGCCAGCGTGCGGTTCTTGAGCGTCACGGGGTCATCCCTTCACCAGCAGCAGGATCCAGCCGACCACCAGCCCGACCCCGAACAACGCCGCGCGCATGAAGCGCCGCTGGATGAACGCCGCCAGCAACATCGCCAGCCCCAGCCCCAGCCACACCGGTTGCGCCAACGTCCAGGCGCGCGCGATGTGCATCGAGTGATGCAGCACGAGCGACTTGAGAGGCCATGCGGCCAGCCCCAGGAAGGCGGCGCAGAACAGGATCGCGATGCCGAACGCCATGGCCACGCCGGCGATGTTGGCCTTGCCCGGCGCCGACAAGTCACCCTCGCGCAGAGCCAGCTCGCACCAGCGGCTCAACCCCTCGTTGCGGCGCCGCTGCCACTTGATCAGCGGGACACCCAGTGTCGCCGCGAGCAGCCCGACGATCACGCCGGCGAAGGCGCTCGCCTCGTGCGCCATCGAAAACGGAATCACGGTGGCCAGCAGCCCCGCGGTCCCGGCGCCGACGACGCCGCCGGTCGCGTAGTCCTCGGGAGTGCGCGAGCCCACCGGCATGGTGCCGGCGGCGAACAACTGCAGCACGATGCCGACCTTGAGCGCCAGCACCCACTGCCCCCACACCAGCCCTACGATCGAGGCGGTGATGAGCGGCTGGGACAACAGCGTCTGCGCCACCGGCGTGGCGTCGAGCACCGCCACTCCCGCCAGTAACAAGGTCATGAGGATCTGTGGAATCACGCGGTCCCACTCACGAGAGGGCTCATGCGGCGGCGCACGACGGGTCCAGCTCGTCCAGCGACACCGCCTTCGCCGCGGGGACATCCTGCACGCGCAGTTCGACCTGCCGTGAACGCAGGGCTCGCGCAGCGACCCGATCGGCCTCGTTCAGGTAGATGTACTCGCTGATCTTGTCCTTGCCGGGCGCGTAGTGCAGGCCGCCGAGATTGAGGCTGGCGATCTCCGCTCCCGCTTCGACAAGCCGCAGAGCAGTCTGGAGGTCGCGCACCAGCAGGAAGGCGCCGCCTGTGGCGTCGCGCTCGACGATCCAGTGGGCCGCCGCTTCGGCAACACTCACGACACGCACCACGACATCGGGCGCTGAAGATTCGAGCAGTTCGCGTTCCCAGTCGCTGGCGGCAACGGCGTCATCGACGACCCAGATGCGCTGCGGGCTCAGGCGGTTTCCCCACGCCACCACGACCTGCCCATGGATGAGCCGGTCATCGACACGATGCAGCAGCCAGCTCATGCCGGGCTCCGCTGCACGCGGATGCTGTCCTGCCCCTTCTTCTGCAGCCGCTCGGCCAGCGCGCCGGATTCGTAGTGGTCGCGATTGTGGAGGTAGTCGAGCAGAATCGGCAGGTTGAGCCCGCTGACGACCGCGATCTCGGTGCGGCCACGCGTGGCGCTGACACCGCACAGGTGGCACGAGCCCCCCCAGAAGTCGGTCAGCACCAGACCACCCGCGGTCCACGCGGCAACGCGTTCATCGATCGCGGCTTCAAGCGCGTCGCGCGACAGGCCTTCGTTCGAAAGCACATCAACACCCTCGACGGGCCCGTACACCTTTTCCGCCGCGCGCAGCAGAGCGGCGGAGAGGTCGGCGTGCATGACAAGCAACGCAGGCACGCGCGACGTCATTCGGTGTCCTCGCGCACCCAGCTGCGGGCAGCACTCTTGCGTTTCATCAATTCCATCATGTGCTTGTTGAGCCGCTCGGCCGGCGAATAACCGCCCGTGACCTTGACCAGGTAGTTGAGCGCGATCACTTCGGCGATCACGGTGATGTTCTTGCCCGGCGTGATGGGCACCTGAACGTAGGGCACCTCGAGCCCGAGGATCTCGATCTTCTTCTCGTCGAGACCCACGCGTTCGATTTCGAGGTCGTTCGTCCAGGTCTCGAGGTTGACCTGCACCTCGACGCGCTTCTGCAGCCGGATGGCGCGGATGCCGAAGATCGACTGCACATCGATGATCCCCAGGCCCCGGATCTCCATGTGATGACGAAGCAGCTGGTTGCCCGTGCCGATCAGCACGTCACCATGGCGCTTGGTCACCGTAACGACGTCGTCGGCCACCAGCCGGTGCCCACGCTCGACGAGGTCGAGCGCGCATTCCGACTTGCCGATGCCGCTCGCCCCCGTGAACAGCAGCCCCACGCCGTACACATCGACCAGCGAGCCGTGGACCGTCGTCTGCGCGGCGAACATGTGATCGAGGTACAGCGTCAGGTGATGGATGAACGGCGTGGTGCTCTGCGGTGTCCGCAGCACCGGCACCTGGCACTCGTTGGCGCGTTCGATCAGCCGCGCCGGAGCCTCCAGCCCCTTGCACACGACGATCAATGGCAGGTCGAAGTTGAACAACCGGTCGATCGCCTCGTGCGCCCGCTCCTCTGACAAGGTCGCGAGGTAGGCGAGCTCGGTCTGCGCGAGAATCTGGATGCGCTCAGGCAGGAAGTTGTCGAGGAAGCCCATCAGCGCCATGCCCGGGCGGTTGACGTCGCTCAGGGCGATCTCGCGCTTGGACGCGAGCGACACCGTGAGTTGCTCGAGCTGGAGCTCTTCGCGCTGGTCCTCGAACAACCGGGCGATGCTGACGGATTTCACGGTGTGTTCAACCCTCTCCCCCGGCCGCGGCCTCGGGTTCGTCGTCGTCCCCGGAATCCGTCTGCGGTAACTCGATGCCCTGTGCCCCCGGAGCGCGCTTGTGATCCACGCGCTTGTCATGAATGCGGCGGAGCTGGGCCTCGACCCGGTCGGACAGGCGGTCGATGGCAAGCCGCGGATCGGTGGCTTCCTCGCGCACCGCCAGCTCGCGCTGCTTCAGGCGCAGCGTGGCTTCCGCGGTGTAGCGGTAGTTCTCGGCGGTGATCACCAGATGGACCTCATGCAGGTCCGGAGCGAAGCGGCGGAATTTTTCGAGGCGCATGTGCGCGAATGCGCGATCGTCCTGGGAAAGTTCGAAGTGCCGTGCCGTGGTGTTGATATGCATGTGATCCCTCGCACTTCAGACAACGGGAGTTGGGACCCGTCAGGCCACACGCCGGCGGAAGCGCGCGGGCAGCACGTTCATCTGCTCGCGGTACTTGGCGACGGTGCGACGGGCGATGCGCAGCCCCTTCTCGTGCAGCAACTCCGCGATCCGCTGGTCCGACAGCGGATCCTTCTTGTCCTCCTCGTCGATCAGGCTCTTGATGATGTTTTTGGCCGTGCGCGCCGAGATGTCCTCGCCATCCTCTGT
>JAYSRO010000177.1:0-3227 GCA_043720995.1 Candidatus Eiseniibacteriota bacterium
AAACAGAGTTTGGACGGCGGGTCGCTCCCAAGGCCAGCGCCCCAGGACGTCGCCTCCATCGCCGTGCTCCCGTTCGTGAACCGGAGCCGCGACGAGGCGGACGAGTACTTCTCCGACGGCCTCGCCGACGAACTCCTGAACGTGCTCGCCAAGATCCGCGGACTCCGTGTCGCGGCGCGATCCTCCGCCTTCAGCTTCAAGGGGCACCACGTGACGGTTGCCGAGGTGGGCAAGGCCCTCCACGTCTCCACCGTGCTCGAAGGGAGTGTACGCAAGTCGGGAAATCGGGTGCGTATCTCCGTACAGTTGGTGAAGGTCTCCGACGGCTATCACCTGTGGTCGGAGACGTACGACCGCATCCTCGACGACATCTTCGCGGTCCAGGACGACATCGCGCAGTCGGTGGTGAAGGAGTTGCGCACCACGCTGCTCGGCGCGACCGCGGACTCGAATGCGAGCGGGGAGGCAAAGGCCGAGGTCGCCGCCGCCGCGGTGGGCCGCGGCACCAACGCCGAAGCGCACCGGCTGTTCCTGCAGGGCCGCTACTTCGTCAACCGGTTGGGTGAACAAGACGTCATTCGCGGCAACGCCCTCCTGCGGCAGGCGCTCGTGATCGAACCCGGGCACGCGCTCGCATGGGCGGCGCTGTCTTGGGCGGAGACCTTCGCGGCGATCACGGGGCACGATCAACTCGACGCGGGCATTGCCCGCGCCCGCGAAGCGGCCGCGAGGGCGATGGCCATCGAACCCGACCTGGTCGAGGGACACCTTGCGCTCGGCTGGATCAAGGTTTGGTACGACTTCGACTGGAATGCAGCCGAATCCTCATTCAACCGCGCATTCGAGCTTGCCCCTGGCAATGCCGAAGTCCTGCGGGGCGCCGGACTCATCGCGATGATCCAAACGCGCCACGACGAGGCCTTGGCCCTGTACCTGCGCGCCGTCGAACAGGATCCGCTGAGTATCTCGAGCTACACGATGCTCGCCCGTGCGTACAACGCGATGGAGCACCTGCCCGAAGCCGCCGAAGCATTCCGCAGGGGACTCGAGATCTCGCCGGAAGCGACTTCCATTCGGGCGCTTCGCGCACTGGTGCTCGCCCGAATGGGGCAGCCCGAGGAGGCGCTCGCAGAGGCGTTGGCAGAACCTGCCGAGTGGGCGCGACTGTTCGCGCTGGGAATAGTGCAATTCAACAACGGCCGGCCCGAAGAGTCGAAGCGTGCATTGGAGTCCCTGATCGCGTCACACGCGACCAGCTCCGCCTACCAGATTTCCGTGGTGTTCGCTGTGCGCGGCGAAGTGGATTCGGCGTTTGAGTGGCTGGAGCGAGCCTACGCGCAACGTGACTCGGGTCTCACGTTCGTGCGCGTGCACTGGCAACTGCGCCCATTGCACGGCGATCCGCGATGGCTGCCTTTCATACGGAAGATGGGGTTCGTCGAGTAATTGAGAGGCGCGGATGGGAACTGGCACTTTCGAGCAACTGCGCGTCGGCGATGAGTCCGTGCACGCGTACACCCACGGTGTGGGCGGCCTGAAGGCTGGCGTCGTGGTCTTCCACCCGTGGTGGGGATTGAACAATGACGTGATGTCGTATGCGGACCGACTGGCCGCAGCGGGATTCTCAGTGGTGGCTCCCGACCTCGCACGCGGGCTCCTGCACCTCGCGGAGGTCGATCCCTATACACCGGACGATGCGATCACGGCATTCGAGCGCGAGATACGCGATGCCGGCCGCACGTTCGACGTCCATCGTTACCCGGGTACCGGGCATTGGTTCGCTGAGCCATCGCAAGCCAACTGGCGGCCCGTGGCCGCGGAACTGGCGTTCGAAAGAACACTGGAATTCCTGCACCGCAATCTTGCATCTTGACGCTGCTCCGGGGCGGGCCGGAGCGAGCAGACGCCAGCATGTTTGCCCGCGCGGTACACCCGCTCGTGCATCGACTATTCACCAGGAGGATTTCGTGATGCGCCGCACACGATTGATCGGAACGCTGTTCTCCGCCTCGACTGTCGCACTTTGCCTGTTCTCGTTCTCGTGCCAGACCGCCCCCTCGAGCACGCCTGCGGCAACCGCAACTGCCGCGTCGGTGGACCCCGTCGTACGTGGGCGCTACCTGGTGTCGATCATGAGCTGCAACGACTGCCACACTCCGGGCTACTTCTACGGCCAGCCCGATACGCTCCGCCGGCTGTCCGGCAGCGATCTCGGCTGGATCGGGCCGTGGGGCGTCGTGCACGCACGCAACCTGACGCCTGACTCGACAGGGCTTGGCGGCTGGACGAAGGACCAGATCGTGGAGGCACTCCTCACCGGCGCCACGCCGAGTGGCGTGCAACTCGCGCCGATCATGCCGTGGATGAACTATTCGGGCGTGCTCGACCACGACGACGCCATTGCGATCGCCTCGTATCTCCAGAGCCTGCCGCCCGTCGCGCATGCAAACCTCGACCGCATCCCGCCGGGGCAGAAGCCCACTGGCCTGAACGTCGCGTTCCCGCCGCCGCCGGCGTGGGACGTTCCTCCGCCTCCGGCCGCCGCAAAGTAACCGACACTGAGTTGTGCGGGGGTCCGCGCGGGGAAACCGTCGCGGACCTTTCGCTTGAGCCGGGGCCCTTGAGGTAACTTGGCAGAATGTCCCTGACTCCCGGCACCCGGCTCGGCCCCTACGAGATCGTCGCGCCACTCGGCGCAGGCGGCATGGGCGAGGTCTACCGCGCGCGCGATCCGCGGCTCGGGCGCGACGTCGCGATCAAGGCGCTGCCCGCCACCTTCGATGCCGATCCCGAGCGCCTCGCGCGATTCCGGCGTGAGGCCCAGACGCTCGCCTCGCTGAATCACCCAAACATCGCCGCGATCTACGGGCTCGAGGAGGACTCCGGGACCCCGTACCTTGTGCTCGAACTGGTCGAGGGGGAAACACTCGCGTCGCAGTTGGCGCGCGGTCCGTTGGCGGCGGCCGACGCGTTGCGGCTCGGCATCCAGGTCGCCGCGGCACTCGAGGCCGCGCACGAAGGCGGTGTTGTGCACCGCGACCTGAAGCCCGCCAACATCATGATCACGCCACGCGGCGTGGCCAAGGTGTTGGACTTTGGCCTCGCCAAGGCAACCGCCCCGCTCTCGTCCAGCGGTGACCTCTCCGAATCGCCCACTGTCACCATTGATGTTGGCGCCACGGTCACCGGCGCGATTCTCGGCACCGCCGCCTACATGAGCCCCGAGC
>JAYSRO010000178.1:0-3219 GCA_043720995.1 Candidatus Eiseniibacteriota bacterium
TCTGCGTGACTGCCGGATCGTCCAGTACTCGTCCCAGTGCCGTCGCCAACCGTGCGGCCGACACCTGCCGCCGTGGCACGACCGAGGCAATGCCCAGCCGTTCGCAGCGCGACGCATTGTCGGGCTGGTCGTGGCTGAACGGTACGATCACCATTGGCCGCCCTGAACGCATCGCCTGCCCCGTGGTGCCCACGCCACCGTGGTGGACGATTGCGGCCGCGCGCGGAAACAGCTCGGAGTGGGGCGCATAGTCGTGTGCGATGGAGTGCCCGGGCAGCGCCGCTCCATCAATTTCGGGCTGCGGGCCCACCAGCAGCACCGCGCGCCGCCCAAGCATCGCCGTCGCCGCCACTGCGGCGTGGTAGAAGCCCTCGGCATTGAACACGCCGGACGATCCCAATGTGAACACGATCGGCGCCGGCCCCGCCTCGATGAACGCTTCCAGCGCGGCCGGCATGCCCTTGCCCTGCTCGTCACGATCGTACAGGCACAAGCCGGTCACGACGGTGCGCACGGGCCAGTCAGGCTGCGGCGCGGCGAGCGCGCCAGGAAACAGTGCCAGGTTGAGCGACGGGGAGAAACCGTCAAACAGGGGGTGGCCGCGAAAGGCCGGTAGGCCGAGCTCGGCCCGCAGTGCGTCGTAATTGCGGAACCATCCGCGGCTCGTGGCGCGGCCGAGCGCCCACAACGCTTTCCATGCGCCGGGGCCCAGGTGGCGCACCCACCTCGACGGCGGCGACGCCTGCATCACGGGCGGGTCGTGGGCCGACAGCAGCGCCATCGGCTGCAGCACTTGCGTGAATCGGGGCAACCCGCGTTGCTCGGCGACCAGCGCTCCCGCGAAACTCAGCATGTGCGTCACGATGGCGTCGGCTCCCTCGCAGGCCACGAGCATGTCGGCGTAGGACTCCCGCAAGTGCGGCAGTACGAGTTGGCGCACGACGTACTCGCTGCCGCGCGTCTCATGCATCGCGTTCTTCATGATCTCTTTGAGATCGCCGCTGTCTTCAAAATCAGGACGGACCGGGGAGAACGGCACGCCTGCGGCCTCGACGCGCGCGCGATAGCCCGGGTGAGTTGCGATCACAGGGGTATGCCCACGCTCGGCCAGGGCGCGGGCGATGGCGAGGGAGGGGTGCAGGTCGCCGAGCGATCCGACAGCCGCGAAGACGATTCGGCTCATGCGCCACACGATAGCCGAGGATCGGGGGTGGAGCGATCAGGATGCCTGTCATGCGCTCCGTAAGGCGCCCCGCAAGGCATTCCGCAAGGCGCTTGTGACCCCGGCAGGTCGCGGCTAAACTCGACGGTACCATGAAATTTCCTGCCGAACCGTTCCGCATCAAGGTGGTCGAACCGCTCCGTCGCGTCTCCCGCGAGGAGCGCGAACGCCTGATCCTAGAAGCCGGGCTCAACATCTTCGCCGTGCCCGCCGACAGCATCTACGTCGACCTGCTCACCGACAGCGGTACTTCGGCCATGAGCGACCGCCAGTGGGCGGGGCTGATGATGGGCGATGAGTCCTACGCGGGCAGCCGCAACTACTTCCACTTCCGCGACACGGTCCGCGACATCTTCGGCTACGAGCACGTGATCCCGACGCACCAAGGGCGCATGGCCGAGAACCTGTTGTTCTCTTCGGTGGTCAAGGCCGGCGACGCGGTGCCGAACAACATCCACTTCGATACGACGCGCGCCAACGTCGAGAACCAGAAGGCCGAAGCGCTCGACCTGGTGATCGATGAAGGTCTCGATCCGCAGGTCATTCACCCGTTCAAGGGCAACCTCGATCCGGCCAAGCTCGATCGCGCCATCCGTGATCGCGGCCGCGACCGCGTGCCACTGGTGATGTTGACCGTGACGAACAATTCCGGCGGCGGCCAGCCGGTGTCGATCGACAACGTGAAGCGCGTGCGCGAAGTGTGCGACCGCCACAATGTGCCGCTGTTCTTCGACGCCTGCCGTTTCGCCGAGAACTGCTGGTTTATCCGTGAGCGCGAGCCGGGCTACGCCAAGAAGAGCGTGCGCGAGATCGCGCGCGAACTGTTCTCCTACGGCGACGGCTGCACCATGAGCGCCAAGAAGGACGGCCTCGTCAACATCGGCGGTTTTCTCGCCATGAAAAACCGCGAGTGGGCCGACAAGATCACCAACCTGCTCATCATGATCGAAGGCTTCCCGACCTATGGCGGGCTCGCGGGCCGCGATCTCGAGGCGATCTCGATCGGCCTGCAGGAAGTGCTGAGCGAGGATTACCTCGAGTTCCGTATTGGCCAGGTCGCTCATCTGGGCGAGATGTTGGATCTCGCCGGGGTGCCGATCGTGAAACCGGTCGGCGGTCACGCCGTCTATATCGACGCGCGCCGCTTCATCGAGCATCTGCCGCAGTCCGAATACCCTGGACAGGCGCTGGTCGTTGAGTTGTATCGCGAATACGGCATTCGTGCGGTTGAGGTCGGCGGCCTGATGTTCGGGCACCGCGACGCGCGGGGGGAGATGGTGTTCCCGCAGCTCGACCTTGTCCGTCTCGCGATCCCACGGCGTGTCTACACCACCGAGCACATGCGCTATGTCGCCGCATCCGTGATCGAGATGCACCGCGACCGCCAGCGTTTGAAGGGCCTGCGCATCACTCATGAGGCGCCGACGCTGCGGCATTTCACCGCGCGCCTCGAGGAAATCCAGGACGCCCCGGTTGCTGTTCCGCCGGTTCACCGCTAGCGCTGCACCCGCGGCGCTCTCACTTCAAGGACGGCATGTCGACACTGAATCGCGGCTTCGCGCTCACGTGGCTGGGCCACAACTCGTTCAAGCTCGTCACGCGCGGCGCCAAGACCGTCCTGCTCGATCCTTGGGTCGAAGGCAACCCGGCGACTCCCAAGGACCAGAAGACGTTCGACAAGCTGGACGTCATGACGATCTCGCACGGCCACGGCGACCACATGTCCGATGCCGTGACACTCGGTAAGAAGCTCAAGCCGGTCGTCATCTGCAACTACGAGATCCACCTCTACCTCACGCGCAAGGGCGTGCCCAACACCTCGCCGATGAACAAGGGCGGCACGCAGGAGGCCGCCGGCATCAAGTTCACCATGGTCAACGCCACGCACTCGAGCGGTATCGAGGACGGCGGCCAGGTGATCTACGGCGGCGAGCCGTGCGGCTACATCATCACGCTCGAGGATGGCACGCGCATCTACCACGCTGGGGACACGGCGG
>JAYSRO010000179.1:0-3218 GCA_043720995.1 Candidatus Eiseniibacteriota bacterium
TTCACCCCGACCAACATCACCCCAACCGACACCCCAACCAACAGTGGACCTTGCCGCCATGGTCTTGTAGCCTCGCCGTCCCATGTGCCTCGATTGCGATCTGATCAGCGGATTGTGGAGCGCCATCAAGGATCTAGTACCGTTTGTCGGGCTGCTGATCGCCGGGCTGGGGCTCTCAACTTGGCGCAAGCAGCTTCGCGTAACGACACGACACGAGGCAGCATTCAAGACTCTCCGATCGGCAATCGAAGCGAGGAATGCGCTCAGAGACGTACGCCGCGCGAGGGTGTATCGCATCGCGGCGAATGAGGCCGGTACCTCGGAGTCGCTACTTCAAGCCAAATACGCCGAGCACCGAAGAAGAGTCGATCCATTTCACAAGGCGATGGACGAACTTCAGGCGCATGAGCTAGATGCAGCCGTTCTCTTCGGTGAAAAACTTGTGCGCGATGCGCTAGAGCCGCTCTATGCCGCCAGCACCCGATTCACGTTGGATTTTGAAGACTTCTACCAGCGCGAACTTCAGCGCCTCGCTGGCGGCGAGCCCGGCCCCAGAGCCTCAGATCAAATCTCGCTCCTGAAAACGATCTACGGGGAGCCGACGGACGAATTCGGCGTGTCTGTGGAGAATGCGTTCAACGGAATCCAGGCGCTCCTGTCGCCCAAGCTCTACTGAGCGTGGTGGGCTTTCTAGCTTGCCCGCGCGTCTAGCAGTTGCGGGCTAGCCTAGGGTTCGCGCCTTACGACCATCGCATGCCTCCGGTCAGTTCCGCGTTCTCGATGCTGCTCGCGTCCTCCATCGTCTTGACGCAAAAATTTGTCCCAAGACCATCCGCGAAGTACCTAAGCGCCCTGATCCGTGTGAAGGCGTCGACGAACTCGGCGGGCGCCCCGTTCTCAAACGAATGATCGTCGGGCCTGAAGCTTTGCAGATGGACCAAATCTTGAGTCCAATCGTGGGCAACGACGTAGACCTCGTCGAAACGCGTCAGCGCCCGCAGGATCGCGTCAATACCGCGCGCACCGACCAGCACCGCGTCGCCCACGCTCCGCAGCTCGCCCTGCGATCTCGCCGAGTTCAGGATCTGCTTGACGCGTTCTTCCAGATGCTCGCGGCTGCCCGCCAGCGTCACGACAAGCAACTGCTCCCCGTGATGAGTGACGAACAGCGAGGGTGCCAAGCTCGCAAGCTGGCCGATGCCGATCGAAACCTGCCCTACGTGAAGCCCGTTCTGCGTGAGGACCTTCATCTTAGCAGCCTCCCTTCAGCCGATACCTTGCGGCTTCGCAGCATCGCCACATCATCGATACCGCGCTTTCAATCCGCCCCAACTCTTTCGCACAGCGTTGACGGGACCACCTAACATGTTCCCGTGGTAGTACCAGCCAGCACTGCTGTTCCAAGACTGGTACACGTCACCGTTCTCGAGGACTGCCCACGCGTACCACCCACCGGACACCAATTGCTCGAAACTGACCGCCGCGATGGGATCCGATCCCGGGATCGGATCCGGTATCGAAAAGGCCGGGCCCGCCCCCTCGCGGACGTCCGTGTGCATCGCGACCACGGTTCTTCCTGTAACTCCACAGCTGATTTTGCCGGCCCCAAATACACCGCTTGATCCCTGTGCCCGAGAGCTAGCCGCCCCTAGAGTAAAGGTCGCAGCCAGCAAGAAAAGTCCAGCGCAAACGTGGAAGAATCTCTTCGCCATCTCACCCTCCGTGTGATCGCATCACTTGCCGGACATGCTCGCCGCTTCCAGCTTCACCGCCTCTTCCGTGAGCCGCGCGGACCGCTGCGTGGTCACGATGCTCGCGTGGCCGAGAACTTGCTGCAGCGCTGCACGACTTCCCTGCGTCCTTAGCGCCCGATCAGAATACAAAAAGGGCAATCGGCCGCACACCGGCGTGATGTAGCAGGCCCATTCGATCAGCGCGACGAGCGAAGCGGGCCAACCGATCGCGCGTCCCACGAGAAAGCGCCTGACGACCGGCCTCATCGTGCTCCCCTACAACGCCTGCAGCACCGCGCAGGTGAGGTAGTGCGTCTCGGGCACCGCAAGCAGCTGCGGATGATCCGGGCCTTCCCCTGCCCAATCCAGTACGCGCATGGGGCGGCGCGCAGAGCGGGCGGACTCGAGCAGCACTTGGCGGAACAGCGTGTCGTCCAGGTGATGGCTGCACGAGCACGTGACCAGCACGCCATCCTCTTCGAGCAGCGCCATCGCGGTGCGGTTGATCTCGCGATAGGCGCGCGAGCCGGCGGCGAGCGAGCGGCGCGATTTGATCAGCGCGGGCGGGTCCAGCACGACCATGCCGAAGCGCTCGCCCAGGCGTTCGAGTTCCTTGAGCACGTCGAAGGCGTCGCCCTTGCGCAGCGTGACGCCGGCCGTCAGTCCGTTGCGTTCGAGATTGCGTCCGGCGGCTGCCAACGCGGCCTCGGAGCTATCCACCGCGAGCACCTCACGTGCGCCGCCCCGCATGGCGTGCAGCGTCCACTCGCCCTGGTAGGCGAACATGTCGAGCACGCGGCGGCCCTTGGCGCGCGCTTCGGCGCGGCGGCGGTTGAAGCGCTGGTCGAGGAACAGGCCCGTCTTCTGACCGCCGAGCAGGTTGGCTTCGAGCTGGAAGCCTTCGAACGCGATGTCGATGCGCTCGGGCACTTCGCCCCACCACACCTCGCGCACCAGCGGCAGGCCTTCGAGCGTGCGCACCGACGCGTCCGCCATGCGCACGACGCCGCGGGGCTTGAGCGTCTTCTCGATGGCCTCGCGGATCATCTCGGCGCGCTGCTCCATGCCGAGTGTCAGGATCTGCACGGCCAGCGTGTCGCCGTAGCGGTCGATCACGAGGCCGGGCAGCAGGTCGGCCTCGCCGTAGACGACGCGGCACACGCGCTCGCCCGGCAGCAGCGACTCGCGCAGGCGCAGGGCGCGCTCGATGCGCTTCACGAAGAAGCCGGCGTCGACATCATCACGCCCGCGCGTCAGCAACCGCGCGGCGATCAGCGAGTGGGCGTTGTAGTAGGCGCGGCCGAGGAATGCGCCGCGCGAGTCCTGCACATCAACCAGCGCGCCCGGAGCAGGCTCGCCTTCGAAATGGTCGATCTCGTTGCTGAACACCCACGGGTGGCCGGAGCGGACGCGGCGGTCCTGATTGCGCTTGAGGACGAGTTGAGCGGTCGGTTTGCTATCCATTGCCCTTGAGCGCGAGCCCGA
>JAYSRO010000180.1:0-3216 GCA_043720995.1 Candidatus Eiseniibacteriota bacterium
AACCGCTACGAGACCGAGCTGGGCATCACCATCCGTCGCGTGCGACTGCGCGAGGGCCAGGTGCTCGCCACCGACGGGCACGCGCTAGGGGATTAGTCCCCGCGTTCCGCGACGAAGCGCTCGTAGAGCAGCTCGACCTTCTTGCGCGCGCGCGGCGCCTTGCGCAGGTACTTGAGCGCCGAGGTGATGCTGGGCTTCACGAGGAAGCAGCTGATCGGCACGTCGCGCGCCAGCCCTTCCCAGCCAAATTGTTCGACCATTTCGCGCAACATCATCTCGAGGGTCACCCCGTGCAGGGGGTTGTTGGGTTGCCGGTTCGGCATGGTTCTGTGTGCCTCCCTTAGGGTTACCGCCCCAATGTAACGCTATTGTTCGCAGCGCGCCGCGCCGATAACTCGGGGGCCATGCACAACCTCCAATTCGGCGCGTTTTCGACGTTTGCCCTGCTGATGGGCCCCTGGGTGTTCTTTCGCGCGTTCCGTGACCTGCGCGTCCTGCGCCTGATCGAGAACACGCCCAGCACGCACATCCGCTCGATGGCCATGGGCCTGGTCGAAATCACCGGCGAAGTGGTCCAGCGCAGCGAGCACCAGGCGCCGTTCTCGGCGCGCGCCTGCGCCTACTGGGAAGTCGACATCTCGACGCGCACGCGCAACAACGGCTGGAGCATCGTGCACCGCAGCAGTTCGGGCAGCCCGTTCTTCATTCGCGACGAGACGGGGCTCGCACTCGTCTACCCGAAGGGCGCCGATTGCCGCGTGCAGACACAAGTCGAAGAGACCTGCATGGGCATCAACCTGCCCGCGTGCTACCTCGAATACATGGACGCCGAGCGGCTCGCATTCCGGCATGTGTGGCGGTTGTCGACGCTGCGCTTCCGCGAACGGACGCTCGAGGAGGGCCAGGCGGCCTTCGTGCTCGGGACTGCCGTGCCGCGGCCCAATGCGATGGCCGTATCGATGGACGATGAAATGCAGGCGACCGGGACCGACGGCCCGCACGAGCGGCGCATCCACTCCCTACAGAGCGAAGTCGCCGCGATCGTGCGGCACGATGACCAGCATGACGTCTTCATCATCAGCCAGGAGTCGGAACGGCAGATGACGTCGGTGCTGGGGATGAAAGCGTGGGCGGGCATGCTGGCAGGTCCCGCGCTGACACTGATGGGTCTGGCGTACTGGCTCAATATCCTTGCGAATCGACACTGAACTTTCAATTGAACCTGCCGCCGCGACGCCGCGACGGCTTTGATCGGACGAGGTGACCAATGCACATCGGTGAAATCATGGTGGCCGTTCTGTTCCTGTTCGCAGGCCTCAGCACGGTGGGTTACGCGCTGACGATCTATAACGGGCTCGTGTCGCTCAAGAACAACATCGCCCGTTCGTGGGCCAATATCGACGTACTGCTCAAGCAGCGCCACGATGAATTGCCGAAACTTGTGAGCACCTGCGAGGCCTACATGCAGCATGAGCGCGCCGTGTTCACGCAGCTCGGCGAGGCGCGCGGCGGACTGATGAAGGCGCGTACTGTCGGTGAGCGCGCGCAGGCCGAGAGCACGCTGACGCAAGTGCTAGGACAGTTCTTCGCCATCGCCGAGGCCTACCCCGAGCTCAAGGCGAACCAGAACTTCAACCAGCTCCAGAACCGGATCAGCGAACTCGAGAACCAGATCGCCGACCGCCGCGAGTACTACAACGATGTCGTCGCGACCTTCAACACGCGCCTCGAGCAGATGCCCGACAAATTCGTTGGCGACTGGTGCCACTACGAGCCGTCCGAGTTCTTCAAGGTGAGCGAAGCGGACCGCCAGGACGTGCGGATCGAGTTCAAGAAGTCGGCGTAGAGCCTTAGGCCTCACGGTTGCCCGTCGCCCGCTGCGCGTGTAGCGTGGGGTGACCCGGCGCGATCTTCCGGAGCCGTCCATCCCCTGGGCGGCTCCGTCGCTTGCCAGGCAGCCCACGGAAGGAGCCGCGGGAGCACCGTGACCACGCTGATTGATTCCAAGCTTTCCGAGCCGGGTGGCAGTTCTACGCCTCCCGCGCCGCTCAAGCCATTGCGCTTGGCGGTGGCAGGGCTCGGGCGCGCCGGTATCGTGCAGGCGGCTGTCGCGCGCTCGATCCCGAATGTCGAACTCGTGGGGTTCGCGGAAGCGGATGGTGCCATGCGCCGGGCCGCCAAGGGCGCCGGCTTCAAGCTGCCGGCCTTCGAACGCCTGGCGACGCTGATCGAGCGCGAGAAGCCCGACGCGTTGATCGTCACCGGCGCCCATCACACGCGCCCCGCGCTGGTTCGCGAAGCACTCGACTCGGGCGTGGCGGTGCTGACCGATCGCCCATTGTCCTCCGCGTTGCACGAGGCCGAATCGCTCGCGCTGCTCTCGCGCGACAAGCGCGTGCCGCTGGCGTGCAGCCATGCGTTGATGTTCCACCCTGTGTTTGCCGAAGCCTCCGCGGTGTTGGCGAGCGGTACGCTGGGCGCCGCGCGCCGCGTGCGCTGCTCCACTTACCGCTCACGCGTATTCGACACCTCGCGCCAGGCCGCATTGGCCGCGGGTGGCGCCACGGGGGGAGTGCTGCTGCACGAGGCGATTGATGCGTTGTTCTACGCGGTCGAGACGTTCGGGAGCCCCAAGCAGGTGCGCGCCACCGCGCAGCGTCTGTTCGGCGAGCTCGAGGATGAGGTGCACGTTACGCTGACGCTGCCGAGTGGCGGCGAGGTGGGACTCGATGCGTCCTGGAGCGTGCCCGGTTATCCCGCGGCCGCGACGGTGCTCGAATTCGAGGGCGAGAACGGTAAGCTGCTCGCGTCCGATGACGCCGTGGAACTCGACATCATCGAGGAGCGCGGCACCTTCCGCGCCGGTCACACGCGGTTGGGTCTTGCGGACTTGGCGCAGGCTGCCCGCTTCGATCTCGATGGAGAAGCCACGTACCGCGTACTCGCCTCGTTCCTCGCGTGGGTCGCCGGCGGCGAGCCGCCGATTCACCGCGCCGAACGCGCCGTCCGTGCGCTGCGCGTGATGGATGCCGTCTACACGTCTTCGCGCACCGGCGGCAATCCGGTGGCGCTGGCGGTGTCATGAGCAATGCGCCGCGCCTGCTGTTGAGCCTGCGCTCGCTGCACGGGCCCTCGCTCGCGACTCGCGACCGTTTGCTCGAAGTGGTGGCGCGCTATCGCGAGCCCGAGAGCCTTGCGGTCACGCTCGCCAAAGCG
>JAYSRO010000181.1:0-3215 GCA_043720995.1 Candidatus Eiseniibacteriota bacterium
GCTCCTGCCGCATCCCACGCTGCGCCGCGAGCGCAGGGAACGCGGGCTCGAGCGCCAGCCCCAGCCGCGAGGCGATCACCGCGAAGCCGCCGCGCGGAACCGCGAACGTGCGCACCGCCCCGGCACTGCGCGGGCCCGCCGGGGCGACGAGCGCTGCGGACGCCGCGGGAGTCAGGCGCACCGCGATCACGTCATGGCGAACCCGCGGCACGGCGGCGCTGTTGGATTGCGCCGGCTGGGCCACGGAGACCAACGCGACCAGCGCGAGGACCGCAAGCAAGTGCATGGAGGGATAGTGGGGTTCGGGCATCGTCTTTCGGAATGACCCTGCAGCGTCCCGGGGCGCCCTGGTGAATGGCATCTCCCGAGCCGCATCCGATGGGCCCGGCAGCCTTCAGACTAGACGGCGGCGCGGCTTCCCGCCAGCGGATTCGCTGGGGCAGCCTTCCCAGCCGAAACCGCCTGAAAGAAGCCGATTCCGCGGCAGACAGATTGGGTGAAAATGCTTATGCTGCCGCAATGTCTGCCCTGCGCTGCGGGTGGGTTGCCCGCGGGCCGCGATGCGCGGCCTCCGCACCGCGCCGCCCCGCAGGTTCATGTTCGGGAATCACCGCGCCGATAACTCTTGGACTGCACTCCCGTTGCCCCATCACACGGGCGACGGAGCTGCCCAGCATCTTAGCCCGCGTCGCATTCCTTTGAGCCCTTCCCCTAGGGACCATGACCGACCGACCCAGCCCGATCCCAGACCCGATTGAAGCCGGCCCCGCCCGCAAGGTGCTGCATGTACTGATCACCATCGTCGGCTGGCTGTTGTTCCTCTATTGGTGGTGGCTCGTGTTCCACCGCGTGAGTCGGCAGGAAGTGCGCTTCACCGCGCTGTTTATCGCCATCTCGCTGGCCATCATCGTGCTGGTGACGCTGGCGTGGGCGTGGCACAACCTGCGGATCTTCAAGCGCCGCGGGCCGCGCCAGAACAACCGCGAAGCCAAAGCCGACTTCTCGCACGATGGCGTGGGACGCAACGTGGTCTACCCGCCAGGTGGCATCGATTTGAAGACGGCACCCGTGGTGCGCGTCCGCTTCGTCGAAGGCGAGAAGCGCTACGAACTGGTACGCAGCGTGCCGCGGTTGAACGAGGGGCCCACACCGGCCGCCCCATCACCTGGCAAGTCATCATGACCGACGCGATTCGCGCATTCCTGCTCGCGGTGCCGACTTGGCCACCGTATTGGTGGGCGCTGGTGTTCTTCGCGTTCTACCCGATCCTGAGCGCCATCATGTGGGTGACCACGGGCGTCTTCTTCTATTTGCGCCGCGAGCGCGAGACCGAGGAGGACGGCACGCCCGAGTTGCCGCGGGTGCTGGCGCGGTATCCCCCGGCCACCGTGCTGATCCCGGCGTTCTGCGAGGAGAAGCACATCGCCGAGACGTTGGCCTGTGCCGTGGCCATCGACTATCCCGACTTCGAGATCGTGGTCGTCGACGACGCCTCGACCGACAGCACGCGGGAAGTCGTGCGGCCGTTCGTCGAGAGCGGCAAGGTGCGGCTGATCGCCAAGGAACGTAACGAAGGCAAGGCGATGGCGATGAACGACGCGCTGCCCTGCATTCGTGGCGAGATCGTGTTGATCATGGACGCCGACGCATCGCCCGACCCGATGATCCTGCGTTGGATGGCGCCCCACTTCGAGTCCGCGCGGGTCGCCGGCGTCACCGGCAACCCGCGCGTGCACAACCGCGACACATACCTGTCGCAGCTGCAACTGGTCGAGTTCACCTCGATCATCAGCCTGCTGCGCCGCGCGCAGCGCATCTGGGGCCGCATCCTGACCATGTCGGGAGTCGTCGGAGCCTTCCGCACTTCGGTGCTTTCGGAAGTCGGGCCCTACCGCCCGGAGATGGCGACCGAGGATATCGACATGACGTGGAAGCTGCAGTGCGCTCTCTACGACGTGCGCTACGAACCGCGGGCACTGGTGTGGATGAAGGTGCCACGCAACCTCGGCGCGCTGTTCGTCCAGCGCAAGCGCTGGGCACGCGGCCTCGCCCAGGTGCTCAGGCGCTACCGCCATGTGCTGGTGAGCTGGCGCATGCGCCGCATGTGGCCGGTGTATATCGAGTCCTCGCTGTCGATTTTGTGGGCCTATTGCTTCGTGGTGCTGACCACGTTCTGGGTGTTGTCCTACGCGTTCGGCATTCCGCCCGTCGGCGTCTCACCGATCCCGAACTGGTGGGGCATGACCATCGGCACGCTGTGCCTGATCCAGTTGTTCACGGGCGTCATGCTCGATTCGCGCTACGACCCGACGATCGTTCGCTACTTCCCGGTCGCCGTGGCCTACCCGATCATCTACTGGATGCTGCAGTCGCTCATCACCGCCTACGCCACGCCCCTCGGCCTGTTCGGCCGCCTGCGCCAGGGTGCGGTGACGCAGTGGAAGACGCAGCGATGAGGGGCGTCATGAGTCATGCGCGCGCCTCGCGGCGCCTCCTGCTGGCGAGCCTGTGCGTGTTCGCGTTGGCCACCGCAAGCCTCATGGTGCCGGGCACGACCGCATCCGCGGCGGGCAAGGCAACTACGAAGAGGAAGACGACCGCCAAGCCTCCGGCTCGTAACACGCGATCGGGCCGCAGCCCCAAGGCAGCACCCGCCGGCGACACGCAGCGGACGTGGGCGGATGCGCGCGCGCTGGCGGATGCCGGCCACTACGACGATGCGCTCGCGGTGTTGCACGTCGGGCTGCAGAAGCACCCCGGCGACACCGACCTGTTGTGGCTCGAAGCCGCGTGCGCCGGCTGGGCGGGCCGTCACGCGGAAGCCATCGTGCTGTATGAGCGCCTGGCGAACGCGCATCCCGAGCTGGCTTCCGACCTGCGCACGGATCTCGCGACCGAGCGCTTGTGGAGCGGTGACCCGAGCGGCGCCGTGCGCGACCTCGACCGCCGCCTCGCGGAATCCCCTGGCGACCACGCGGCCTTGGTGACACGCGCGCTTGCGCTGTCTTACGCGGACCGCCTGCATGAATCGCTCGCCGCTTATGACTCGCTGCTCGCCGCGACTCCGCTCGATGGCGGCCTCGAACTGGAGCGCGCGCGGGTGTTGATGTGGCTGGACCGCAATACCGAGGCGTGCCGCGCTTACGCTGCCGTGCTCGCGCGCGAACCGAAGAACGATGATGCGCGATTAGGGCTGGCGAAAGCCCAGAATGCGG
>JAYSRO010000182.1:0-3203 GCA_043720995.1 Candidatus Eiseniibacteriota bacterium
GCCCACGCGTGCTGGCGAAGCGGAGGTGTGCCGGCGCGTTCGCGAGGCGACACTCGAACACATCACCTGGCCGTGCGAGACGAGGACGTTGTTCCGCGAACACAATCTGGGCTGCAAGCTCGGCGTGAGCGGCGCCATCACGTGGTTCTTCGAGAACGAACCTGCGGGCATCATCCTGGAAGATGATTGCCTTCCCGAGCCGAGCTTCTTTCCGTTTTGCGCGGATCTGCTCGAGCGGTTGCAGGACGAGCAGCGCGTCGCCCTGATCGGTGGAAGCAACCTCGCCGAGCGCTTTCCGGTTGATGCCGGCTACGGCTTCACGCGCTATCCCCATGTCTGGGGTTGGGCCAGTTGGAGACGGGTGTGGGACGACTACGACGTTGAATTGAAATCGCTGGCGCGAGTCCTCGATGAGTCTGGCACCGCCTCGTTCGCCGGGCCGACGAATGCGACGAAGGGCGAGGCGGGGTTCTGGCGGGACAGGCTTGTTGCGGTGCGCGAAACCCAAATCGACACGTGGGACTACCAACTCGTGTTCCAGTGCTTCGTGCGAAGGCAGGTCGCCGTGTTCCCGAAGCATAATCTGATTTCGAACATCGGCTTCGACGCGCGCGCGACCCACACGCGGTCCCCGTCGCCGCTGGGTGGACTCGCGACGCGCGCGGTGAGCTTCCCGCTCGATCATCCCCAAACGATCGCTACAAACCCCGAGCGCGATGCCTATGTGTTCAATGAATTCATGAAACCGCGCAGCCGACTCGCCAACGCCTGGCGGAGGCTGTTCGGGTAATGAGCCTGCTCATGAATAGCCTGGGTTGGCCGCGCGAGGAAAAGACAAACGGACCGGGTCTCACAGCGAGACCCGGTCCGGTGCGGTGCGGGCAGAATTGCTAGAACGGTTTGCCGGCCGGCTGCAGCCCGGCCGCGTCCTCGAGATTGCGCTCGACCACGGCCCAGTCGATGTGGTCCATGATCGACTGGATGTAGCGTTCCCGATCGGTCCCGAACTGGTTGGCAATCGTGTGCGGCGAGGCTTCCACCACGATCACCGGGGCGAGATTCCATACCGACAGGCGTTCCGGTGTATCACCGATCATGAGCAGCAGGCGGTGCAGATCGAGGTCGTATGCGACGGCGACCCACGCCGGTGTCACGACAGCGGCCTTCATGAACTGCGATCGAAATTCGTCCTGCGAACCGAAGTCCTTGCGGATCTGGGCGAGGAAATTGTCCTGCGGCTTGCGCACCGTCCCGCCGAGGTGGGTGAGGAACAGTTCATAGCTCTTGACCTCCCCCAGTGACGACGCTACATGGGTCAGGGCCAAACGCAGGTCTTCGCGTGCCGCCGGACTCGCGTCGCGATTGATGCTCATGATGCGCTCGAACAACTCGTTGGTCCGCGTGACACTGCTCAGGTAGTTCTGCTCATGGGCTTTCACGAGGCTGGACGGAATATTTTTCAGGGTTCCCAGGTTCGGGAAACGCTTGGCTTCGACACGGATCGTGGTTTGCATGACGAGATATCCTTTCAAGGCGCCACTTCGGGCGCGTGGAGTTCAATCCATTCAAGTCAGGGTGCTGCAGTCGTGGGGGGGAACCTCAAGCGGGTCATACAGCCGAGGGAGGACCACGTATTCCGGCAGCCCAGGCGGCGTCCGCCGAAAGGCTCACGAGGCACGCCATGACGACCGCTGCCCTGCGCTGCGCAACGCAAATCACGCGCAACTCGGAGGGCGGCCGCCCCACGAACCGCGGCGCGACGTGCGATGGCCGGCTGCGACGGAGGGTGGAGCCCCGCGACAGGTCGACTGAAGCCGAGTGAGGACCGGGGTGTCCGGCGATTTCCCGCAGGTCTGTCCCCGGCCGCTGGGCGGCCAAGGTTCCCGCCCCGTTTCCCGACGGGTGCGCAGCGAGCGTCACGGCAGCCAACGCCACGGCGGTTGGCACCGCCAGCCGCCACGGCTTGCGCGGCACGGCCGCCGCCTGGGGGGGCAATCCGCGCAACCTTTCCCGACGGATCCACGATCGAATTCCGGGCCACGGGTTCAAGGCAGGTTCTCCTCGGTCTGGGGTTGAGGCATCCACCACGGCGTTGCTGGTAGAGGGACTATCGGGGGTTTGGCAAAAATGAAAAACCAGATAGTTTAGTCATTGAACATCGGTTTTTTCGAGGTATTGTACGCGGCATGGATCGGCTCAATTACCACCACCTGTTGTACTTCTGGATGGTCGCCCGCGAAGGCACGATTGCGCGCGCAAGTGCCGAGTTGCGGCTGTCACAGCCTGCGGTGAGTGGGCAGATCCGCACGCTCGAGGAAGCGATTGGCGAGCGGTTGTTCGAGCGCGCGGGGCGGCGCCTGCGTCTCACCGGGGTCGGGCAGTTGGTGTTCGAGTATGCCGAGGGCATTTTCTCGCTGGGTCGCGATCTGACTGAGACGCTTGCGGGCCGCGCGGCCGGCCGCCCGCTTCGTGTCGGAGTGGCGGACGTCATTCCCAAACTGGTTGCGCACCAACTGATCGCACCGGCGTTACACCTGCCCGGCACACTCAAGCTTACCGTTCGCGAGGACCAGGCCGAGCGATTGTTCGCCGAGCTTGGCTTCCACCGGCTCGATGTCGTGATCACCGACGCCCCGGCACCGCAATCGGCGCAACGGCTGTTCAGTCACCTGCTCGGCGAAAGTCCGGTGTGCTTGTTGGCTGCCGACCCACTGGCGAAGCGTCTGCGCCGCGGCTTTCCGCAGAGCCTCGATGGCCAGCCGTTCTTGCTGCCCTCCGAGGGCACTTCGCTGCGCCGCACCCTCGACGATTGGTTCCGGCGCATGCGGTTGACGCCGCGGATCGTGGGCGAGTTCGACGATTCCGCGCTCATCAAGATCTTCGGAGCGGACGGCGCCGGGGTGTTTGCCGTGCCGGATGCCATCGCCCCACACGCGGTGCGCCAGCATGGCGTGCGACGAGTCGGCGTACTCGCGGAAATCACGGAGCGGTTCTACGTCGTGACGGCTGAGCGCAAGTTGAGTCACCCAGGCGTCGCCGCAATCACCGAGACGGCCCAGCATCGCTTGTTCAGTCCGGTGGGCCCCGTCGGCCCCGGGCGCCGGAAGCGCGCCCCGCTGCCGGTGAGGTCTCCCGCGTGAACGATCACGTTGATTGAGCAGAACCCGAAACGAGCGAAATGCACGCCGCCCCCCGGTGGGTGC
>JAYSRO010000183.1:0-3202 GCA_043720995.1 Candidatus Eiseniibacteriota bacterium
GGGCGGCAGCTTAGGTTCGCTCCCGGCGATGTACTTCGGTGGCTTGCGGCCAGGAAGGAGGGCTGACATGCCGAAGCTTCCGAAAGGGATGTACCGCCGGGGGAAGTCGTACTACTGCCGCTTCCAACGAGGTGGCGAGGACGTACGGCGTTCGCTCGGCGCGAATCACGATGATGCGGTGCGCGCGTTTCGCAAGTTGACGGGCGCACCGGAACAAGTCGAGTCGATGCGGCTACTGGTTCGCGAGGCACTGGAACGCTGGATCGCGACGGGCGTGACAGCGACTCGCCTCGAGAGTGGCCGGCGGGACATCGCGTCACGCATGAAGCGGATCGTGGTGCCAATCATGGGAGAACGTCGTTTGGCTGATGTTCGTCCAGACGATCTGTTCGCTCTTCGCGTGACACTGGAGAAACAAGGGGCATCCACTGCACGGGTGCACCGGGTGCTCTCCGAGCTGCGCACATTCTTCCGCTGGGCGGCCTACGATGCACGGCTGATTGCCGAACCGCCAATCCCGCGGCGGCTGTTGCCAAGGTTGCAGCAAAGTTTCCCGGAGCGATTGTCTGACGAGGAGGTCGAACGCGTGAGCACCATCGCTGAGCCCTACGGCTTCATCATCCGCTTTGCCCTGGCGACAGGGTTGCGTTGGGGCGAGCTAACGCGGGCTCAGGCGTCTGATGTGCAGCGCGGGGTGCTCCGGGTTGCGCAGACAAAGAGTGGCAAGACGCGGATCGTGCCACTGGGTGCCGAGATCTTGGCGGAGTTGCGATCGCGGGTGGGCAGACTCGTCCCGTTCACTCATCCGGGAATGTTCGCCCGGCGGGTTCGGGAACGCTCCGGAGTGGAGCGGTTCCATATGCACCTCACCCGGCATACCTTCGCCTGTAGGTGGGTGGAGGCAGGAGGCAACCTGGCCGTCTTGCAGGCCCTGCTGGGGCACAGTTCGGTGCTGGTCACTCAGCGGTACGGGCGGCTGTCTGATGAGGCTATCGCGGTGGAATCGAAGCGGGTAGGGATGCAATCAGGCACAAATCAGGCACAGTCGCCTGATAGGGCGAGCAAGCAACATTCGTAACTCCATATCAGACTTAGTGGGACCCGTTAGCTCAGTCGGTAGAGCACCTGACTTTTAATCAGGGTGTCGCTGGTTCGAACCCAGCACGGGTCACCAACTCTTTGGGCCGCTTGAAGATAAAAGGCCTTGCATCGGCGTCCCTGGGGCGTCAACTTAATGTAAATCGATCCTCGGGTGTCTGCATCTACACCAGAGTCCGGACGAGCCTGTCCGGTCTGGCAGTTCGGGGCAGCGAGTCCCGGCGCGGCAGACTCGACCCCTAAACCTTAAACCTGGCCCGACCGCGGAGTGAGGGAAGTGGATTGTAACGAGGTCTTGGAGCAGCTCGCGGAGTACCTCGACGACGACGCTCGCGAGGAGCTTTGCCGGGCCATCAACGCGCATCTGACCCGATGCCGTGATTGCAGACTCGAAGTCGACACCGTGAAGAAGACGATTGTCCTTTACCAGGTCGACCGTGAAGTTCCGTTGCCAGCGTCCGTGTTCTCCGGGCTCGAGTCGGCGATGGCCAAGGAGTATCGCAAGTCGGAGTCGTAGCCGGGGCGTTGGCCGCCCTGTTCGCCAGGATCGTCCCGTCAGCGCCGTGCCCGCCGGAATCCAATTCCTGCGGGCTTTTTCATTGCGCGCGGCGGGGGCGGCCGCATGCCCAGCCGCCCGGCAGGCCAGCAGCCCGCCGGCCCGGCATTGCAGTCGCGCAATGCGGTGGCTACGGTGTACAACCTACACTCGTTTATCTCCCGCCTACTGCTGCGCGATGCATGAGCCGCTTGCCGCTCGAGCATCGCCAAGCCCTTGCCCTGATGGAGACCGCATGGAATCCCGGTTCAATCGCACATGAGCGCCTTCGTCCATCGCTTGAGCGCCGCCTTCGGGCCGCGTACCCGCCGCGCGCAGGACGCGCTGGCCATCGCACTCGTCATCCTGTCGGCCGTCACCGTGCTTGCGACGCCTGTCTCCGCGCGCGTCGGCGTCGCGGACATCCGTGGCGCGATCGGCGTGGGCTACACCAAGATGTCCTCGGACGTGTCGCCCGCCGGTTCGATGTCGGCGTCGGTGGGAGTAAGCGTTCCCGTTACCCCGCGGTTCTCGGTCGGGCCTGCGATCGCGTTCCACTTGCTCGGCAGCCAAACCGTCGAGCGCGGCAGTCTGCTCGCGAGTGTCGACTACAGCGCATTCGAATTGGGAGTGCTCGGCCATTGGAAGCCCGAGGGGTGGGGGCCGATCGCGCTGATCTCCGCGGGGCCGGAACTGGTCACCGCGCGCGCCGAACTCTCCACCACGGGAGGTGGTGCGGCGTTCAGCGACCTCGCCATCCAGGAAACCGCGGGAGCCGCCGCGGTAAGCGTGACGCTGATGAAATCGCGCGAGTCCCCGGTGCGGGTGGGGCTGGAGCTCGGTGCTCGCTGGGCCTTCATGAAGCAGGACGACTGGAAGCTGCTGAGCACGCGGTTGTGCTTCCACTTCTAAGCAGGCGCGTGAAGCGCAGCTTTTGACAGCCGCGGGGCCCGCTCCTATCCTCAGGACCAAGTTGTAACTCCTTCGGGGCGGGGCGCGATTCCCCACCGGCGGTAAAGCCCGCGAGCGGCCAGCACGCCAACTCCCCATGTGACTGGGAGGTAGGCGAGCCGGTTCGCAGATCCGGTGAGACTCCGGAGCCGACCGTACAGTCGGGATGAAAGAAGGAGTGGTCGGCGCGTGCTTTCTTGGCATGCGCTCTGCTGACTGCTTATCGCCCCGTGGCTTCCTCTGACTTGAAAGAGGCCACGGGGCGATTCGCGTTTTGGACGGAGTGAATGGCGCCACAGTCTCGCGAAATCGATGAGCGTTTCATGCGTCGCGCGCTGAAGTTGGCGGAGCGCGGGCGCGGACGCACTTGGCCGAACCCCGCCGTGGGAGCGGTGTTGGTGCGCGGCGGCAAGGTGGTGGGCGAGGGCTGGCATCGCGCGGTGGGCTTGCCGCATGCCGAGGCAATCGCGCTCGAGCGCGCGGGTGCGCAATCGCGCGGCGCCACGCTGTACGTGACGCTCGAGCCGTGCGCGCACGCGGGACGCACGCCTCCGTGCACGACGGCGATCATCGCGGCGAAGGTGGCGCGCTGCGTCGTGGCGGTGCGCGACCCGCACG
>JAYSRO010000184.1:0-16580 GCA_043720995.1 Candidatus Eiseniibacteriota bacterium
GCGGGGATCGGCGGCTACCCTAATCAGCGGGCCCTTGGCGATCGAAGGGTCCCCCATGCCGCCAGTGGCCGGGCGCCCCTTGCGCCCCCTCTTGAGCCCTAAGCCCTACCGGAACATCGCCTTGAGCTGGCCCCACGAACGCCGGGACGTCGCCGTCGGGAGACTTCCCCCGTTGGCGAGGACGTAGTTCAACGCCGATGACCCGGACGTAAGCGTCGTGACCGGGGCGTTGCTGGCGGAGCCCGGGATGATCTGTTCGAGCGCAAGGGCGATGGGCAAGGTGCAGCCGGTCCCGCCGGAGCCCGAAGCCTCGGCCGAAGTGCTCAGATCGATCAGCAGCTGGAAGGCGAAGATCTTCTGGTTCAACGTGGCTGCCAGATTGGATGGGCGGTACGACGTGGTCGCGACGCGGACACGGTCAGAGCGCTGCACGGCGGCAGCGGCGGCGAACCCCGAGTTCGCTACACCGAAGGCGTTGTTGTAAGTGGAGCAACCTGACCCGGGCCGCGCCGCGGCACCGTTCAGGGCGGCAGAATTAGAGACTTGGAGGTCCCAGAAGCTCGCGCTGCTGTTCATGTCGCCGCCCGCGACCGTGAAATCGAGGATCGCATCCGCGGCCACCAGGTCGGCGATCGCTTCAGCGGGCTGGAATGTTCCGAGCAACACGAGTGTTGCACCGCCCGCGCAGTCGAGCGCGCCGGCATCATTGCTGGCACCCGCGACACCAGGGCACGCGACCACGGTGAGATCGGCGCCGACGGCGAACGCCGAGGTCGCGAACCAGCAGAGCGCCGTGCTCAGCAGCAGGAGCATCTTCATGGCCAGCCTCCAAGATTCTCACGAGTGTGAGGGTTTGCGTACTGCGCGGGCTCTGATCGTACATCACGATCGCCGTCACTTCAGCAACCCGTTGTGACCATAAATAAGGGACGGCTACCGAGCGGGTAACCGTCCCTTGGACTGCTTGAGTCGTTCGGTGACTAGCGGTACAGCGACTTCAGCTGGCCCCACGAGTGGCGCGCGGCAGGCGTCGGCAGGCCGGCACCGTTGGCGATGACACTGTTGAGACCGCCCGAGGCCGTGCCCGTTCCCGTGGTCAGAGTCGTCACCGGCGCGTTGCTCGCCGAGCCCGGGATGATCTGCTCAAGGACGATGCCAGCCGGGTTGAGGCAGCCGGTCACCGTGCCACCAACGCCCGCCTCGACCGACGTGCTGAGGTCGATCAACAGCTGGAACGCGAAGATCTTCTGGTTCAACGTGGCGGCGAGGTTCGACGGACGGTACGACGTCGTCGCAACACGCACACGCGTCGGAGCCTGCACGGCAGCGGCAGCCGCGAAGCCCGAGTTGGCCACACCGAACGCGTTGTTGTAGGTCGAGCAGCCTGACGTCGGGCGGCTCGAGGCACCATTCAGGGCCGCCGAGTTGACCGTCTGCAGGTCCCAGAAATTGTCCGGACCGTTCGCGTTGCCGACCGTGATGTCGAGAATGGCATCGGCGGCCACGAGGTCCGCGATCGCCTCGGCCGGCTGGAACGTGCCGAGCAGCACGAGCGTCGAGCCACCGGCGCAATCGAGCGTACCGGCATCATTGCTCGCGCCGGCGACGCCGGGGCAGGCAACGACGGTGAGATCGGCACCGACTGCGAACGCCGACGTGGCGAACAGGCAGAGGGCTGCGCACAACAGGAGAATCTTCTTCATGGTGGTCCTCTCGAGACGCAAGACGGGGGTGGTGAAACGAGAACTTCGTGGAAACCAAGGGGACTCTAGTGTACCTCCTCAGGTTCACAAAGTGCTTGGGAAAAGAATCGGGGCGGCCGCCTTGCGACAGCCGCCCCGAGTATTCATATGACGTTTGAAGAACTGAACTACCGGTACAGCGACTTCAGCTGGCCCCACGAGTGGCGGGCAGCCGGCACCGGCTGGCCAGCCGTGTTGGCAAGCACGACCTGAGAGGTCGCGCTCGGCGACGGGTTGGTCGCGCCACTGGTCAGCGTCGTGACCGGGTTGTTGGCGGCAGAACCCGGAACGATCTGCTCGAGAGCAAACGCGATCGGGAGCATGCAGCCGTTGCCACCGGCGCCAGAGGCTTCGGCAGACGTGCTCAGGTCGAGCAGCAACTGGAATCCGAAGATCTTCTGGTTCAGCGCGGCATTCAGGTTTGACGGACGGTACGACGTCGTCGCGACACGCACACGGTTCGAAGACTGGACCGCGGCAGCAGCCGCGAAGCCCGAGTTCGCGACACCGAACGCGTTGTTGTAGGTCGAGCAGCCCGTCGTCGGACGGCCAGAAGCGCCGTTCAGAGCGGCCGAGTTGTTCGTCTGCAGATCCCAGAATGCAGCACCGGGGGTGTTCAAGTCGCCGCCCGTGACGGTGAAGTCAAGGATGGCATCCGCGGCAACCAGGTCCGAGATCGCTTCGGCCGGCTGGAAGACACCCAGCAGGACGAGCGTCGCGCCACCGGCACAATCCAACGAGCCAGCGTCGTTGCTCGAGCCAGCAACGCCCGGGCACGCAGTGACGACCAGGTCGATGCCAGACGCGAACGCAGACGTCGCAAGCAGGCAGAGCGCCGCAGAGATCAAGAGTAGCTTCTTCATTGTTGCCTCCATACAGCACGAATTAGGGGGATTAGTAGCAAAGTTTTCGAAGTACAACCTCTAGAAGCCTGTTTGGACCGGGCCACCACCACCTTCCAAGATTGGAGTTGGGGGGGGATTACAGTCCCTGATTCCTAACCGCTTACGCGGTTAGGGGCAGAACGGAGAGGTCTTCTGCGAGCCGGTTCCGAGACTCGCCTGCACGACCATCGAGGCCGAGGCAGAGGCATCCGGACCCGTCACGGAGTTGCTGTTGTTGTAGTCGTCGCGCGGGTGCGGCGTCGCGCCCAGACCAACCTTCACGACTTCGGAACCGACAAGCGAAGCATCCGGACCGCTGACAGCACCGGTCGGCGAACCGAGACCGTTGACGTCATAAGCAGCCACGATCAGCGCCGGCGTCAGGGCAACACCGTCGGCATAGACCTGCGCGCAGGCCGTGCTGATGGCGGTACCAGCAGTCGTCGTGTTGCTCGTGGTCGGAGCGGCGTTCGAGGCACCCTGCACCTTGAAGGTGAACTGACCGAGCGCGTTCGTCGTGCCCGAGACCTTCTTGCCGGCGAGGTACGTCTGGCCGGTGACCGCGTTCAACTGGTCGCAGGAAATTTGGATATCCGTGCAGGCTGAGAAATCGATGACGACCGTGGAACCAGCGATCACGTTGTTCGCGAAATCACGAACCGTGACGTTGAAGTTGCCACAGCGGCTATCCGAGCAGTTGTCGGGGTTGCCACCGGTCGAACCTTCAACAGCGATGTACTGGCTCTGCAGCGTCGACTTCGCGGGATCCGGCACGTTTGCCATAACCGCGGAAGCTACGAGGATGCCGGCAGCGCAAAGCAGCGCGGCGTTGCGGACAACACGAGTCATTGTTGCACCTCCAGAGAAATGAAATGAGCGATGAGGCATGCACTGGATTGCTTTGTGGAGCTCAGTTGCAAGGACTCGGGTCGGCTACCAGCCACCTCCTTTCGACGCTTCAGAATTTTAAAGATGGTCTACAAGACTGGTAACGATTGACGTTAATTGGAAAGACCACATGGTCTTCCGAGCCGAAGAAAGTTTAGGCTCCGGTCTCGGAGCATGTCAAGAAACTTTTAGTACACAATCACCGTTCTGCCACCCGTTTAGCGGACCGGTAAACAGCGCTCCCGACACAGCCAACCACTTAACAATTCCAGCACGTAGACTTGACTTTTGAGTCCTTTTTGCCACACGAATGGTGGGCGAAACAGGGCTCGAACCTGTGACCCCTTGCTTGTAAGGCAAGTGCTCTGCCAGCTGAGCTATTCGCCCGAGATATTGCCCCTACCCAAGAGAACGAGGGCCGCCGGCACGACGACAACGTACCCGGCGACGAGAAGCAGCGGAGCAAGGGTGATCGAACCCTTCGATAGCGCGAGATAACCCGCCAGGATGAGAACGACCCCGAGGCCCAGCAGGGCGCTGTTGAGCGGCCCCCAGTTGAACCCCAGGTCGGCCTCAGCCGGCTTGCGCTGGCTGCGGGGCCTGACCACCGGCTTGCTTTGGCTCATTCTCGACTCCCTCCATCCTCACGGTAGTAACAAAAACAAATAGCCCACAACCACTCGGGCCAATCGGTCCGAGCCGGGCGTCGGCTATAGCACGGCCAGCTTTGGGGGCTGGCGCACCAGCCGATCCCAGCGAGGATCGATCCTGTGCCACCGCCACCGTGGGGCGTTGAAGGATATACCCCAACGCCTCGCCCGGCGGTTCCCGGATTATTTGTGGGGGGTGACGGCGACAGTGTCGTGCGCCGTCGTGTCCACTGCAAGGCTTTCCGCACGGGCCGCGATCATGGCATGGGCGGTCTGGATGTTCGCCAGGTGTTCGGCGTAGCTCCCCGAGAACAGGTGCCGACCGTCACCCCGGGCGACAAAGTACAGGTCGGTGAGCCCTTCGGTGGGGTTCAGCGACGCCTCGATACTCGAGCGTCCGGGGTTGCAGATCGGTCCCGGGGGTAGCCCGGCGTGCAGGTAGGTGTTGTAGGGCGAAGGATGCTGCAGTTCGCGCAGGAACAGCCGCGAGCGCGGCGGGCGGCCTTCGCCGTAGGCCACGGTGGGATCGGCCTGGAGACGCATGCCGATCCCGAGGCGGTTGAGGTAGACGCGTGCGATCCTCGCCCGCTCGTCGGGACGCTGTGCCTCGGACTCGACGATCGACGCCAGCGCGAGTAATTGTTGGAGCGACAACCCCAGCGGCAGCGAGTCGCGGCCGGCCGAGGCGTCGAGCAGGATCGATTGCGTGCGCTGCACCATGGTGCGGAAGGCGACCTCGGGCAGCGTGCCGGGAAGGAATTCGTACGAGTCCGGTGCGAGGTAGCCTTCGATGGAGGGTGCTGCGATACCGAGCGAGTCGAGGAAGGCGCGATCCTTCGCCAGCGAATCGAAGGCCGCCGCGGGCACACCGAGGTGGCCGGCGAGAATCTCGCTCACCTGCTTCACCGTCAGGCCCTCAGGGATGGTCACCAAGTCGAGCCCACCCATGCCGCGCACCAGTGCCCGCAACATGGCCGGCACCGTGGTGCCCAGCTTGAACGAATACTGTCCCGCCTTGATGCCACGATCGAGCCGCATCAGCCGCGCGAGTGCTTCGAAGCTGAGCGTCCCCTGCACGAGCCCCACGCGCACCAGTTCGGTGGCGATGCTGTGCACGGTGGCCCCGCGTTCGATCAGCACCACGCGCCGCTCATCGGGCGGGTTCAGCCCCGCGGGCAGGAACAAGTGCCAGCCGACCGCAAGCCCCGCCGCGACCAACAGCAGCAAGGCCCAGCGCCGCGGCCGGAATGGCCGGCGCCGGGCGGACTGGGGCCGCGGTTCACGCGGCGTCATGAGCCTTCGTGCTCCGGCGCATCGGGAGGCTCGCGTGACGGCGCGGGCGCATCGGGCGCCTCCGAATCGTCAGGCGTTGACGGCAACGGTGCGCGCGCCCGCGAGGCGAGCCGCATCAAGTAGGACTCGAGCAGCACGATCGCCGCACCCTGATCCACGCGCCCGCGCTCGTGCCCCGTGCGCACTCCGGTTTCACGCAGGCGCCGCTGGCTCATGGCGCTCGTCAGCCGTTCGTCGTAGGTGTCTACGGGCAGTCCGCTGCGCTTGGCCACCAGCGCGGCGAAACGCTCCGCGGATTCGGCCGCCTCGCCGCGAATGCCCGACATCAGCAGCGGCAGTCCGACGACGATGGATTCGGCTTCCGCTTCGCGCGCGATCTCGGCGACGCGCGTGGCGGCCATGTCGTGACCGGTGACCGTCAGGGTGTCGAGTCCCACGGCGATGATGCCCTGGGGATCGCTGATCGCCAGACCGATGCGCCGCTCACCCCAATCGACGGCCAGGATTCTCGCCACCCGCCTACTCGGCCGCGACGGGCGGCGGGAAGCGCTTCATCAGGTGGCAGGTCGTACCCGTCTTCGAGAACTCGTAGTCCACCGCGTCCATGCAGCTGCGCATGATGAAGATGCCGCGGCCGCGAGGATCGAACAGGTGCTCGGGCGAGGTCGCGTCGGCGTGGATATCCTTGAGGTCGAATCCCGGCCCGGAATCGTAGACCGAGACCTCGATGCGATCTGCGAACAGCTTGAAGTCGATATCCACGGGACGCGTGGCGTCGCGCTTGTGGCCGTGCTGGATGGCGTTCGTGCCGGCCTCGATCACGGACATCGAGATGAGCGAGGCGGTGTCGTCGTCGACATGGAGCCGGTCGCACACCGAAGTCGTCACGCCGTCCAGCAGGGCGAGCAACTCGAGGCGGCTGGGCATCCGGACACTGATCACATCGGGAACCGCAGTCTGGAGCATGGCGGGCTCAGGCCTTCCGGCTCAGGGCGAATGCCCGCAGCTGGGTGAGGGCCAGTTCAAAGTCATGGGGAATGGCGGAAGTGAACGTGCGTTCTTCACCCGTAACCGGATGCGTGAACGCCAATTCGGCGGCATGGAGCGCCTGCCGGGGCAGGCACCGGAGCAACTCGACTGCGAGGCTACGCTCGCGATCGTCCGCGCTCAACTGCTTTTTGGGCCTCCCCCCGTAGGTCGGGTCACCGACGACGGGGTAGCGGATGTGGGCGAGGTGGACACGGATCTGGTGCGTGCGCCCCGTTTCGAGCCGCACTTCGAGCAACGTGGCGAGGCCGTAGCGCTCCAGCACGCGCCAGTGCGTCACCGCCTGGCGGCCCCCGTGCGTCACCACGGTCATGCGCTTGCGCTCGCGCTGGTCGCGCGCCACCGCGGCTTCGATCACGCCCGCGGACTCACGCGGGTCGCGCCAGATCAGCGCGTGGTAGACGCGGCTCACCTCGCGGCGGCGCATCATGTCGACCAGCTCACGATGCATGCGTTGCGTCTTGGCGACGAGCAACAGCCCGGAAGTCTCTTTGTCGAGCCGGTGGATGATGCCCGGGCGGTCCGCGCCACCCACCGTGCGGATCGCGGGCACGTGATGCAGCAGCGCGTGAACGAGCGTGCCGGTGGTCACCCCCGCGCCGGGATGAACCACCATGCCGGCGGGCTTGTTGACCACCAGCAGGTGTTCGTCCTCGAACACGATGTCGAGCGCAATCTCTTCGGGCTCGAGCCCCGCGTGGTCCGGCGCTTCTGGCATCTCGACCGTGATGGCGTCCCCGGTCTGCACCCGATGCGAGACGCGAGCGGGGCGGCCATTGACCGCGACGCGGCCATCGCGGATCAGCGTCTGCAACTGGCTACGCGAGAGGTCCGTCTGTGCCGCGGCCAGGAAGCGGTCCAGCCGCTCCCCCGTGTTCGGCTCCGGGACGGTCCACTGCATGGGCGTCGTCATGGGTGAGGGCCTCAGCGTCGGGTGGGTTTTCTTGGTGCAACCACGTCAACGCGAACAACACCACGCCGATCGAGACTGCCGAATCCGCCACATTGAACACCGGCCAGTACCATTGGCGCCAGCCGATGAGGATGAAATCGACTACCTCGCCCGTCGTCAGGCGGTCCACGAGGTTGCCGAGGGCGCCACCCAGGATCAACGACAGCGCCAGCTGCCGCATCAAGGAATGCGTCCGGTGGCGCGCAAACATGAACAAAATGACCAGTACCGCGGCGATCGAGAACAGGTAGAACGGGAAGCGGTGCCCCTGCCCCAGCCCGAACGCCACGCCGGAGTTGCGCGTGTACGTCAGGCGCACGAACTCGCCGATCACGTTCACCGGAGGCCGGGCGATCAGGGTGCTCTCGGCCCAACTCTTGGTCCATTGATCGGCCCACAGGATCAGGCCGGCGATGCTGACGAGTAGCGGAAAAGAACGCTTCACACTGCGCCGCGCTGCTCCCGCTCCTCCTTCTCCTTGCAGGAGATGCACAGCCGCGCCTGCGGCATCACTTCGAGGCGCGCGCGCGCGATCAGGTTGCCGCACGTTTCGCAATTGCCATACTCGCCGCGATACAGGCGACGCAGCGCATCATCGATCTCGAGCAATACGCGGCCCTCGACGGAGGCGAACAGGAACGCCTTCTCGCGCTCCATGGCATCGGTGCCGGCATCGGCCATGTGGAACGAGTAGCCGGACAGGTCGCCTGAGCTGTCGCGCTGGTTCACCTTGAGCACGGTGGTCTCGAGGTGCCCCATCTCCTTGAGGATGCGGCGGCGCTCGCGCAGCAACAGGTCTTCGAACACCTTCAGCTCTTTCTCAGTCAAGCGCTGCGCCCCCTCGGAACGGGTCGGTTCGGCGATGTGACGAACGGGCGCCGGCGCCGGGGCCGGCTTGAGCGGCGGGCGCTGGACGGTGCGCTGGTGCGCGGCGCGGGCCACGGCTTCGGGCGGCAACATGCCCAGCGGACGCACGGTCTCCGAGGCCGAGCCCTTGCGCGGCGAGGGGCCCGTGCGGTTCTTGCCGATGCCGGCCTTGGCTGCCGCGCCCTTCATGGGCTTGTGCGCCGGCTTGATGTCGCCCTTTCCCACCGCCCGCACGATGGGCACGTGCTTGGCCGCGACGGCCTTCACGGCGGCAACCTTGGCGACCGCGGCAGGCTTGGGCGTGGCCTTGGCGATCGCAGGCTTGGCACCCTTGACTGACTTGGCGGCGGAGGCAGGTTTGGCGGCAGCAGCCGGCTTGGCACTCGGCTTGGGAGGAGCCACAGCCTTGACCGGCTTCTTGGACGGAGGGACAGCCTTGGTGGGAGCTGGCTTCTTCGCGGCGGTCTTTGCCCGCACAGGCGCGGCCTTCTTTGCCGGCTTGCGGCTCACCGCCGGCCGGGCTGACTTCGACTTCGCTGCGCTCTTCTTGCGGGAAGACACCATGAACTTACCTCCGTGAAATTCCAGTTCGGACGCCAACGGTGAGGAATCCGGGGGGGGTGCCAATGCGGGCTCAGCCTTCCCGGTGCGCGGACTGCGTCAGCCTTGCCTCAACGTCGGCGCTTTCAACGCCCTCGATTTCGATTGCCTTGTTGCGTGACGATTGTCCTGAGATGACGCGTAACCGGCTGCGGTGCACGCCCAGTACTTCCGCCAGCAACCCCACGACTGCCTCATTCGCGCGCCCCGCCTCAGGGACCGCCCGAACTTCGATCCGCCACGTGCCATCGGCCATGCGGCGGTCGATGCCTTCGCGACGGGCGCCCGGGTGCACGCGCACCCTGAGGCGCACGGTCATAGCCGGATGGCGAGGTCCGACAACGTGCGGACCAGGAACCCGTGAACGCCGTACCACAACACCAGCATGACGATGAACGGCGCGAAGTCCATACCGCCGTACACCGTCGGAATGAACCGCCGGACCGGTGCGCATACCGCATCGGACACACGGTCCAGGAACATCACGATGGGGTTGGAAGGATCAGGCCGCACCCACGACAACACCGCATTGATCAACAGCACCAAGGAAAGCGCCTGGGCGAGAAACGCGATCAATCCCGCGAGTGCGCTGAGCAGATTGCCGATCACGAACATCCGTTGCTCCTAAGGGCGCGCCATCCTGGCGCCGCCTGTTGTGCCCGTTGCTCCGCGCAACTCAAGGACGGGCGCCAAACAACGCCGCCCCGAGACGCACGAAGGTGCTGCCCTCTTCTACCGCGACTTCGAAGACGTCGCTCATACCCATCGACAGGTGCGGCAACCGGCTGCCCAGCGCGCGTTCCGCCTCGTCGCGCAACTCGCGCAACCGGGCAAACTCCCGCCGGGCGTCCTCGGGCCGCTCCACCGGAGTCCCGATCGACATCAAGCCATCGATCTCGAGCCCGGAACTGCCCTCCAACTGCCGCAACATCACCACCAGCCCACCCGGCGCGACCCCATGCTTCGTGGGCTCACCGCTCACATTCACCTGCACCAGCGCCGGAATCGTGCGGCCCCGTTCCGTTGCCTTGCGCGACAACGTTTGCCCCAGTTCGACGGAATCCAGCGTATGGATCCGGTCGAACGCCTCCAGCGCACGGCCGCTCTTGTTGCCCTGCAAATGACCGATCAGGTGCCAGCGCGCCGCCCTCCTCCCGACCGCTGCGACTGCCTGTTCGGCCTCCTGCACACGATTCTCTCCCACATCCGTCAAACCGGCCGCCACAGCACTGCGGATCTGGTCCACAGAAATGGTCTTGGCGACACCGATCAACGTGACCCCATCCGGCGTACGGCCGGAGCGCGCGGCAGCTGCAGCGATGCGGTCTTGGACAAACTTGAGGCGGGTCGGAAAATCGTCAGACTGGCCACTCACAGGCGCGGGAGGGTACTCGCGGGCCCCCGGCGTGGCAAGCGGAAAGGCCGGCCCTCGCGGACCGGCCTTCGTACTTGGTGGAGGCGGCGGGAATCGAACCCGCGTCCGAAAATCAATCCCCAGGGAGATCCTACAGGCGTGTCCGGCCGTTTAAGTCTCGCGCGCCCCCGCTCCGACCGGCGGGATCAGTGACGCACCAGCCCCTACTAACTCTCGCCTTCAGCCCCGGGGCGGGACGTCGAGCCAGCCTGCGATTGTCTGACGCTCGCATCAGCCCCCACAGGCGGGGTCCGGGCGACCGTCGCTGCTAGTTAGGCAGCGAGAAGCAACTGCTCATTGGCAGTTGAATAGTCCCGTTTTTTTGACGAGGACACGGGTCCCCGGCCTGCACTTCCTGGTTCACAATCCCCGTCGAAACCTTTACGCCCCCTTTGAAAATCAAAACGGAATGTCGTCATCCGGACCGCCGCCGAAGTCGGACGGAATACCGTCGTCGGCCGGTGGCACCATGGCGCCCATTTCGTCGCCTGCCCCACCGCCGCCACCACTGCGTTCCTCGCCGCGTCCCCCACCGATGAACTGGAAGTTCTGCCCGAGAATTTCGGTGGTGTAGCGTGTCTGGCCTGCCTTGTCCTGCCACTTCTGCGTGCGGATACGGCCTTCGATGTAGAGCTGGCGCCCCTTGGTGAGGTACTGCCCCACCACCTCGGCCTGCTTGCCGAAGAACACCACGCGATGCCACTCGGTGCTCTCTTGCTTCTGGCCGTTCTTGTCGGTGTAGCGCTCGGTGGTGGCGATGCGCAGGTTGGCGACCGCCTGGCCGCCCTGCGTGAAACGCATCTCGGGATTGGCACCGAGGTTGCCGAGGAGGATGACCTTGTTGACACCCATGGAAGTCTCCAACGAAGTGGACTTGAGCAACTGTTCCGATCGGGCCTGAGCATAGGAGCCGCTGGAGGTCGGTGCAACCGCTTCCGATGCGCGTCATCGGCCAACGGACCGAGGGTTTGACGCGACTCCGCCTGCATGGCTATCTTCCGCATGACTTTGCAGACCCTGTGCCGGGGCGTGGCGCAGCCCGGTAGCGCACCTGCTTTGGGAGCAGGGTGTCGGAGGTTCAAATCCTCTCGCCCCGACTTTTAGTGCCAGAAGGCACCCCCTCGACTTTCCCAAAGGTCCGGGATGGATGCCCTGCGCCTGTAGCTCAGTCGGATAGAGCAACGGATTTCTAATCCGTCGGTCGGGGGTTCGATTCCCTCCAGGCGCGCCAATCGAATGTGGTGGTGGGTGTAGCTCAGCTGGTAGAGCACTCGACTGTGGCTCGAGTGGTCGCGGGTTCAAACCCCGTCATCCACCCCATTTTTATTTCCGGTCGAGCCCCTCACGCACCGTGCGCAACAGCAGCTCCATGGTGAAGGGCTTGCGCAACACATGGGCACCCGCGGGCAGCTGGTACTCGGTCCCCAAAACGCCCATTCCGGTGACGAACAGCACCCGCATCCCCGGGCGTTGCTGCCGCAATCGGGCCGCGAGCTCGATGCCGTCGATGCCGGCCATCAGGACATCGGTCACCAGCACATCGAGTTGGCCCGGCAATGCAGCAGACAGCTCGAGTGCATCATGACCGTTGGGCACTTCGACGACTCGATAGCCCACGCGCGCCAGCGTATCGCGCATCAGGCCGCGCAGCGGCGGCTCGTCCTCGACCACCATGACGGTCTCGAGGCGCGCTGCGACCTGCCCCTCCCCGTCGCCCTCCGGTGCATGCGGTACGAGAATGTCGAACCTGGCGCCCTCACCCTTGACGCTGTGCACCTGGATGGTGCCTCCGAGCTGTTGGACGATGCCGTATGCGGAGGCGAGGCCCAGCCCGGTGCCGCGACCGCGATCCTTGGTGGTGAAGAACGGCTCGAACACGCGCGCCATGGTCGCCGCGTCCATGCCTCCGCCATCGTCACGCACGCTGAGCAGGACGTCATGACCCAGGGCGGACTCGGTCCACGCAAGCGAGCCCGCGGCAGCGCGTTCGACGCGGCGGGTCTTGATCACAATGCGGCCGCCCTCCGGCATGGCGTCACGGGCGTTGATCACGAGGTTGAGGATGACCTGCTCCATCTGACCGCGCTCAATCAGCACCGGGTAGGGCTCGGGCGCCAGGTCGAGTTCGATCTTGATCCGCTCGCCACCTGACAGGCGCAACAGCTTGAGCATCTCGAGCAGCACCACGCACAGGTACTCAATCCGCGGCGTCAGGATCTGGCGCCGGCCGAATGCGAGCAGTTGCCGCGTCAGGTTGGCGGCGCGCTCCGAGGCGAGTTGGATTTCCTCGGCGCGATGACGCACCCCCAGCGGCACTTCCGGATCCGCGAGAATCAGGCTGAGGTTGCCGAGCACGGCGGTAAGGATGTTGTTGAAATCGTGCGCCACGCCACCCGCCAGCTGACCGACCGCTTCCATCTTCTGGGCCTGCTGCAACTGCTCATTGCTCAAGCGCAACGCCTGCTCCGTGCGAAGGCGTTCCGTGACGTCGCGGAAGCTCCACACGCGCCCGACGGTTTCGCCACCCAGGCGCTGCGGTTGCGAGGTGCGCTCGATCACGCGACCGTCGTGGAATTCGATGACGTCGAAGCTCTGCGAGTCCGGCTCGAGGTAGATTTCGCGAATGCGCGAAGTGAACCGTTCCGGGTCCTTGACCTGGTCGGCGGCGTGACGCCGGGCCGCGACCTCGTCCTGCGTCCCCGTCAGGCCGGTTTCGATCCCCCACATCTGCGCAAACTTCTGGTTGTGGCTGGTGATGCGATCGTCGAGCCCGACGACCAGGATGCCATTGTCGGTGGCATCGAGCGTCGCCTCCACCAGCGACAGGGCGCCTTGCAGTTCGGTGCCGATCCGCTTGTGGGCCGTGATGTCCATCGACACGCCACGCAACATCGGGCGGCCTTCGGGATCGCGCGCGGCGCGCACCGCCGTGTGCAACCACACGACGTGGCCATCGGGAGCGATCATGCGGTGTTCGTAGACGTCCTCACCCGCGCCACCCGCGAGCCGTGCGTTCAACTCGATCGAGCGCTGGAGGTCATCGGGGTGTTGTGCGTCCGTCCACAATCGCGGCGACTCGCGCCACTGTTTCGAGGTGTAGCCGAGCACCGTCGCGCACGAGTCGCTGACCGCGGTCACCCGCTGCGCCTCGAGGTCGAACTCCCACACCACGGCGCCGAGATCGATGAGCAGCGTGCGGTAGTGCTCGAGCACGCGCTCGGCGGCGGCGCGTTGAGCGTCGCGTTGCTCCGACACGTGCGGCATAGGCTGCCGCCCACGGAGCATCGCCGGGATGGCCTTGAGCCAGCGCTTCAAGCTCACGGTTCTGGGGCTGGCGCCGGCGAGGGCACAGGCGCCGGCTCGAGTAACGCGCTCAGCGCGAGTTTGAGCGCCCGCACCGCACGCGCGCGGTGCGAGACGGCATGCTTCCCGGCGGCGGGCAATTCGGCGAGCGTGTGCGAGTGGTCGGCCAGCTCGAACACTGGATCGTAGCCGAAGCCCGCGTTGCCACGGGGCTGCTGGGTGATCCAGCCTTCCAGCACGCCCTCCGCCACGACTTCACGGCCATCGGGAAGTGCCACGACGCACACCGTGCGGAAGCGCGCGCCGCGCCGTTCGGGCGGCACGCCTTCCAGCCGCGCGAGCAGGTGCTCGGTGTTCTGCGCATACGTGGCCGCCGCACCCGCGAAGCGCGCGGTATGAACCCCGGGCGCTCCACCGAGCGCTTCGACTTCGAGCCCGGTGTCATCGGCGACCGCCGCTTCGCCCGTCAGCGCCACCGCGGCCCGCGCCTTGATGCGCGCGTTGTCGAGCAACGTGGCACCGTTCTCCTCTGGAGCCACGGCTCCCGGAGCATCGCGCAGGCTGAGCAGTTCGACGCCCGGCCATGCCAGCAGCTCACGCAGCTCCTCGAGCTTGTCGCGATTCATGCTGGCCACCACGAGTCTCATGCGGGAGGTGTCGCCGCCACGGGGACGAGTCCCGAGTCGCCCATCAGGCGCCGTTGCGCCGCGGTCACGCGGCGAATGCCGAGCCGCGCGAACGCCAGCAAGCGGCGCATTTCCGCCTCGCTGAAGGTCGCGGACTCGCCGGTGCCTTGAACCTCAACGAACCGCCCGCCGCCCGTCATCACCACATTCATGTCGACCTGCGCGCGCGAGTCCTCGGCATAGCACAGGTCGAGGCACGGCTCGCCATCGACCATGCCCACCGAGATCGCCGCGACGCTGTCGAGGAACGGCGGGCCCTTCAACTGGCCCTTGTTCGACATCCACACGAACGCATCGTGCAACGCCACCATCGCGCCGTCGATCGCCGCCGTACGGGTGCCGCCATCCGCCTCGAGCACATCGCAATCGACGGTGATCACGCGCTCACCGAACATGGTGAGATTGGTCACCGCGCGCAGTGACCGACCGATCAGGCGCTGGATCTCCTGTGAACGCCCGCCCGTCTGCGAGCTGCGCGGCGTGCGGTCCGTGGTGGCGCGCGGCAGCATCGCGTACTCCGCGGTCACCCAGCCCTTGCCCTGGCCACGCAGCCATGGCGGAACGCGCTCCTCGACCGAGGCCGTCACCAGCACGCGCGTGCGGCCGAGCGAAACGATGCACGAGCCTTCGGCGTTCGGGTTGACGCCGCGCTCGAACTTCAGCGGCCGCAGCTGCCGCGTGGTGCGGCCATCGAGGCGCACGATACCGGCAGGTGCGGGTTCGGGGGCGGACTCGCGCTCGCGGATCGGGGCTGGTTTGTGGGTCACGATCTACTCCTCGATGCCGTGCTCGCGCGCCAGCGGCGGGCGCATGAACCATGGCTGATCGGTTTGGTCGACCACCGTCACATGCGGCAGCGGGCGGCTCAGGAAACTCTCGGCCACGCGCGCAAAACTGCGGCGGCGCGGCTCGTCGGACAGAAAGAAACGGTGCTGGGGATCACGGTGATCGGCCATCTGGCCGCGCGCGGCGAGCAGCACGGTGGTGGCGCGCGCCGCTTCGGCGCCCGAGTCCACGAGGTGCACGCGTGGGCCCATGAGATCGGCGATGAGCGGCGTCAACATTGGATAGTGCGTGCAGCCCAGGATCAGGCTCTCGAGGTGCGCGTTGCGCAGTTCGGCCAAGTATTCCTCGGCGACCTGCCGGGTGACCGGATGCTCGAGCCAGCCTTCCTCGACCAGCGGCACGAACAGCGGGCAGGCGCGCTGGATCAGCGTGGCGCCAGGAGCGGCCTTCGTCAGCTCGGCCGCGAACGCGTTGCTGCCCACGGTGGCGAGCGTGCCGACGACACCAATGCGGCCGTGCGGGCTGAACGCGACCGCCGCGCGCACGGCCGGCTCGATCACGCCGATGACCGGCAGATCGAAGCGCGCACGCAGCGTGTCGAGCGCATGCGAAGACGCGGTGTTGCAGGCGACGACGAGGCACTTCACGTTCTGGCGCACGAGGAACGACGCGATCTCGAGGGAGAACCGCGTCACCGTCTCCTTCGACTTGTTGCCATAGGGCAACCGCGCCGTATCACCGAAGTAGTAGACGGACTCGTGCGGCAGCTGGCGGAACAGCTCGCGCACGGCGGTGAGTCCGCCGAGCCCCGAGTCGAACACGCCGATGGGCCTGGGATCGTGAGTGGCGGGCATGATCAGGGCATCTCCGATACATCGATCGAACGATCGAGCGGCAGGTGGCCGCCCAACGTCGCAATGGGTTCTCCACCGCACACGATCAACACGCGCTTCACCTCCGGCACATTCGCGGCGAGTGTGCGGGTCAGCGATGCGATCGCCAGGTACTCCGCCCCCGTGCCGCCCTTGAATCCCTGCTGGAACGCGCGCGACAGATCGACGGTCATCAGGCCGTCGGCATCGAGGAACACGCGCAACAACGAAGTCCCCGGCGGCAGCGCCGCGACCCCTGGACCCGCGGGTCCACGATCCAACTCGCTCACCAGCGCCGCCACCCGCTCGTGCAGGGTAGCGCTCTCGGGCAACTCGCGCGATTCGCTGATCAGGTGGTCGCCGCCCGGCGATGCGAAGAACAGCCGCACCGCACGGTAACCCGCAGTGCTCGAGTCGGCAGCCGCCGGCACCACCGCAGCACGGCGCGGGGCAATCACGAACGTCCAGCCCGCCCAAGCGACGGCACCCAGCAGCACGAGCAGGAGCAAGGGGCGGCGCATGCGCTTACTCCGCCCTACGGTAGGCATCGAGCCCGGCGGCGATGGCGCGCGCCACGTCCGCCAGCCCCGTGCCGC
>JAYSRO010000185.1:0-6425 GCA_043720995.1 Candidatus Eiseniibacteriota bacterium
AATGTGTTCGTCAATGGGACGCGCGTGCAGGCGCAGGTGGATTTCCAGTGGAAGGGTTTGCCCCGTTCGGGCACGGCCGCCGGGCACGGCACACGCGACGCGGGCCAGCGTTTGGTGGCGCAAGCGGTCCTGCAGGGCATTCAGGACTTTCTCGAGGAAGATCTCGCGCTGTCACTCGATGGGGTCGAAGTCGCGCGCGTCGGCGGCCGGGAAGTCGCCGTGGTCACCGTGCAATTGGTGGCGCATCGCGAGCACAAGAGCCTTGTAGGATGTTGCACGGTGGAGCAGGATGTCCCACAGGCGGTCGCTCTGGCGACTTTGGCTGCGGTCAACCGGGTCCTGGGAGGCCTGCCGACACGCGAGCCCGTCGAATACGTCTTGAGACCGACATCGTTGTAGGAGGCTAGCGAAGCGGGATCTCCAGGTAGAGCGAAGCGGACTCACCGAAACATTCGTGTTCCGGAATCCCTCATGAAGGAGGTGGAGTTCGTGGATCTTATCTTGGTTCTCGTGAATTTCTTCGGTCAGGCCGGCTGGTAGTTTGCTTCAGTAGCATCAAGTTCTAAGCCCCCGAAGGCGATGTCGGTTTCCTTTTCCTTTCATGCCGCAAGGGAATGCGCCCGCAAACGAATCCGCATGCGTTGAAGATCACCCTCCGCGCCCCCAGGCCCTTCGCCCTGTACTATGTGGGGCTAAGCCTCGTGGCGGTGGCGCTGGTCGCGCAGGCTGTCCCCGGGCTGGCCACGCCGGCGTGGTTCACGCTCGCGCTCGTGTGGGCGCTGATGCTGGCCAGCGAACTGAGCCCGATCACGCTGCCCAGTGGCGGCTACGAGAGCGCGAGCGCGGTATTCGACTTGCCCAGCCTCGTCATTCTGGGCCCCGCCTACACGGCGCTGCTCGATGTGTTGAGCGCCCTGTTGGTGCAGGGTGTGGTGCAGCGCAAGCCGCCGCTCAAGATCGGCTTTAACATTGCCTGCTTCATCGTCACCGATTTCGCGGCCGGCTATGCCTTCCAGGCCGTCGGTGGGCATGTGGGGCAACTCCGGCTGCCGCAGGATGTGCTGCCGTTGTTGGCCAGCGGCGCGGTCTACTTTGCGCTCAACTCGGCACTTGTCTCGACGGTGATCGGGTTGTCGGCGGGTCCGAGCCCCTGGCGTGTGTGGCAGCGCAACTTCCAGGCCGGGCTGCTGCACCACCTGTCGTTCATCGCCCTGGGCGCGCTGGTGGCGGTCACGTACTTCGGTGCCGGCCCCTGGGCGCTGGTGCTGTTCGCGATTCCCTTCCTCGTGGCGCGGCAGGCATTCCAGCTCTACATGGAGATCCGCTCCGACCTCAAGGACTTCGTGCGCGCGCTGACCGAAGTGCTCGACGAGATCGACCCCTACACTCGCCATCACTCCATGCGCGTCGCGGAGTACAGCGTGCGCCTGGCGCGCGCGATGCGGCTGCCGGAGCTCGACGTCGAGGAGGTCGAGTACGCAGCACTCGTGCACGACCTCGGCAAGATCGGCCCGGAGCACCAGCGCATCGTTCAGACGACCGGCGGGCTGTCGGCGGAGGAGCAGCGCACGCTGCGCGCACACCCGGCCGCGGGGGCCGCCATCGTGTCGAAGGTGCGGGCGCTGCGCCGGGCCGCCGAAATCGTGCGCAGCCATCACGAGCAACCTGATGGCCGCGGCTACCCGTATGGATTGCGCGGCGAGGACGTGCCGGTGGGCGCGCGCATCCTCAAGGTGTCGGACGCCTTCGACGCCATGACGTCCGACCGTCCCTACCGGCGCGCGTTGTCGTTGGGCCAGGCACTGACTGAAATCGAGCGCGGCGCGGGGTCGCAATTTGATACGCGCGTGGTCGAATGCCTCGTGCGACTCCACCATGGCGGACGGTTTCCGCTGCTCCCGAGCCCGAGCAGCGAGGATCTCGAGTTGCTGAAGCTGCGCACCTCGGGAGCCCACTCGTGACCCGCTATCGCGACGCCGGGGTCGATGTGGGGCGCGCTGATGCGGTGAAGCACGACGTCATTCGTGAGGCGGTCTCGACGTGGACGCCCACCGTGCGGCGGCTGGCCGGCGGCTTCGCGGGCGTGATGGAGTGGCCGGCGGGCACCGGTGGCGCGGGTAGCGCGCCGCCACTGCTCGCCGCGTCGATGGATGGCGTGGGCACGAAGCTGCATCTCGCGCTGGCCGCCGGCCGTGTCGCGGATGCGGCGGCGGACCTCGTCTATCACGGTGCGAACGACCTGCTGGTCCACGGTGCGCGGCCCCTGGCGATGCTCGACTACGTGGCGCAGGCCCGACTCGATCCGCACGTGGTGCGCGAAGTCGTGCGGGGGTTGGCGGCGGCCTGCCGCCAAGTCGGAGCCGTCCTGCTCGGCGGGGAGACCGCGGAGATGCCAGACACCTATGTGGACGGCGTCGTCGATGTGGCGGGCTGCATGATCGGGTGGGTCGAGCCTGCGGCACTGCGCGATGGCTCGGCGGTGAGGCCTGGAGACATCGTGCTCGGACTCGCCGCGAGCGGATTGCACACGAATGGTTTCTCGCTCGCCCGCCGTGTACTCAAGGACTCCGGGTTGGCGCTCGACTCGCCGTTGCCGGGCGGGGGAGGCGTGAGCGTGGGGGATGCCCTGCTGGCGCCGCATCGCTGGTACGGCCCCGCCCTGCTGCCGGAGTTGGCGCAATCGCGCGTGCGCGCCATGGCGCACATCACAGGCGGCGGTATCGCCGGCAATCTCGTGCGGGTGTTGCCGCAGGGTTGCCACGCCGTGCTCGACGGACGCTGGCCGCGCCCGGCACTCTATGAGTGGTTGTGCGATGCCGGCGCGATTCCAGAGGATGATGCGCGCGAGGCCTTCAACCTCGGCATCGGTTTCATCGTCATCGCTGCGGCGGGGACGGAGGCGGCGCTTGCCGCTGACCTGGAATCCCGCGGCGAGCGGGTCATCCGCTGTGGCCCCGTGGTCGCAGGCGAGCGAGGCGTGACGTGGTCCGTGGCGTGACAGGGCCCGCGGGCTGAAGTGGTCCGCGGTGTAACGGCGCCTCGCAGATCCGCTTCGGCACCGAGGACGCCTACATCACCTGTCGCCACGCCGAACATCCCGCCGCGGGCGGTGGACTGACCTACAACCCGGGCGAGCGGGTGATGGGCTCTTCCTCGCCGGCGTGGACGTTGTGGCACGCGCTCGGGGTGCTCCTTACGCACCCGCCACTGGCGTGGTCGCCCGACACCTGGCTTGTGGCTGATGCCGTGGGCTCGCTGTTCCGCAACGGCGCCGGGCGACCCGGGTGGCAACGGCGTTTCGCTAGCGTCAACGGCGTGTGCGGATCCCGGATCTCCGTGTCACCCCGGCGAGCGCGGTTTGCCGCGACCCGCTGGCCATCGCTGTCGCTGGCGCATGGATTGCGTGGGGACTCCCATGGTTGCCCCGTGAATATTCCAACAAGCAGCTCCGATTGTCGTGGCGGCTAGGCCCAAGCGAACAATGCACGCCGAAGGCTTCGCGTGTTGGGTTGGGCCGCCAGACGACCGGGGACCGACGTGAGCGCCGCAGCGCGGACGCTTTCAGGGACCATGGGGTGCAGGAGGGGTGATGGAGCGGCGAGGTCTGCTGGAGTGTGTGGTGGAAGCACGGGGCCCCGAGATGCTCGGGGAATCCCCGCCGTGGCGCAGTATCCGTGAGGGACTGCCGAACATCGCGATGAGCGACATGCCGGTGTTGGTGCTGGGCGAGACGGGCACCGGAAAGGAACTGATCGCGCGAGCACTGCATCAGTTAAGTGGCCGCCGCGCCTTCGGTTTCGTCGCGCACAACTGCGGCGCAACACCGGACACGCTGATCGAGAGCGAATTGTTCGGCCACAGCAGGGGGTCGTTCACCGGCGCGGTCGCGGACCGCGAGGGGCTGTTCGATGCGGCCAATGGCGGCACGCTGTTCCTCGATGAAATCGGCGACGCCAGTCCGTTGCTGCAGATGAAGCTGCTGCGCGTGTTGCAGGAAGGCGAAGCGCGCCGCGTGGGGGAGACGCGGGTGCGGCGCATGGACGTGCGCATTGTCTCAGCGACGCACCGGCCGCTCGACGAGGGCGTTGAGCAATCTTCGTTTCGCGCCGACTTGTTCTACCGCCTGAACGCGGTGCGCATCATGCTGCCGCCGTTGCGGGAACGCGGCAGCGATGTGCTGTTGCTGGCGCGACACTTCTTGTCGCTGGCCGCCGAACGGATGGGTTGTGAGCCGCCCCGCCTGGATGCCGAGCTCGAGGAATTCGTGTCAAACTACCCATGGCCGGGCAATGTGCGTGAGCTGGCGAATGCCTGCACCTATGCGGTGCGCGTGGCCGGAGCGCGCGGGGAGGTGTGCTGGGAGCATTGGCCCCGCCCGACGCTGCGCATCGACACGACGCAGGCGGCCGGGTTGCATGCCGAGACGCGTGCTCTCGAGGAGCGGCGGCTCGTCGAGACACTCGAGCGCGTGCACTGGAACAAGTCGCGCGCCGCCCGCGCGCTGGGCCTGTCGCGGCAGGGATTGCTGAAGAAGCTCCGGCGCTATGGGCTGGGACCGCGACCCGAAGACGTCCTGGGTGCCCCCGCCTCGGGTGCGGTGCTTGACGCTCCCGCGGCCCCTGCGTAGATTGCAGCGCCTGCCGGGCGAGGGTGTGCCGCATGAGGCGTCACGAGGCCACCTTTCTCACGCAACGCCCGCACGCGGCATCACGCGGTGCTCGACGCCTCAGGCGCCGCGTTCGTGCACTCAGGGCGTTCAAGGAGGCGGCTGTGGCGAGAAAGACGCTGGGTGTCGCACTCGTTGGAGTCGGCGCGGCGGCCCAGATCAACCACATTCCGGTGCTCAAGCGCACCGAAGGCGTGGAGTTGCTGGCGCTGGTCGACCGCGACGCCGAAAAGGCCGCGCAGGTGGCGCAAAAGTTCGGCATCCCGCACAGCTTTGGGCGCATCGAGCAGATGCTCGAACGCGACGACATCGATGCCGTCGACCTGTGCACCCCGAATTTCCTCCACGCCCCGATGGCGATCGCCTCGCTGGAGTCGGGCAAGCACGTGCTGTGCGAGCGGCCGCTGGCACGCAATGGCGATGAGGCCGCGGCCATGGCGAAGGCGGCGAAGAAGGCGGATCGCGTGCTGATGTCCGCGCTGCAGCACCGCTTCCGCGCCGACGCCCAGTTGCTGCGCACCTTTGTCGCCAAGGGCGAGTTGGGAGATATCCACTACGCCAAGGCCGGCTGGCTGCGGCGCCGCACCGATTGGGACTCCGATGAATGGCGCCGCCAGAAGCGCGAATCCGGCGGCGGCGTGGTGCTGGATCTCGGCTTCCAGATGCTCGACATGTCGCTCTGGACGCTCGGTGGCCCGGCGGTCAAGTCGGTGACGGCGAGTGTGCACCGTTCCAAGAAGGGCGAAGTCGAGGACAGCGCCACCGCGTTCGTGCGCCTCGAAACGGGCGCCACGCTGACGCTTGAGCTGACCTGGGGCCTGCTGATGGAGAAGGACTTCGCCTACTTGAACCTGTTTGGCACGGGAGGGGCCGCCCTGCTCAATCCGTTCCGGCTGCACAAGGGCATGCACGGCACGCTCGTCAACGTCACGCCCGACCTCGACAACGCGCGCAACCAGTACAAGCAGTCGATGGAAGCGCAGATCATTCATTTCGTCGAGTCGCTGCGCAAACGCAGCAAGCCGATGGGCCTGCCGGACGAGATCCTCCCGGTAATGCAGACCCTCGACGCGATCTACCGTTCTGCCGAACTCGGCAAAGAGGTCAAGCTCGCTTAAGCGTTGGGGGCATCTCCCGGCGCTGGTGTCCGGCGCATTGTTGGGGGCGGCCTTCCTCCCAGCGCCGCTCGGTTTCGTGGCGTGGTTCGCGCTCATCCCGCTGCTAATCGAGCTGGACCGGCGGATTCGCGAAGGCGCGCGCGCGCGTGTGTTGTTCCGCACCGGCTATGTCTTCGGCCTGGCGTTCTACCTGACGGGCACGCACTGGATCGCGCTGCTGTCGAACGTCGCGATGACGACGCCGTGGCTCAAGTACCCGGCGTGGCTACTCGCGGGCGCTTACCTCGCGCTCTACGCCGCGCTGACGACCGTGATTGCCGGCGTCATCGTGAAGCGCTTGCGTGTGCCGCTCGCGTGGGTGTTCCCCGTGGTCGCACTGGCAGTCGAAGCGTTGCGCGCCTCGGGCGAAATGGGGTTTCCGTGGTTCCAACCCGGCTACTCGCAGCACGCCTACTTGCCGGTGATCCAGCTGGCAGCACTCGGCAGCGTCTCGCTGGTGACGTTGTGGATCTACGCGCTGAATGTCTGTGGCTGGCTGGCGTGGCGCGCCCGCCGCGCACCGCAATGGATCGCCGTGGCGTTGCTGTTGGCCGCTCCGTGGTTGCTCGGCGGCATCGCCGTGTCGCGCGCGCGCATCGTCC
>JAYSRO010000186.1:0-3193 GCA_043720995.1 Candidatus Eiseniibacteriota bacterium
GAGGTCTCCTCCGTCACCGACTTCCGCGGCACCAACTCGGACCTGCCGGTCATCGCCACGCGCCAGGCCAGCACCACGGTGCGCCTGAAGGACGGCAACTCGGTGATCATCGGCGGCCTGTTGAGCGAAGAGAAGACGCGCAACGTGACCAGGGTGCCGCTGCTGGGACAGATCCCGGGGCTGGGCATGCTGTTCACGCATCAGTCGATCACGACGGCGAAGAAGGACCTGGTGATCGAAGTCACGCCGCGCATCATTCCGGACCAGCAGTAGCGACGTAGCGGATTGCGGGGATCGCGACGCGTTGCGCTCGACTCGCCGCTCTCACATCGGGAAGGGGCGGCCTACCTTGACGACTCCCGCAATCCAGCCGATCCACTGACCCAGCGCCACCGTCAGCGCCAGCGTCACGATACCCATGCCAAAAGTTGCGAGCACCGGTGAAGTCTGGCGATAGTGACTCAGCTTCATGATCAGCAATGGAGTGACGACACCCTTCACGAGCACGAACAGCCACCAGTGCCCGTGAGCGAGGGGAGCGAGCAAGGGATTGCCTTCGCGGTTACCCAGCCAGTGAATGCCGAGTGACGTCAGCACGAGGTCGAGGCTGTTGGCGACAACCGCAATGAACAGGACGATGCGCACGGAAGCACTCTCCGGGGGATTCATGATCGCGAGTGGCTATCGTCATTGTCGCAGAGCCGCCAGCGGGCTTCAACGCTTTGTGGAGCGGTCCCAGTGAGCCCGATCCCTGTCATTCCCGCGACCCTCGCCCTCGCCCTCGCCGCGGTGTTCGGCCTGCTGATGGGCAGCGCGGTGACCGCGATCGCGCACCGCGTCCCGCGCGACATCTCGTGGTTCCACGGCCGCTCGCGCTGCCCGAACTGCCAGCATGTCTTGTCGCCGCTCGACCTTTTCCCTGTATTTTCATGGATGTTGACGCTGGGCCGCTGCCGCTACTGCCGCGCCCCCATCGCCTGGCGCTACCCGCTGACCGAATTGCTGTGCGCGGTATGGACCGTGTTGTTGGCGCAAAAGATCGGCTTCCACGCGACCTTCCCGCTGCTGGCGATCTGGGGCTACCTGATGATCGCGCTGCTGTGGATCGATCTCGACTTCCAGCTGCTGCCCGACGTGCTCACCTTCCCCGGCACCTTGATCGGGCTCGCGGCCGCGGCACTCGTGCCCGGTGGCGCGCGCGTGGCGCTGTGGGGCGTCATCATGGGCAGCGGGTTGCTCTGGCTGCTGGCGTGGGGCTACTTCCGCCTGCGCAAGATCGAAGGCATGGGCGGCGGCGACATCAAGCTGGCCGCGATGTTTGGCGTGGTGCTGGGCTGGCAGGGCGCTCTCGTCACTCTGTTCATCTCCGCGGTGGTGGGCAGCGTGTGGGGGGGATTGTTGATGCTGCGCGGCAAGGGCGACTCGCTCACCGCGATTCCCTTCGGCACTCTGTTGGCACCCGCGGCGATGGTCGTGTTCCTGTGGGGCGATCGCTGGTTGAATGCCTACGTCGGCCTATTCCGCAACTAGCGCCGCTCCCGCCTCGATCATCCTCGGGGCCTACGAGGGCCACCTCCGGCAACTCGACGCGCTGATCGCCCGCGCGCGCGAACACTTCGAGACGCGCGACTGGACCGCGTCCCAGCATGACTCCGCGAATCGGCTCGACCTGCACAACACCGCCGTGCGCGAAGGTCTGGCGCAGCTGCGCGAGCGCTTGGACGATGACCTCGAACAACATGCGACATGGGCCGCGATGCGCCCGGCGTTCGCAGAGCTGATCGCGCAACGCAAAGACGCCGAGCTGGCGGAGACGTTCTTCAATTCCTTCACGCGACGCCTGTTCCACACCGTCGGCGTCGATCCCGCCATCGAGTTCGTCTCGCTCGCCAGCGAGACCGCGATGCACAAGGCGCCGTGGCGCCACACCGTCACGGTGATTGCGACAAAGCCAGGGCTCCATCCGTTGCTGCGCGCGGTCCTCAACGCCTTCCCCTTCGCTCCTGGCTACTCGGACGCCGACGGCGAGTCGGCGCTGGCGGCCGCAGCGATCGAGGCGCAACACCCGGGCCTCGAGCCGCACTCGATCGAGCTCTCGCGCCCGGTGTTCTTCCGCGGCAAGGGCGCCTATCTCGTCGGCCAGATCCACGCCGCGAGCGGCGACATTCCGCTGCTCGTAGCACTCACGAATCCCCACGGCCAGATCGTCATCGATGCCGTGCTCACCACCGCCGATGAAGTAAGCGTCGTGTTCAGCTTCGCGCGCTCCTATTTCTTCGTGGCGATGGAATCTCCGCGCGAGATGATCGACTACCTGCGCACGTTAATGCCGCGCAAGCCGGTGGCCGAGCTCTACAACGCGCTCGGCTTCAACAAGCATGGCAAGACCGAGCTGTACCGCAGCCTGCTCAAGCATTTGGCGTTCGGCAATGGGCGCTTCGGTGTCGTGCCGGGGCAGCCCGGCATGGTGATGGCGGTGTTCACGCTGTCGGGATTCGATGTCGTGTTCAAGGTGATCCGCGACCGATTCGCCTTCCCCAAGACCGTCACGCACGACGAAGTGCGCGAGCGCTACCGCATGGTGTTCCGCCACGATCGCGCAGGGCGGCTGGTCGATGCGCAGGAGTTCGAGCACCTGGCGTTCGACGCCGAGCGCTTCGACCCGGTTGTGCTCGAGGAGTTGCTCACGACCTGCGCCGACCGCGTGCGGCTTGAGGGCGCGCAGGTCGTCATCTCGCACCTCTACACGGAACGCCGCCTGCGCCCGCTCGACTTGTACCTGCGCGGAGCCGGGCCGCACCCGGCCCGCGAGGCCGTCATTGACTACGGGCTGGCCCTGCGGGACCTGGCCGCAACCAACGTGTTCCCCGGCGACATGCTGCTCAAGAATTTCGGGGTTTCGCGCCATGGGCGGCTCATCTTCTACGATTACGACGAGTTGTGTACCCTGAGCGAGTGCCGCTTCCGTGAATTGCCTGCCCCGCGCGAGGATCGCGACGAGGGAGCCGCGGAGCCGGGGTTTTACGTCGGTCCCAACGATATCTTCCCGGAGGAGTTCCGGAACTTTCTCGGCCTGTCCGGCGAGTTGCTCGAAACGTTTCTCGCGCACCACCGCGAGTTGCTGGGTGTGACCTTCTGGCATCGCATGCAGGAGCTTCACGCTCGCGGCGAGGTGCTCGACATCTATCCGTAC
>JAYSRO010000187.1:0-16496 GCA_043720995.1 Candidatus Eiseniibacteriota bacterium
GGTGCCGCCGCTCCCGCGCGCGTGGTGACGCGCAACGAGTCCCCATCGACCCTCGCGTTCACCAACTGCGTCACGACCGTGTCCCCGGCCGGGGTGACCCGCATCAAGAAGGTCTCGAGGTTGGCCCCGGCATACTGGTACTCGAAGTGCCGCCGCATCACCCGGGGGGCGCGTCCGACCTGATCCACGACAATGCGCGAACCTTCTCGCGTCACGTGTTCGACACTGGTGGTGTCGCTGCCCAGTGTGAGCACAAACGAGCTCGTCTCCTGCGCTGCGGATACGGGTGCGGCGAGGACGAGCAGGGTCGCAAGGACCGGGAATCGGATGGCAGCATGCATGCGGGGGCTCCGGGGATTGATGAGGGCAGGACGGGATTGCTCAGGCGGCGGGGTGGCCCCCACGGGGCTCGACCGGTACTAGTTGGCGTCCTCGTCCGCGTCGTCGTCGCCGGAATCCATATCGGACGGCTCATTCGCGAGGTCGGTGATTCCCAACTCCTCGAGGCTGCCCATCTCTGGACCGCCGCCGGTCCGCTTGCGTTCAAGCCGGGTCTGGCGCTTTTCGTTGGCCTTTGCGATGCGAGCCTGTTCTTTTTGCCGCTTGAGGTAACTCGGGCGTCTGCTGGTTGCCATGTGGGCCTCCTCCCTGGGGTGCCGGCCAAATCCTCTTGTCGAGCGTTATTCATTACATGTCTGAGGCGGCACCGCAACCGGCGCCGCCTCAGTCGCCCGCTTCGATCTTACAATCGCAACGGTTTTAGTGCATCAGGAGCATCTTCCTCTGCTGTACCACCCCGCCCGTCTTGAGCCGGTAGAAGTAGACACCGCTCGATAGTCCTCCCGCGCTGAGCTCGACCCGGTAGCGGCCCGGCGCCTGCGTGGCGTTGACCAGCGACTTGAGCTCCCGGCCCTGGACGTCGAACAAGCTGAGCTCGACCTGCTGGGTCGCCGGGATCGAGTAGACGATGCCCGTCTTGCCGTGGAACGGGTTGGGGAAGTTCTGCGCCAGCGCCACCGCGCGGCCGCCGCTGCCGATCTGCTCGACCGCCACGCGCACGGAATCGGTGCCGCCGAACTGGTAGTAGCGCGCCGCCATTTCCTGCAGGTACTGGTTGGCGATGTCGAAGTCGCGGACGATCACGGTGTTCTCGTTGTTCGAGTTTTCCGCCGAGCTGGACCAGTTGTGCGAGCCCGTCAGCACCGCCGCGTTGTAGTTCGGGTTCTCGGCGTCGACCACGACGTACTTGTGGTGGAGCAATCCTGCGCCGCCACTCTTGACGCGCACATCGATGCCGGCGGAATTGAGCGCCGGGTACTGGGTGCCCGAGTCCGAGCTGTTGTCGAGGTCCCCGCGCACCGCCACGCCGGCCACATTCCGCGCGATCAGTGCCGCGGAGATATCGGAGCGCGTCATCGTCAGCAACTCGAAGCCGATCGAGTGCTGCGCGGCGTTGATCAGCGAGATGATCTTGCCCGTCGTGTAATCGGAAGGGCTGAAGTAGCACTCCACCGGACGGCCGCCGATCACGAAGAAGTGCGGCGTGTTGTCCTGCTTGCGCGCGCCGAAGCGGGACGCCGAGGCATTCGGCGTGTCGGTGCTGCTCCCCCACATCTCGTTGAACTCGAGCGTGTAGGTGTTGGCGAGCGCCTGGTCCTGGATCTCGATGGCGTTCTGGTAATCGTCGTCGGTGCCCGGGTTCGTCGGGTTCCAGGAGCCCGTCCACACCCAGGTGCTCTCGGGAGCGCCACCGCGCGAGTCGATGGAGACGAACTTGTTGTGCATCAAGCCGAGGCCGCCGTTGACCGGGTCATAGCGGTCATTGATCAGCGTGACACCGCCAGACTGGAGCGCGGTGAATCCCGACGCCGTGCTGTTGTCGTACTCGCAGATCACCCGGACCTTGACGCCGCGGTTCTTGGCGGCGACCAGCGCTGCCGCGATGGCGTTGCCCGGGGTCCCGCTCAGGTTGTAGAAGGCCGCATCGATCGAGCGCTTCGCGTTGTCCAAGTGCGGCAGCAGCCGCGCGAGCAGATCGGTGTTGCCGTTGGCCGCATGGAAGGCCGCGGCGGTCGTGGTCACGCTCTTGTTGAAGTAGGCCGTGATCTGGCCCGTCGACTGAGGCGGTGAGGCCGTGCTGAATACCGCGACCGGCGAGAAGTTCGCGCCCAGCCCATCAGCGGAACCCGCGCTGTAGTAGTAGACCGTCGAGGGCGTGAGTCCGCTGACCGTCAATGCGTGCGTGGTGGTGTTGGCATTGTCCACCGCGCTGTCACCCAGGGCTGTCGTGAGCCCGTAGCGGACAATGCTGGTGGAGGCCACATCGGTGGTCCAATTGATACGCACGGAGGTCGAGGTGATGTTGTCCTCGTGCGGCGCGATCAGGATCACCGGGCCCGGGTGCGGAATGATGTCGTCCGGCGTGCGCGGCGAGATTTCGTAGTCGGCCGTGAAAGGCGGCCCCGGCGCCGGGGTGCCGGGCTTGAACTGCTTGAGGATGCCGATGATGTCGAACTGCGACGGGGTCGGCGGAAAGGTGCCGGGGATGAACACGATCGTGGTGCCGCTGGCATCGGTGATGGTCGAGGCCGCCGAGTTGTAGCTCACACCGTTGATGCGGATCAGCCGGCCTTCATTGGGCTCCGTGAAGTCGGGCTTGAAGGTGGCGTTCACATTCGCGCAGGTCAGCAGCAGCGGCTGGGGCTGCGCGTTGCCCGTGGAGTGGCGGATCAACTGGGTGAAGTCGAGCGTGAGTTCGAGCAGACCGCGGAACTGGGTCACCGATCCCGTCGCGGTGATGCTGTCCCCCGGCGCCAGGATGATCGAGCCGAGCGAAGCGTTAAACAGGTCAACGCCGCCCGAGGCATCCTGCACATAGACGTCCGTGCGCGTGTCGTTCAGGTTCGCGGTCACGATACCCGTGACACTGGCCTCCGCTCCCACGGCGTAGGGCGAGGCACACACGCCCGAGGCGTCGTTGACGTGCAGGGCAACGATCGGCACCAGATCGAGCACGCGAATGCTCGGCTGCTTGAGGATCGAGACCAGCGTGCCCGCGGCGACCGCGGTGCGCGTGGTGAACGTCGAACCACCTTTGGTGGCCGGCGTGGTCAGGTTCGCGATGGTCACCGTACCGCTGTCCGTGGTCGTGACGGCGGCGCTGTTCACGAAGATCGAGTCGCCGGTAATCGCGACGGAGGCGCTCGCGAATGCGCTGCCTGCGAGGCTCACGTCCGCGGCGTTGTGCGACCAGCCCCACGAGGACGGCACGAGAATCGCGACCTTGGTCAGCGTGTAGGCGGAGTCCTGCTGCACCGACAGCGTGATCGCCGCAAGTGCGCGGTTGGTGTAGACCACAGTCGGCGTGATGCGCGCGAGGCCGGTTCCATTGCCGCCCGCGGCGAGTGGCGGTTCGATCGGGCTCGAGCCGTTCTGAGGATTGCGGCCGTGCGTCTGGAGCACGAAGTCGCTGCCGTTGACGTCGGTGTCCTGGCCGTTCCCGGCAAAGGTGTGCAGGCCCCCCGTGAACAGCGAGTCGGCGGTCGAGGCGGCGAATGCCTTGCGCTCGACACTGTTGTTCGTCCCGCTGGCGCCAACGGTCGGGGCGGTGGTGCCACCCTCGGGGCCGACCGCCGTGCCGTACCCGACCTTGTCCACTTGCGTGGAGGTCGCGTCGAGAATGCGCAGGTGTGCATTGTCGGAAAGGCCGACGGTCCAAGTGGCGGCGTTGTAGTCGGGTGTCGCAGCACCGGTGTACACGGTCTGGTTCGCTATCAGGAAGTAACCATGCGGTGCAATGAAGGTGTTCGAAGGCAACGTGGCGCGATCGCTCCAGCTCGTGCCGCTTGCCTGGGAGGAGTACTGCAGCTTCCACCCTGAGATATCGATCTGCGCATTCGTCGGGTTGTACCACTCGCAGAACTCATCGAACGCGCTGGTGGGTCCGCGTGAGGCAAATTCCGAGATCACGACGTGGTTCGCGGCGGCCTGAGCCTTCGGCACCGCTGTCGTGGCGAGCCCAAGGCCAACCAGCGCCATGGAGAGAATGAGCAATCGGGGCAAACAGCGCATGGGAGCTCCAGGTCGGTAGGGTAATGATTTGCCCGGTTAAGGGGTCGCCGGTTCGCCCTTCAAGGGTATCACGCTCCCGTTGCGTCCCGGTAGAGTTGCCTGCCCCCCTTCCCTGCCCGTGCGGGTGGCTCCGGGCGGCCGGTTTGCGGCTACTTACCCAGCAAATGCAGCACGCCGATCGACATCTGGGGGAAGTACGTGATCAGCAACACGCCTATCCCTAAGATGATGAGGAACGGGATCACGTGCTTGTAGAGCTCGGGCAGGGGCCGGTTGAAGCGCGATGAGGCGAGAAACAGGTTGAGCCCGGCCGGTGGGAACAGGAAACCCAGCTCGAGGTTGGCGAGGAAGATGACCCCGAGGTGCACGGGATCGATGCCAAACGCCGCGCCGATCGGCGCCACCAGCGGCGCGAGGATGATGATGGCCGAATAGATCTCGAGCACGCTGCCGAGCACCAGCAGCACGACATTGAGCACCAGCAGGAACACGTAGGGCGAGTGAATGTGGGTCTTCACCGCCGCAAGCAGCGCGTCCGGAATCTGCGCGTCGACCAGCCAACTGGTGAGCCCCAACGCGCAGGCGAGCAGCAGCAGTACTGCCCCGCACAACACGCTCGCCTTGATCAGCACGTTCGGCAGGTCGCGTACCGGGTGGATGTCGCGCGTGATGAAGCACTCGACAATGATGGCGTAGCCGAACGCCACGGCCGCGGCTTCCACCATGGTGGCGAGCCCGGTGATGAACAGCACGACGACGAGAATGGGCACCGACAATTCCCACTTGGCGGCCCACCCGGCGGCAACAGCTTCGCGGAACGAGAACGCCTGACGGCGCGACTTGACCTTGCGCCCGACGTGGATGCCATACAGCGCCACGAGCACGACGAGCAGCAATCCGGGCACCAGCCCCGCGAGATACAGCGAGTCAGCCGGGACCTTTGCCACGATGGAATAGAGGATCACCGGAAGACTCGGCGGGAACAGCAGCCCGAGGCTGCCGGCGGCGGTCACGAGCCCGAGCGAGAATCCGTCGGGATAGCCATCGTCCGCGAGGATCGAATACAGCAGTGCTCCCAACGCCATGATGGTGACACCCGAGCCACCCGTAAAGGTGGTGAATAGCGCGCACACCGCCGCCACCAGCACGGCGACGCCGCCGGGCATCCAGCCGAACAGCGAGCGGAAGAACCTCACCAGCCGCCGCGACGCTTGCGACTCGGCCATCACATATCCGCACGCGGTGAGCAGCGGCACGGCGGGCAGCGTGGGCGACACCATCAGGCGGTAGATGTCGGCGGTGACCGCCGAGACGGGCACGCCGTCGCGAAAGAACAACACGAGCGCTACGCCGCCCATGGCGACGAACACGGGCGCGCCGACGAGTGCCGCAAGGATGATCACCGCGAGCAGCGGCCAGGCCAGCGAGTGGCCGAGTGCGGGCACCAGCCCGAGCGCGAAGGCGGCGCCAATGGCGCCAAATGAAATGAGGCGGCCCTTCCAATGGCTGGCCGCCCCCCACGCGAGCCGCACAGCGATCAGGGCGAGCGCCAGCGGCATGATGCCCTCGCTGACCCACGCGGGGATACCGATGGTGAGCATGTCGCCTTGCGTGCGATCGGCGGCGACCACGCCGTACGCCGAGAACGCCAGCACCGCGCACACCGCGGCGGCGACCGAGCCCGAGAACAGCCGCGCGGCGTTGCGCACGCTGACTTTGCCGATGGCCTCAGCAGTAGACAGCGTCAGGTGCTTGCCCTCTCCCGCGGCCAACAGGCCACCGAGGAACGAGAGCCACAGCGTCAACTGTGCGCGATAAGCAGCGGAGCCGGGGACGCTGAAGCCGCCGAGCGGGCGGCCGAATGCGTCGATCAGCGGCAGCACCATCGAGATGAGGAAGGCGAACACCAGCACCCCTCCCTCGACGCTGCGAAGGGCGGTGCCGATGCGTCCGCGTTGGGGCTGTACGGTGTCGTCGTGCATGAGCGGCGGCAGAGTAGCATTTAGTGCGCGGCGATGCAGGCGTGGCCGGTCACCCTGCCGGTCACCGGCCCGTGGGTTCTTGACGGATTAGGTAGGATGATCGCATCGCATAGCGCCGCGCCGCATAACTGCACCTGCATCGCTGGAGGTCCTGTGTCGATCCGCCCCGTCAAACGAATCATCGAGGCCCATCCCACGGTCGAAGGCGCTTGCGTAAGGCTGCCCCGTGCAATTGCGGAACTGCGCGCAGGGATGTCCAGCCGCGAATGAGCGTCCACTTTCCATCCGCGTTCCCGGTACTGGCGACGTCGCGGCTCGTGTTGCGCCGGATCGAGGCTCGCGACTGCGACGCGATCTCTACGATGTTCAGCAACCCCGAGGCGATGCGGTTCTGGAGCACTCCGCCCTGGACCGATCCGTTGGCGGCCGCGTCATGGGTCGGACGCGTCCACACCGCGTTCGAGGCGCGCGAGGCAATTCGTTGGGCGATTGCGCTGCGCGTGGGCGATGCGTTCGTGGGCACCTGCACGTTCTTTAATGTCGACGGCCAGAACCGGCGCGCGGAGATCGGCTACATCCTCGATCGTGCCGCGTGGGGCCTGGGCGTCATGCGCGAAGCGCTGGCTGCTGTCCTGGCATATGGCTTTGGTGAACTCGGCCTGTATCGCATCGAGGCCGATATCGACCCGCGCAATACCGCTTCCGTGCGCGCACTGGAGCACTTCGGCTTTGCGCGCGAAGGCTTGCTGCGTCAGCGCTGGCGGGTGGGCGATGAAGTGTCCGACTCGCTGATGATGGGTTTGCTGGCGCACGAGTGGCCACCCGCCGGCTAACTCCCCGAAACGGTCAGGCCTTCGAAGCGCACGGCCGCCGGTCCCAGGTAGTCCCCGCGGAACACCAGCTCCTTCGAGTAGTGCGCCGTGCCGAGCGCGCTGAACACGTTGCCGCTCACCGTGCCGCCCTTGATCGGCGTGGCGGCGCCCTTGTCGTAGAGCGTGCCGACGCGGATCTCGCTGCCGAAGTTGCCGCGGGCGTTGTCCGGTGTCAGCCACGAAAACGACTGGACGTACAGCACGGGGCCGTCGTGCGACAGCAACTCGGCGAGCGGCGTCTTGCCGGCCGGGAGTTCCCAATTGGCGAAGCCGCCCGTCGGCTCGAGCTTCAGGTAATCGGCGTACTGCTTGGTCGTCAGCGCCCGGTTGAACACACCGTCCTTGATGACTTCGATGCGCTGGCCGGGGATGCCGTTGCCGTCGAAGGCGTAGCTGGCCAGACCGAACGGCATCAATGCATTAGACACGGCATTGAACGGCTCGCCGCCCGTGGTGTCGATCGGAATCGGCTTGCCCTGCTCGAAGCGCGAGGACTTCTGGTAGAGCGACTCCGCGGCGGCGTTGCTCTGGATCGGCGAGAGGAAAGCCACCAGCTCCGCGGCGTCGATCACGACCGCCAGTTGGCCCGAGGGCGGCGGCTGCGCGCGCGTGAGGGCGTGCGCCTCATCGGCCGCGCGCCCGACGAGCCCAGCGACATCGAGATCCGCGACGCGCCGGCGTTCGTCCCACGAGTAGCGCTCGGACGGACGCGTGCCATCGGCGAGCAGCATCGTCAACAACGACACGCGCGTCGACTTCGAATGCGCGAGCAGACCTGAGGAATTCTCGAGCGTCTGCTCATTTTCGCCGCAGAACACCTCCATCGACGAGGGTCTCACTTCACTGCCGTGTTGCTTGACCGCGTCCCGCCACGTATCTGCGATCATCCGCGAGGTGTCCACGACGGCGGTCCCCGCGAGCGCCGGATCAAACATCTCCAGCTGCGGGAAGGTCGCCACGCCGGGAAGGCTCCACGGAGTGACGCCGCCGAGCCCCGCCATGAACACCGCGTCGTCGACGCGGCGGTCGATCTGCGGCAGGCCGTCTTCGCGGAAGGTCACGTTCGCGCTGCCCAACAGCTCCCCGTTCTTGACGAACACGGTCGCCGCGACTGTTTCACCCCGCACCTGCCGCTGCGATTCGAGTTGGGTCTTGACGAGGTAAGTCTGCAGGCCCGCTTGCGAAGCGCGCGTGAGTTGCCACGCTGCGATGCCTTTGTGCTTCGCGAGTGCTGCGCGCGCTGCATCCGCCAGGCGTGACCGCGAGGTCGCCGTCATGACACTTTCGCCTTGGTGCGCAAGTGCGGTCCGCCACTCGTCACGGCGACGAATTCCTTGTAGCCCTTGCCGCACGAGCCGGGCTCGAGTACGAAGTCGTTGCCGACCATGGTGATGTTGCCAAGGATCTCGGGGACATAGCCCGTGATGGTGGGCGGCGCGAAAATGCGGCCGGTGAACTTGCCGCCCTTGACCTCGCGCGCGGTGCCCGCGGTGAACTGGATGCCCCACCCCTGCGGATCCTCGATGCCGTTGCGGAAGCCCTCGAGGTAGAGGCCGTCCTTCAGGCTGGCGAGCAGCTCCTTGGGGTCGCTGGTTCCGCGCGCGAAGAATGTGTTCGACATGCGAGCATAGACCTTCCGGTCCCAGCTCTGGGTACGGCCATTCGGCGTGCGTGGGGTGCCGAGAAAGGTCGCGGACATCAAATCGGTCAGTGGCTGCACGAAGATGCCATCCTTGATGATGATCGTGGGCTGCGACGTGGCGCCTTCATCGTCGAAGGCGTATGAACCGCGCGCCCCTGCAACGGAGGGATCGTCGAGCAGCGTCACCAGCTTCGAGGCGACGGGCTTGTTGAGGAACTCGCGCGACTTGGCGCGGTCCTTCACGAACTGGTCCATCTCGACGCCGTGGCCAAAGCTCTCGTGTGCCAGCAGGCCGGAGACCTCGGGCGCGAACACGACCTCGTACTCCCCTGCCGGAACAGGCTCGGTGCTCAGCGACTCGACGAAGTCCTTGCGCAGCTTCTCGATGTCGGCGTCGTTCAGGTGCGCGAGTTCGAGCCCCGCCTGTCCGACATGGCGGCGAAACCCAAAGCCGGGCTTGCCGTTGTCGAAGCCGAACATGAAGCCGGTGTGCGACAGCATGGTGCTGACGCTGGCCAGCCGGCGCGTGCGGTCCACGAACACCCGCTGCGTCTCGACGATGTCGGTCGAGACGCGGACACTGCGCACGCGGGGATCGTCCCAGTTGCAGCGGTCGAACTCCTGGTCGAGCAGTGCTGCGCGGTCCGCCAGCGGCAGTGCGGCGGGGTCGCGCTCCATCACCGTGCGCCACGTCTGTTGCAGGTACGGCAGGCGCTCGATCCGGTAGCGGTCGGCGGCGCGCGGAGTGGTGCGCTTGAGCGCGGCTGCGGCGGCGTGCAATGCCTGCGGCGAGGCGCTGCCGACGGCGGTCTCGTGGAACGAAGCGCCATCGAAGATGCGGATCGAGACACCGAGTGTGGGTGAGCCGGATTCGCTGACGCGCTTGCCCTTGCGGTCGCGGCTGATCGACACGCCACCGGTGGCGATGAACAGCGCCGAGGCGTAGGGGAACTTCGTCTCGAGATCGGCGACGATCGCGGAGAGTTCGTCGAGCAGGCTCCCCGGGAACCCTGTGCCGGCTGCGGTGTGATGCGCGGCGGAATTCGTGCGGCCCGCGGCGAGCAGGGTATCGGCGAACGGCAATGCGACCGCGGCACCGGCCAACGTGGCGCCGCCTCGGATCAGGAACTGCCTGCGGTTCATGGTGGCCATGCGCTGCACACTAGGCCCACGAGCGCGTGGAATCCACGCGAATTCACGTGCGGCGGACCCCGTCCTGACGAACGCCGAAATCATGGGTACGACCGCGAACTCCGCACAGGTCGAGAATGCGTTCGTAGCACGCGTCCCCATCGAACTCGGCGCGGACGCGATGCACGGCGTGCGCGCGCATCGCGGCGATGCGCGCCGCGCCGGCGGCGAGGCATTCGTGCATGGCGAGCGCGAGTGCGGCAGGATCCTCGGGCGGCACGAGCCAGCCCACCTCGCGTGAATCCACGGCCTCCCCCATCCCGCCGATCTGCGTGACGATCGGAATGCAGGCGGCTGCCATGCCTTCGAGCAGTGCTAGCGGCAAACCCTCGAACCGGCTCGAGAACAAGATCACGTCGAACGCCGACAGCGCGTCGAGCGGGCGTGCGACCGGCCCGACAAACATAACGTGGCGTCCGAGGCCCAATTCCTCCGCGAGTGCTTTCAGCGCCTCGTGATCGGGTCCCTCGCCCGCGATCACCAGCATGAACGCGCGCGAGCCCGCGAGATCCAAAGTCCGGCGCGCCGCTTCGAGCGCCAGATCGATACCTTTCACCCCGGTGAGCCGGGTCATCATTCCAAACACGAAGGTCGCGGCGTCGATGCCGTGGGCTGCGCGGAATAGCGCACCCGCCCCCTCGTCGCGTTGGAAGTCTTGCCAGCGGACGCCGTTGCGGACCACGACGATTTCATCGGGGGACGCATCCCAATCACGCACCAGCCGGTCGCGCACCTTTGAGCTGACTGCGATGACCAGGTCGGCGCAACGGGCCGCGGCACGCTGGCGCTGCTTGCGCCGGCGCCATGCGAGGCCAAGGCTCGGCAGGAAACCAAACAATGGCCGCTCGCGGGCGGCGGGTTTGGGCGGCGCTTCGAGGTGCTCGATGAACACAACGCTCTTGAACTTCTTGCGGAAGGCCCGCAGCAGCGGCAGTTGCCCGTGATAGAAGTGTCCCTTGGGGAAGATCAGCAACTCACCGCGCAACGTGGCGAGCAGCGTTCTCCAAGCGTCCATCGCCGCCGGCTCCTCGGGCGTGATCCCCGGCAGCTCCGTCGGGATAACGCGCACGCTCTGCCCCAGTTCGCGCTCCGCCACCCACCCGGTATAGGGATCGAAGCGGTTGGCGACGACCTCGACCGCGGCGCCGCGGCGTACCAGAGCTTCGATCAGGCCGAAGGTGTGAACGACCGAACCGCCAAACGCAGCCGCCTCCGTGATGATCGTGACCGTGCGGCGCGGCATCGCTTCAGCGAGCTCCGGTGGCCGCGAACGCGTTTGCTTCCGCGCGCGGCCACATCACAAACGGGGCAGCCAACAGACCGAGCAGGACGCCGCGTGATTGCGCGCGGCGGCGCACTGCCCCCTCCGCGTCCTCGCCGCGGTGCTGCTGCCAGCGCCCGGGCTGCGACAACAGCAGCCGCACGAGCCGCCGCAGCGCCACCGTGTCCCCGCGCAGCACGTGCTTCACCAAGTGCGCCGAGAGCCCCTTGCCGTAACTGAATTCCATCCCGCACACCTGATCGATCCGCGTTCGGTCATGGTCGTGATGCACGAGGATGTTGGGCGCATAGAGCTGCGTGTAGCCCGCCTTGAGCGCGCGATAAAACAGGTCCACTTCTTCGGCTCCCGCGAACCACGCCCCTGCTCCCAGCCGCGTGTCGAATCCGCCGACGCGTTCGAACACTTCGCGCCGGAAGGCCATGTTGGCGCCGATCACGAAACTGCCGCTCGCTGGAAACGCGAATTCCTGGCGCTCGGTCGAGGGCTGGTACGACACCTTCTGAAGTCCGGCGTGCGCGAGCAGCACGCGTCCCCCGAGCATGCCCAGTCGCGGATTGCGCGCGAACTCCGCCGCGATCTCGTCGAGCCAATCGGGATTCGGGTGCACGTCATCGTCGGTAAACACGATGAGCTCGCCTCGCGCCGTGGCGAGTGCGGCGTTGCGGGCATGCGAGAGTCCGGGCTGGAGTTCGTGGACGTAGCGTACCGGCGGGTGCGCCGCGCCGCAGGTCTCGATCACGCTGCGCGTGGCATCGGTCGAGCCGTTGTCGACGACGATCAGTTCGTGAGCGTAGCCGCCGGTAAAGCGCTGCTCGAAGTATTGCCGGAGGGTGAGCTCGAGCGACGCCGCGCGGTTGCGCGTGCAGATAGCTACGCTGATCAGCACGAGTTCCCTCCCGCGAGCGCCATCCAGACATCGAGCCGGCCTGCAATCCGCAGCCTACGCAAGCTCCACGCCCGCAGGTCCCGGTGGGTCGCTTGGCGCAGCCGCAGGGTGAAACGCAGCGGCGGGTCGCCAATGTCCCGCTGAACGGCGGCTAGAGCATGCATGCACAGGTTGAGGGTGACGCGCCATCTTAGTGCGATGGCATTGCTTGGACCAAGCGCCACATTCCCCGCCGGGTGGCATCGACTATGCAATGAATGGGGAGGAGACCCAGCAGGGCGCGAGGCGTCCGACGGGTCGATGGGCGTCCTGCCCGCGTGGCAGTAGGCACCCGTTGCATCCTGCGAACGGCAACTCCCCCTTGCCCGGTTCGCAGAGCCGATCGACATCGCCACCGGCGTGGTGCGTCTGGCCTGTTGCTCAAGAGGAGAATGACTTCGTGCGGCGACGTTTCATCACCTGGTGTTTGGCGACTATCGCGAGCCTCGTGGCTCCTGCCCTGGCAACGGCGGCCGCCGTGCCGGCCCAGTTTGTCGACGAGAGCATTACCCCCGGGGCGACCTTCACCGACCCCACCGCGATCGCCTACTTGCCGGGCGGCCGGCTACTCGTTGCCGAGAAACGCGGCCGCGTGTACTCGGTCACGCAGGGCGTCAAGAGCACCACTCCCCTGTGGTCGCGCGAAAACGAAGTGATGAATGACGGCGACCGCGGCCTGCTGGGACTCGCGGTCGATCCCAACTACCTCACCAACCATTACATCTACCTGCTGTACTCGGTGGACCCGGATTCCAATGGCGTCGACACCGCACCCACCGACGACTTCGGGCGCCTCGCGCGCTATCGTATCAGCTTCACCGACTCGACGACCGTCGACGCCGCCTCGCGCACGATCCTGATGGGCGTCAGCTGGCGCTACGGTCCTATCCACTGCTTCAACTCGCACGCGGTCGGAGCACTGCGGTGGGGGCAGGACGGCAGCCTGCTCGTCTCGGCGGGCGATGGGGCTTCGTGGGCGACGACGGACGCGGGCGGGCTTGATGCCGGTGACTTCGGCGCAGGCCCCAACCTGGCGGATCCCTACCTCGACATCGGCTCGTTTCGCGCACAGTCGCTGAGTAGCCTCAACGGCAAAGTGCTGCGCATCAATCCCGCCAACGGCGCGGGCTATCGCAGCAACCCTTACTTCGACGGCAATCCCTACTCGGTTCGCTCGCGCATCTGGGCGTATGGAATGCGCAACCCGTTCCGCTTTTGCGTCCGCCCCGCAACCGGTGTGGCCGATACCTCGGCCGGAAACCCGGGCACGCTGTTCATCGGAGATGTGGGATGGGAGACGTGGGAAGAGGTCAATGTCGTGATGGCGCCGGGCAAGAACTTCGGCTGGCCCTGCTACGAAGGCAATGGCAGCCAGCCCTCGTACCAGGCGGCCAACCCGGCGCACAATGGTTGTGACAGCTACGGCACCCCTGACAACCCGGCGACGCAGTCGTCGCCGCTGATGACGTGGCACCACTCCGATGCGGCACTCAGTTCGCCTGCGGGCTTCGCGGGCAACTGCGTCATCGGCGGCATGTTCTACACCGCGACAAACTATCCCGCGGCCTACCGCGGCGGCTACTTCTTCGCCGACTTCGGCACCAACTGGATCCGCTGCGCCACCCTGAATGCCAGCAACCAGGTGCTGTCCGTCAGCGACTTCGCCACCGGCCTCGCCGGCCCCGTCGACTTCGCGCCCGATCCGGTGACGGGTGATCTCGTCTACGTGGCGATCATGACCGGGGAAGTCCGGCGCATCCGCTTCACCGGCGTCAACGGCAACGCGCCGCCGGTGGCGCTCGGGGCTGCGAGCGTGAGCTATGGCCTGGCCCCGCTGACGGTGAGCTTCTCGAGTGCCAACACCTACGATCCGGAGGCGCAGCCGTTCACCGTATCCTGGGCGTTCGGGGATGGCCCCTCGAGCACGTCCGCGAGCCCCACGCACACCTACCTTTCACCGGGCACCTTCGCAGCGGTGCTCACCGCCGATGACGGCCAGGGCGGCATCGGCCGCGACACGATCATGGTTGTGGTTGCCGGGTCGACGGCGTTCCCCGCCTCCCCCGTGCTCGACACCTTCAATCGCGCCGATGGAGCGCTCGCCGCGCCGTGGACTGGAAACCTCACCGGACTGGGCGTGGCTGCGAATGGGCTCGTGTCGAGCGGTGAATACGCCACGCCGCTGTGGGGAACCACATCGTACGGTGTGAACCAGGAAGCCTACATCACACTCTCCACTGCCTCACCGCTGGTGACCGAACAAGACCTGCTGCTCAAGGTGCAGGGTGCCGGGCCCGATGAAGGCGGGATCGAGGTCTGGTATTCGTCGTCGTCCGGCAGCATCAACGTGCTGACGTTCGCGCTCGAGCAAGGCTGGGTTCAGCGTGGCGTGCTCTCGCCCATCAATTTTGGAGCAGGCGACCGCTTCGGCGCGCGCGCGCTGGCGAATGGCGACCTCCAAGTCTGGAGCGGTCCCGACCTGCTGGGCACCGTGAGCCTCGGGGATTGGCCGTTCGCGCGTCGCGGCGGGCGCATCGGCTTCTCATTGACCGATGCCGGTGACTCGCGCTTCGACGACTTCGGTGGCGGCGATTCCAATCTCGGCGTCAGTACCGCTCCCGTCGTCCACCTGCTTACGCCCAACGGCGGCGAGGCATGGACAGGCGGCACGGCCCACGCGATCACCTGGAATGCGAGTGACGACTTCGGTGTCACCTCGGTCGATGTGGCCTATCGCGAAGCCGCGAGCCCCGCGTGGCTCCCGTTGTCGCTCGGCCAGCCCAACAACGGCAGCTACACGTGGTTCGTGCCGAACACGCCGAGTACTTCGGTGAAGCTGAAGGTCACCGCGCACGATGCTTCAGGCAACGTGGGCGCCGACTCGAGCGATGCAGTGATGGCGATTCTTGCGACCGTGGGCGGCCGTGTACCGACGACTTTGCGCGACTTCCACCAGCCCGGCACGCAGCCGCTCGAGGCCGGCACCTTCAGCAGTCACGACGCCTGCTACAGTTGCCACGGCGGCTACAACGCTGCGGTCGAACCGGGGCAGGGATTCCGCGGCACCATGATGGCGCAGGCGGCGCGCGACCCCTTGTTCTATGCCTGCCTCGCCGTCGCCGAACAGGATGCGCCTTCATCGGGCGACCTGTGCATCCGCTGCCACGCTCCGCTCGATTGGCTCGGCGGCCGTAGCCAGCCGACCAGCGGTGCCAATATCTCGACGCTCGGTCGCGACGGCGTCAACTGTGACTTCTGCCACCGCATGGTCGATCCCATTTACAAGTCCGGCGTCAGCCCCGCGGAGGACTTTGGCCTGCTCGCCGGTATGTTGCCCGCGCACGTGCCGACCAGCCGTTCGAACGGCCAGTACGTCGTCGACTCCAACACGCGGCGCCGCGGCCCATTCACCGATCCTGCGACACCGCATGCGTTCGTGGCCTCGCCGTTCCACTCCTCGAGCGACTTGTGCGCGACGTGCCATGAAGTGTCGAACCCGGTGTTCGCCCGTGCGCATGGCGCCAAGTATGTCGCCGGGCCGTTCAACACGCCGGCCGACTCGATCAACTCGGCGACGTTGATGCCGCTCGAGCGCACCTACAGTGAGTGGAAGAACAGCGCCTTCCCCAGCGGTGTCTTCGCCCCGCAGTTCGCGGGCAACATCGCCGACGGCACCGTGCGTTCGTGCCAGGATTGCCACATGCGCGACGTCACGGGACAAGGCTGCGACTACGGCACGCCGCCCGTGCGCTCGAACCTGCCCATGCACGACATGATGGGCGGCAATGCCTGGACGGGCGGCGTCATCGCCTCGCTGTTCCCGAACGAAGTCGACGCTCCAGCACTTGCCGCGGGTGCTGCGCGCGCCGTGTCGATGCTGCAGAAGGCGGCGACCGTGGACGTCAGCGTGCTGCCCCAGGGGGACAGTCTTCGCGCCACCGTCGTCGTCACGAACCACACCGGCCACAAGTTGCCCACCGGCTACCCCGAGGGCCGCAGGATGTGGATCAACATTGTGGCGAAGAACAGCGCCGGCAACATCGTCTACCAGTCGGGCGCCTACAACGCGGCGACCGGCGTGCTGACGCGCGATGCGAAGTCGCGAATTTACGAAGCCGAGCTCGGCCTGTCGCCGGCATTCGCCACGCAGCTGGGACTGCCGGCGGGACCGAGTTTTCACTTCGCCTTGAACGACACCCTCTACAAGGACAACCGCATTCCGCCCGTGGGTTTCACCAACGCGGCCTACGACGTGTTCGGTGGTGCACCGGTGGATATGGAGGGGCCGGCACCGCGCTACGCGGACAACCAGAACTGGGACATCGCCACCTACACACTGCCCGCGACGGCCCAATCGGTGGTCGCCACGTTGTACTACCAGACGACTTCGAAGGAGTACGTCGAGTTCCTCAAGGCGGAAAACACCACCAACACCGCCGGGCAGGTCTTGCACACGGCGTGGACCAGCAATGGTCGCGCGGCTCCAGTGGCGATGGCCAGTGACTCGACGAGCAGCCAGGTGCTCAGCGTC
>JAYSRO010000188.1:0-16480 GCA_043720995.1 Candidatus Eiseniibacteriota bacterium
CGCTCGCCCAGCCAGAACAGGCGGACATCGACGCCGCACTCGGCCACCATCGACATCTGGCGGCGCGCGAAAATGAAGGAGGATTTCGTTTCGGAGCCGGGAATGATCGCCAGCACCTTGAGCGGGCGTTGCGGGGAGGCGGCGATTCCATCGTAGGTCATCGGGTGAATCGTGCCACCAGCGCTTCGTACCGTCAATTCATGCTGGCCCCGGTTGTCGAACCAGTCTCAGCGAACCAGGTGTGCGCTGTAGGTGACAGCACCGGCGCTCGGCTTACCACCACCCACGCCTGCCGTGCTGATGTAGATGAACTCGCCCACGAGTTCGCCGTTCTGCTGGTCAGGGCGCGCTCTCAGGAAGAACGAAGCGAAGCCCTGCACGGTCGCGGAACCCGCTCCATTCGGAAAGGATTCCAGCACGGGCACCGTGACAATGCGTTTCCCGTTCCCGTTGTAGTCGCTGTAACAGATATTCTCGCGCGGGTCGGAATCGTTCGCGAATCGGGAATCGATGCCATCGAGCGCCGGCACCTTCGTCCCGGGAGCGGTATTGACGACATCCCCAACCGACATTCCGCAACAGTACCCATTCCTGATCTGGCAGGCGATTTGGTGAGGGTTCCCGGGAGCCATGTCGCAGTCGCTACCCGGGCAATTGGGCATGGCCAGATAGCCGTAATTTCCGCGCGAGCCCTTTCCGGGACCGTACTTGAGCGTGTAGTTATTGCCGCAGCCTGGAGAGAATGACTCCCCGGGACTCGGCACGACGCCGATCGGCAGGACACACTGGATGCTGCTCGAGGGCTCGGCCCTTGCCACTGCGGTGGCATGGACCTGCAGTGCCGGGAGGCCGAGCACTTGCGCGAAATGCGTGACAATCGAATTGCCGCCCGCGCGATTCACGGTGACCTGGATCGTGTTCGGGTCCTGCAGTACGACTTGCGATGCATCCACGACGATGTTTTCGGGGCTCAGGACGAATGCTTTGTTGAGGGATCCTGTCTCCTGTGCCCGCGCCACGGCGGTGCGGAAGTTGAGATGCCCGGTATTGGAGTCGACCGCCGATGCGCCCGCCAACGCGGCAGCGTCCGCGGCATTCTGCAGTTGGGTGCGCGTTGCCGTGAGCTTTGCGACATCGACCGCGAGGGCGATGAATCCAAGACTCAGGACCAGGAACACGGCAAACCAGAAGATGGTGAACCCGCGATCGGCTCGCTGTGTCGGCGAAGAGGTGGCGGGCGGTGGTGCAGCGGATGGCAACATGGGATCTCCGATTCCTTGGGTCAGGGCAGCTCCCGCCGCATCCACGCTTCAGCCGACAGCTTCATCGGGTTTGTGAATTTCGCGCCGACGAGCCAGTAGACGCCGGGGTACAACCACTTGAACTGGGTCTCCACTCGAATCCCCATCTGACGGTTGGACCGGAGGTGCGTGATCACGCTCGGCGCAGCATTGGCGGCGCTCATGACCTGGAGGACCCGGACGTCGGCGCTGTCGGGCTCCGGGTTCACCACGAGCGTGCGAACCCCCTCGCGCGCGGCCTGGTGAAGCAGGTTCTTCACGAAAAATGCGCGGCTGATATCGATCAGCGAAAAGGTCAGCAGCACCAGCAACGGGAAGACCATTGCGAATTCGATGATCGCCACGCCCCGCTGGCGATGCGACGGCGAAGTCCGTCTGGGGGATGCTTTCATGGGCGCCTCCGGAATGAGGGTGTGGCTCGTCCCGTTAGGGGCGCGGCCCACCGTGCGGTCGATGCAGGAAGGGTCAGGCCAAGCAGCCATGGGGACCACTCCGCTGGTGCACCCACACTTGGCGTCACCGTTGGATATCGGCATGAAAGGCACCCGACTTAACGGCGGTAACCGGCGGAGCAGCAAGGGGGCGTGTGCGCATAACCCCTTTGGCTCAAATAGGATACCCGTGGGCGGCCGTTGTGCCCGGTTCGCCCGGCCCGCTAGTTCATCGTGGCGGAAAAGCGTACCCCGAAGCTCGTGCCCGACCAGTTCTCACTCACATCCTTGTCGGCGATCGAGTGAGAGGTGAGCCCGCCCGAGAGCCCGAGCCCCCATTGATTGCCGACCCACCACTCCTTGCCCAACCCGAGGGCCAACGCGAACCCGCTCTTGCTCTCGCCATCGACGTCGGTGGTGTCAGACAGCTTGAACCTGCCGACACCCAGCGAGCCCGTGAAGTAGAGGTTCGCCGGCATGACGTAGTAGGTCACGCCCGGCCCGATCGCGCTCATGGTGGCCGTGCCATTGAGTGTCCCCTTGCCGGACAGCGTACCGATCCGGATGTCCGCATCGGGGTCGCTCACCGACCAACCAAATATCGTGGCGTGAATCGCGAGATTTGGCTGGACCATTCCACCGATCGCCAGGTCCACGTCACCGGACGTACCCGAGAGGTCGATGTCGGCCCCACCCGGCGTCGCGGGCGTGTCGGGTACCTCGAGCTTGGAACCGGCGTGGCCACCACCCACCGCGAGCCGCAGAAAGAACCCATCGTGAGTCCGCGGCGCGCCACCGGCGGTGGACGTTCCGGCGTCCAGGCACAGGACCGCGGCGGCCACCAGGCAGCAGGCGATTACTTTGTTCATCGCATCTCTCCTCGCGTCGGTCGTGTGCGGCCACTCCCGAACCATTCCGTGGGCACAGCGCGGACCGACTGGCACCCTGTCGCGAAGCACGGAACAGCAGAAACGTAGCCCTCTGGCGGGCGATTGCAACCGGATACCGCTGGCATCCGCTGGGTCCACGCTCGATTCAGCCTTGCGAGTGCTCGGGACCAGTCACGCGCGCACCCGCAATTCGCGCAGTCCGCGCAGGATGTAGGTGGGCTTCCACTCGGGCTCGGCGGTCAGCTCGAGCCGGGGCATACGGCGGAGTATCGTCTCGAACGCGACTTGCAGTTCGAGCCGCGCGAGCGGGGCGCCGAGACAGAAGTGGATGCCGGCGCCAAAGCTCAGGTGTGGATTGGGGTCGCGGCCGAGTTCGAGCGTGTCCGGAGCATCGAACACCGCGGGGTCGCGATTCGCCGAACCAAACAACAATCCCAACTCCGCCCCCTTCGGCACGCGGACGCCGCAGATCTCGGAGTCCTCGAGCACCCAACGCTCGAACAGGTGCAGCGGCGAATCGAAGCGCAGCAGTTCTTCGACGGCGCGCGGGACCAATGCGTGATCGGCGCGCAGCCGCGCGAGTTCAGCGGGATGGCGGAACAGCGTCCACCAGCCGTTGCCGGCACCGTTCACGCTCGCCTCATGACCGGCGTTGAGCAGCAGCACGCAGGTGCCGACCAGTTCATCCTCGGCGAGCCGCTCGCCGGCATCGACGACCTGCGTCAGCGCGCTGATGAGATCGTCGCCCGGTTGCGCGCGACGGGCCAGCGCGAGGCCCCGCAGGTAGTCGCCGAACTCCTCACTCGCCCGCACCGCGCGCCGCGCGTAGTCGTCGGACGGATTCAGTTCGTACATCAGGCAGATCTCGGACGACCACGGGCGCAGCAGTCCGCGATCGGCCTCGGGGATGCCAAGCAATTCGGCGATCACGGTCACGGGCAAGGGCTCGATAACGGCCTCGAGCAGGTCGAACTCGGCGCGCTCGAGGGCTTCGTCGATCAACCCATCCACGATGGCCTGGATGCTCGCGCGCATGCCCTCGATGCGCCGCGGTGTGAACGCCTTCGAAACGAGCGAGCGCAGCCGCGTGTGGTCGGGCGGCTCGCGATCGAGCATGCCATCGCGGATGAGCCGCCAGAACGGTGCCTGCTCCGCGGGCTCGCCGGCGCGGCCCATCTCGCCATGCGTCGCCGTGTGCAGGTAGGTGCGGCCGAAGCGGCGGTCGCGCAGCAGCGCGTTCACGTCCGCATGGCGCGTCACGAGCCAGTGATCCGTGCGCGCGTCGTAGTGGATCGGTCCCGCGGCGCGCAACTCTTCGTAGACGGGGTAAGGGTTCGCGATGAACCCCGCGTCGTCCGGGTTGAAGCGTGGAAGGGCTTCCGTCGGTTGCATCCGCTCAGTCTAACAAGTGCCACCGCGCACGGCACGAGGGGCGACGGCAGGGTGCGACGGCAGGCTTGCGGCGACGGAAGAACGGATCGAGAATCGAACGATGACATTCCAACGCTCCATGCGGGCAAGTCAGGGACCGCGTGCCTGTGGCCTGTTGGCGAGCGCGCTGGTTCTGGTGTTGGCGGTGAGTGCACTCGCAGACGAGACGCCGCGCCGCGACGGCCGGCTCTCGTTCGAGGCCGGCCCCAGCTTTGACCGCTCGGAATTCCCCAACAACGACCGCCGCGGCTACGCGCTCGCCGCGGGCGCTGAACTGGGGCACGCCGTCTCGCTCACCTTCGACTTCGGGTTTGAGCACTACCCGATCGACGGCGCCCCCCGGATCGTCCCCTACAACGGGCAGACCGCTTCCTCGCTGCGCATCGAGGGGGGCGGCGGCAAGACGTCGCTATCGGAATTGATCGGCATCCGGGTGGGCATTCCGGCGCGACGGGTAGAACCCTTCCTCGAAGCGGGGCTCGGCATGGCCGCCGTGTGGATCCCTTCGCCACGCTTCCTCGATCCCGCGACCCTGGCCGTCGTCTACCCCTCCGGCCGGCACCAACTGTCCGCCCCGGCCGCGGAATTCGGTGCCGGGGTGCGCAGCCGGCGCGAGGCGCGGTGGAACTGGACGCTCGGCGTGCGCTGGCGCGGTTACTCGCAGCTCGCCGAGGGTGACCACGGCAGCTCGTTCCAGGTCCGGCTCGGCGTGGCGACCCGATAGCGCGGGCGAACTACTCCCAGCGAAACACGCGGTTCGTCAGCACCAGGCAGACGGCGATCGTCAGCACGAGCACACCGGCGTGCGGCAACAATTCGAGCCACGAGGCTCCCACCCACGCTCCTTGAATGAGCGAGACCGCATGGGTGACCGGCAGCACATTGCCGAGCATCCCCCACCCCCTGGGGAATGCGTCGAGCGGCACGAACATCCCGGACAACGCCAGCATCGGGTAGAGGATGACGCTGCCGATGGGCTGCGCGAACCGCGCGGTCGGGACGATGCTGGCGATGACGAATCCCATGCTGAGAATCGCCAATGTGCTCAGCGCCACAGCCAGCGAAAATCCCACGAGATGCGGCTCGAAGCCGGCCGGGAGGAAGCGCCTTCCCACCAACGCCATGAGCGCCAGCGACAGCCCGGTGAACAGCAGCTTCACGAGAACGTGCGCGCCGAGGATGACGGCCGGCCGCAGTGGGGTCGCGCGCAGCCGTTTGAGAATGCCGCCCTCGCGGTAAATGGAGATGACCGACACCAGCGAGAGCGCGCCACTGATGGCGATGAACACCGTGGCGAAGATCGGCAGACGCTGGGTGAGTGCCAGCGCGCCCTGCGTGGATTGATCTCCGTTCGAGCTGAACGTGCGCCCGAGCATCAGGAACATCGCTACAGGAATCAGCACGGTCCCGACGAACCCGAGCGGCTCGCGCACGAAGATCTTGATCTCGAGCAGCGTCAGCTTGAGCAGTCCACGCAGCATGGTCATCAATCCCTGATCCCGTGGCCGGTCAGCTTGAGAAATACATCCTCCAGCGTCGGGAACACGGTTCTGAAGTCACGCACGGTGAGTTGCTGTTCGGCGATGAAGCGGATCACCTCGGTGACGAATGCATCGCCGCGACCCTCGACGGTGTAGCTCGTCTCCGCCGCCTGCACCGACTCGACGCCGGGAATCCGTTCGAGTTGGCCCGTGAGGCCTTGCCGGTCGCTCGAGAACACGACACCGCGTTGCGGGCAATGCTTGCGCACGAGATCCGCGGGGGCACCGAGCTCGATCAGCTTGCCGTGCTCGATGATCGCCACGCGATCACACAGCCGTTCGGCCTCTTCCATCAGGTGCGTGGTGAGAAACACGGTCTTGCCGCGACTGCGAATGCCCATGACGAGATCCCAGATCGCCCGTCGCGCCTGCGGGTCGAGGCCCGTGGTCAGCTCATCGAGGAACACCACCTCGGGGTCGTTGATCAGCGCGAGGGCCACGAACAGCCGCTGCTTCTGCCCGCCGGACAGGCTCATGAACGAGGCGTTGCGCTTCTCGGTGAGCCCGAGCTGATCGAGCAAGACGCGGCCATCCACCGAGCGCGGGTAGAGCGAGGACCACAGGTCCACCGCTTCCCACACGCGGATCCGCTTCTGTAGCTGTGCCTGCTGGAGCTGCACGCCGATGCGGTTCTGCAGCGCGTGCGCGTCGCGTCGCGGATCGAGCCCGAGGATGGACATCGCGCCGCCATCGGGCTGCCGGATGCCCTCGATGCATTCCATCGTGGTGGTCTTGCCGGCGCCGTTCGGCCCGATCAGGCCGAAGATCTCCCCCGCGTACACCTCGAACGAGACGTCCTCGACCGCCACCGTGGCCCCGTAGGTCTTGCGCAAGCGGGACACTTCGATGACGGGAGTGGACGACGCGAGTGCCATGGCCCCTACTCCCCGACGATCTGCACCAGCGCGGGTGCTACGATACCCTGCTGCTCGGCCGCCTTCGACACCGCGATCGGCACGAGCCGCGCGAACGCCTCGTCGTAGCGCCAACGGCGCCACTGGCCCTCGAGCCGCATCGTCAGGTACTCGCCGTCGATGCGAATGGGCAGGCCGCGGCGCTTGGCTTCCGTGGCGATGAATGGGGCGAGTTCCTTCGCCCACTCCTGCGGCGGAATGGTCGACAGCACGTTGCCGTTGTACTGCGCCGGCAGCAGGGCGACATTCGGGTCGAACACGAACACGCGGCCCGCCGCCGCTCCGGACATGAAGAACTTGCCGCCGTAGGGCCGCGACTTGAGCGACAGCTCGCCCTGCGCATTCGGCTTGCGGAGCCCCATGACGACATGCAACGAGTTTTCGCCGCCGGCCATCAAGTACTCGAACGCGTACTCGTTGGGCGAGCCGAAGTGGATCGACTTGAAGCCCTGCGCCATCGTCTTGCCATCGGCGGCCATCACCTTGTTCTGTCCCGCAACCGCGAAGCGCGACCCCGTCTCCCACACGTTGATCGTGCCGCCGTGGGCCGCGTACATGCAGGTGTTCAAGGCGTCCTGCAGCACGAACAGGTAACCCTCATCAGCCTTCATACCGACGTGGCTCTGGCCCTGGCCATACACCCACACCTGCGTACCGCCCTCGAGCAACGCGCCGATGAAGTCACCAAATTCGCTGCCGTAGAGTTCGATGACCACGCCACGCGCGGCGGTGCCATCGACACCCGCGAGGTTCGTGCCCACGTAGCGCGGGCCTCCGATGAAGTCGTAGCCGATGATGTTGCGCCAGCCCATGCGCACGGCGGCGCTCACGATGCGTGAAGCAGAGTCGAGACCGAACGACTCGCTCTCAAAGCCGGCGAAGTCGACCACCAGCACGTCGCGCGCGCCATCACCCGGCGCAGAAAGATCGTCGCGCGTGGCGAGTGTCAGGCGGCCGTATCGGGGACCGCCGGAGTTCGCGGTGGCGAGCGCCTCGTGCAAGGGGGGCACGCCGTCGAGCACGCGCACGATGCCGCCCTCAGCGGCGCCAGTGCCGGAGCGTCCGCCGTCCACGAGGTACTCCATGCTGGAGAGCGCCTTGCCGCCGAGATCGCACAGCGCAAGCTGCTTGCGCAACTCCGTGAGCATGCGCAGCGCCGCCGCGCGGAAGGCGTCGCCCTGGCGCGCAAACTCCGGCAGCGCGTGTTCGGTCAGGTAGCGCACGTCCTCGAACGTCAGTGTGCGCGCCTGGTCGAGCATGGCCTCGATCAATTCATTCGCTGCGGCGGGCAGCAGGTCGTCGGGGCCGAACAGGCGCCCGCGTGAAATGCCACCGGCGCCGCGCAATACGGAGCCCAACTGGCGCAAGCGTTCGTCGCACACGGAGAGCCACTCGGGCCGCGCCGAACGGATGGCGCGCTCGAGCGGGACGGACAGGTCGACCTTCACGCCGGAGCGTTCGACTTCGACGCTCTCGCCAAAGCGATTGCGCAGGTCGATCCGCCCGCTGCCGCGCACGGTGAAGGCTTCGACGACACCACCGAAGTCGCGCCGCCCCGGGTTGCCACCCGGCCGCATGCTGAAGCGCAGGTCGCTGCCCACATCGGCCAGCACACCCTGCGCGTGCAGCGTGCGCAGCATGCTGTCGGCGATTTTTGCCTCACTCCCGTTGGCGACAGCGTGCACGCCACCCGCGGCGGAGTCGACTGAGACAGCGATTTCATGCGGGCGCAGGAACTTGATGTCCATGTTTTCGCGGAAGCCGACGCGGCGCTCGTGGGTGACGCGGCCATTAGCCGGATCGACGAGCGTACGCCCGCGCGACTCGACGATGGTAAACTTGTAGGGCCCCGTCGGCGTGAGCTGGACATAGTTCGTCATCAGCGCCTTGAGACGCATCCGCCGCTCCTCGTCCATCGCGGCGAGATCGATCCCCGTGATGGGTGAGATCACCTGGCTCGCGTCCTCGGTGCTCAGGCCCAGCACGCGCCGCGTGAAGTCGACGAGATAGGCGGCGTACTCGGTGTCGGTCAGCGCCTTGCGCTCGTAGACGGAATCGCCATGTACGAGCGCGTGCCCCTCGCCCATGCTCTCGTCGCCATGCACATAGCCGAACTCGCTCAGGAACGGCGCGGTCGAATCGACGGCGACCTGCTCGCCGTTGTGCATGAGCAGCACGTTGTAGCCCTTGAACGGATGAGCGCCAGCGGGATTGCCGCGACCTTCCGCATCGATCGCGGGTGAATTTGTGGGGTAGCGGTGGTGCATCCCCCATACATGTGCGTGCAGCGCGGTGGTGCGGAAGGTGCGTCCCTTCTGCGTAACGTCGATGCCACCCTGCTCGCGCGCGCCGGGATAGTTCGCCCAGAAGCGGTCGAAATCGAAGTACTCGGGGATGGTGTGCGTCCAGCCCGACATCTTGACCGCGGCGAGGTCCTCGCCCATCGACACCAGGAAGCCACGGCGCTTGGCGGCGTACTTACCCGCGGGCGGCGTTGAGCCCGCGGGAGCGTGCGTGCGGTAGTAGCGCGAATCGATCAGGTGCGCGAGTGCCGTGAAATATTCCTCGCGCACGTCGGTCGCGAAGGCGGCCAACCGTTCGAGTGTCGTAACGTCGGCGGTCTGGCCTGCGGTCGCAATGGCGGCGCGCGCAGCGTCGAGTCCACCCATCGCCGCGAGCATCAGCTCGGGCTTCAAGTCGCCGTACTTGGTGCGCCGCTGCAGCCAGTGCGGGCTGTCGAGCAGGGTCGCGGCGTAGCGCGCCATCACCTCCGCGCGTGGCTCGACGAACAGCGTATAGACATCCCCGGGGTTCTCGCGCAGCCCGGCATCGCGCCAGCCGAACTCGGAGTCGTAGCGCTCGCGCACGGGCAGGCGGAATTCGGCGAGGCGCGCGGCGACGTCGGGGACGGCGATCTCGTGGCCCAGCGCATCGAACACCCTGCAACCCGCCAAGTGCCCCAGCATCTCGCGCATGGTGTCGGCGCGGTCGGGGCCAATCGTGTTGAACACGAGGCAGGCGCGTTCGCGCAGCGGCGTGGGAGCGAACCCCGCGAAGTCGATGCCGCCGCCGCGATTGTTGCCGCCGTTGTAGGAGCGGCGCGCGGATTCCCAGATCGCCTCAATCGTCACGGGCTCCGAGACGGCGAGCGAGCCGACGCGGCATGAGTCATGTTCCGCCGCCACGGCTTCCGCGGGCAGCGCCGGCTCGGCCGCGGGTGGGTGCGAAGGCATGGACAGCAGGTCGGTGCGGCCGCGCAGCTGGCGGATGTCGTCGATGAGCCGCGCGCGGTTCGCCACCGCGCCATCCGCCGTCAACGCCCCGCTCTCGATGTTCAGCGCGTCGATGATTACCGCGAGCTTCACCATGTTGAGCGCCGTCCAGTTGCGGAACCGCTGACGCATCAAGGCGCGGTCGTTCTGCACCGTCAGCTCGGCCTTCGTGGTAATGCCGCCGCGCGGGCAATCGAGATGGCAGTTGCCGCACTGGTTGCAGCCGAACGCCACGGCCTTGCCGATGCTCGCCTCGACCAGCCCATCGGCGCCCGCGATCAGCACCTTGATCATGTCGAGCTCGCCGCGCAGGCCGCCCGAAGCAAACAAGCGTGTGCCGCCCTGGGCACCGAACGGCGCGCCATTCATGTCACGAATGGTCTTGAGCTCGCCAGTGCGTTCGAGATCGACCTTCTCCGCCACCAGCGCGTGATGGGTGTGCAGGATGGTGCGGAAGATGTCGGGCCAGCCGACGTGCGAGGAATCGGCGTGGTAGTTGCCCGAGCCACCGATGCCGGCATCGATCAGCAGGTAGTCGACGACGAAGTTCGACCACATGCCCGCGGCGACGTAGCGCGTGTAGTTGGAGCCGGTGATCTTGATGCCACAGTGGTTGCGGTACAGCAGCCACATCCACACTTCGGCCGGCATATCCTCGATCGAATAAATGTCGTGCTTGGGATCGGGCGACAGCGCGTTGGTACCCGCCGGGATGTTGCGCGCCTTGCTCACGGTCGGCGTGACCTTGGCGCCCGACAACCGGCCGCCCTTGCCCGGCTTGGCGCCCTGGTTGATCTTGATCTCGACATCGCGCACGCGCCGCAGGTCCGCGGCGTGAATCCCGAAGTGCCCGCTCGCCGCCTGCATGCTCTCCCACGCCATGTCGGCATCCGCGGCGAGCCGGATGGGGCCGCCTTCGCCAGACGACGTCATCGCCAGCCCCGCGTTGCCTTCGATGCGCGCGACCAAGAACTCTTCCGAAGCGGCACCCAGCGAAATGCTGGCGTGGCTCACGGGCGCATGCCAGATCGGTTCGCGGAAGCCGAAGCCCGACAGCACGAGATCGCCCGCAGGCTCGCGGCGCAGCGTGACCGCGCCATCGCTCGAGGCGCGCAGGACCGTGTGGCCCTTGCCGCCGTGGCCGAGTGCGGTGAGTTCGATGCGCGTCTCGACGCCTTCGGCGTCGCGCGCCACAAGCCACAGCGGCGCGGCATCGCGAAGTGCGCCCTCCAGTTCGTCGCCGCGCTCGAAGCGCTGCTCAAAGCCGCCCGTCGCATCCGCGACGAACTGCGCCATCACTTCGCCCGGGCCCTGCGAGACACCCAGCGGCATCGCGCGATGCACCGCAATGCTCGCGCGCGAGGCCACGGCGCCGGGGCGCAGGAAGCCGCGCGGCACCGCGAGCGAGATGTAGTCGAGCAACGCGGGATCGCGATGCAGCCGTTCGAGTGCTACGCGCAGCGACGCCTGCGACAGCTTGAGTTCCACGCCATCGAGCGACATCGATCCCATGTCGCTCTCGATGAAGAAGTCCTCGGGGCGCGGCAGCTCGCCCGCGGCCATGCGATAGATGACGTCGAGGAAGTCGGCGCTCAGGTTGCGGTTGGTGTTCTGCAGGTGAAAGTTCACGTTCTCGTGCGCCAGCACCTGTGCGGCGAGCGCCAATGGCAGGTCGGGCGTAACTTCGCGCAGCAGTGCGCTGACGCGATAGCGCTCGCGTACCGCGCCCGGCACAGGCTCGGCCGCCACGCGGGATGTGTTCAGCGCTGCATTCAGCTCGCCAAACTCCGGCGTCGCCAGCACGTCCACGTCGCGGATCCAGTCCTCGGTCATGGTGATCGCCATGGTGTTGCCCGAGGTCTTCTGGATGTCGTCGATGCCCATGCACGAGAGAAAGTCGAGAATGCTGTGCTGCCAGCAGCCGATGGTGTGGATGGCGAGATCGCGAAGCGCTTCCGGCGTCGCCTCACGCAGCGCCAGGTGCACTGGCCCCAGGTCGGCGCCATGGTGAACGTCGATCAGGCCGGGCGCGAGCGCGATGCTGGCGATGTGCGTCATGGCGCCACCGTTGGCACCCAGCAGCACCGACTCGTAGACCGTCGCGGCGGAGGCCTGCGTGTCGGTTGCCCCGCCCGCAGAGACCAGCTGCACGCGGGCGCGGAGGAAACGCGCCTTCAAGTACGCATCGATCCGTGGCGTGAGGCGGTAGCTCTTCGCCGCACCGGAGTGATAGTGAATGAGTGCAACGCCCTCGTGGCCCGCGACCTGTTCGAGCGCGGACCAGAAGTCGCGCGGCGCGCCCTCGGCGTCGCTCGCTGTCGCGTTCGGGATATCGGTCACTTCGCCCGAGTAACGCATCCACACCGACACCAGCAGGCGTGGGAACAGAACGCGGATTCGCTCGAGCGCGGCCGCGAGTGAAGGAGTCCACGCCAACTCGACCACGCGTGTGGCGCTCAGGAACTCGCGCAATGCATCGGATTCCTCACCGCGTGCGTCGAGCAGCCCCACTTCGCGCTGGCCCAATCGCGCCAGCAGGTTCGCGGCGTGCGGCAGCAACTCGGCGAGATGCGCGCAGACTCCTGCCCACTCCATCACCAGCAGCGAGCGTGTGTGGTGCTCGTGCGAAGCGTCCCCCGCCGCGATGGCCTCGAGGTAGGCGCGCTCCATGGTGATGCCGTCGGAATGCGGAAGCGGTCCCACGATCATCGGCAGGTCGAGACGCACGGCATTGAGTTGCGTGACGCTCTGCCCGGTGGCGGTGCGGAACACCACCGCCGGGTGCTTGCGCACGATGTCCCACGCGGTGGAGAACTCTTCGCGCAGGCCGTCGTTGGCCGGGTGCGTGATCGCGGCGTGCGAGAAATAAGAGCGCCAGTAGCCATGGTGCCATTGCGCGCCGACCGTCAGCGGCTCGTCGCGGAAGCGTTCCTTCAAGGCTTTGTCGAGGTCGAAGGCGCTTACCTCGAGTGCCGCGATGTCCCGGGCCGCGCGCGAGTAGTGCGCCAGGAACAACCGCCCGCGCCGCCCCTTCGGCAGCGCCCAGAACGCCGTCTCATCGACGCCCGCGCGCTGCAGCATGAAGCTCAGCAGGCTGCGGGCGCGCGCGTGATCACCAACGCGCGAGCTTTCGGGCTCGACCACCAGGGTGAGCAGGTCCTCCCACGCGCCGATGGCGTCGGCGGTCAGTGGGCTGCCGGCAACTGTCGTCACGCGCGACTCCCTTCAAGACAAGCGGCGGACCCCCGTGGGCCCGCCGCGCCTTCCGTGGGTACTACTTCACAAAGAGCATCTCGCGATACTTGGGAATCGCCCACAGCTCGTCGTTGACGATGTGCTCCAGTTGGTCGGCCGCGAGCCGCACCGCATCCATCGCAGGCCGTACTTCATCGGCCAGCCGGCGCGCGAGTGCCGCCTCGTCGTGCCCATGCGAGTTCGCCTCGACGAGCGCCTGGAGCTTCTCGGCGCTCGACACGACCTGGTCGAGCACCGCGGCCACCTGCTTGACCCGCTTCTTCAGCGCGGACGGCTTCCCGCTGACGTCTTCCAATCGCGCAGCCGCCGCGGCGGACGCTTCGAGTTGGCGCTCGCCGGCCGGAATCACCTGCGTGTTGAGCACTTCGATCAAGGTCTCTGCTTCGAGCAGCACGGTCTTCACGTAGCGCTCCATCGACACGTTGAGCCGGCTCGCCAGTTCCCGTTCCGAGAAGATGCCCTGCTCCACGAGGAACGCGCTGACCTTCGGGTCCGAGATGGCGGCGATGGCGCCGGGCGTATCGGGGATGTTCGGCAGGCCGCGGCGTGCCGCCTCCTGCTTCCACTCATCGCTGTAGCCGTTGCCCTCGAAGCGGATCGGCGCCGTCTCGGTGAACACCTCGCGCAACAGGTCGAGCACCGCCTGGTCGCGATTGTTGCCGGTGAGCCGGGCCTTGAGGCGCGTGGTCATCTGCGCCAGCGCATCGGCGACCGAACCCAGCACCATCATCATCGGGCCCGCGCAATTCGCCGAACTACCGACGGCGCGGAACTCGAACTTGTTGCCGGTGAAGGCGAACGGTGAGGTGCGGTTGCGGTCGGTGTTGTCGCGCGCCAGCTGCGGCAGCTTGCCCACACCCATCTCGAGCACGAAGTGCTCGGGGTCTTCCCCGCGCGCTGCACCCGAGGCGATCTGGTCGATCACGCGCGTGAGCAGCTCACCGACGAACGCGCTCAAGATCGCCGGCGGTGCTTCGTTGGCGCCCAGGCGCAGGTCGTTGTTGGCGTTCGCCACCGACCAGCGGATGGCGATGGAGTGGTCGTGCACGGCCTTCAAGCACACCGCCATGAAGGCGAGGAAGCGCAGGTTCTGGTGCGGCGTGCGGCCCGGCTCCAGCAGGTTTTCGCCGCGGTCGGTGGTGAGGCTCCAGTTGCAGTGCTTGCCGCTCCCATTGAGGCCGGCGAACGGCTTCTCGTGGAACACACAGACGAAGTGGTGCCGCAGCGCCACCTTGCGCGCGATGTCCATCGACAGTGCGTTGTGGTCGTTGGCGATGTTGACGTCCTCGAAGATCGGCGCCATCTCGAACTGCATCGGCGCGACTTCGTTGTGACGTGTCTTCACCGGGATGCCGAGCCGGTGCAGCTCGAACTCCAGCTCTTCCATGAACGCCAGCACGCGCGGCGGAATCGAGCCGAAGTAGTGGTCCTCGAACTGCTGCCCGCGCGAAGAGGCGGCACCCACGAGCGTGCGCTCGCACATCGTGAGGTCGGCGCGCAGCGAGAAGTGATCGCGGTCGATGAGGAAGTATTCCTGCTCGCAGCCGAGTGTCGCGGTCACCGCCTGCACGTCGACGTCCCCCAGCAGCTTGAGGAACGCCACGGCGTTGCGGTTGACGGCATCGAGTGTGCGCAGCAGCGGCGTCTTCTGGTCGAGGCTCTCGCCGTAGTAGCTGATGAACACCGAGGGCACGCACAGCGTGCGGCCATTGTCGCTCTCGACCAAGAACATCGGCGAGCTCGGATCCCACGCAGTGTAGCCACGCGCTTCGAACGTGCTGCGCACGCCGCCGGAGGGGAACGAGCTGGCGTCGGGCTCACCCTGCGTCAGCTGCGAGCCCGAGAAGCGCTCGAGCACCTTGAGCTCGCCCGCCATCTGGACGTTCAGGTCGATGAAGCTGTCGTGCTTCTCCGCGGTCAGCCCCGTCATCGGCTGGAACCAGTGCGTGAAGTGCGTCGCGCCGTGCGAGGTCGCCCACTCGCGCGCCACGGACGCGATCGACTCGGCGGTCTCGCGGGTGAGCGGCGTGCCGTTGCGCAGGGTGCCAAGCAGCGACTGGTACACCTCGCGCGGCAGGCGCTCCTTGAGCTTCAGCAGGTCGAGAACATGATGGCCGAAGTAGGCGCTGACCGGCGAACGGTGCCCATCGGGCTGGCGGGGCGAATCGAAGCGGCGGGGTTGCCGTTGGTTCACGGCCGTACGTGCGGAATTGCGCGCTGAAGCGGACACCTCGTACCTCCTCGTGATCGACTGCGGCGAGCCTTCAGAGAATCGGACCCGACGGAATCGGCGATGGACAAGGACCTCCGGCAGGGGCGCTATGCCCCTCGGGGAAGCCCAGACAGGACTCAAGGTCTGGCCATGTTATCGACTTCTACTGCCTCGTGCTTGCGTTCTTTTCGAACTCCGTGAGGGCCACAAACCATTCCGGCGTCGGGGCTTCCATGACCCTCAGGGTCTGGCCGCCGTTGGCCTGGTTGGCCGGGCACACCTCGACGCACGTGCCACAGCCGATGCAACGGCTCTCGTCGGTGGTCACGAGTCGCGGGTCCGCGGCCGCAAATTCAAGATTGGCATTCGTCGGGCATACCGGCACGCAGGCGCCGCAGTGAATGCATGTCGACTCCGCCCCCGCGTCGTTCTCGGCGCGCAGCACCACGAAGCGGTTCACGCCGGGCAGCGCCACCGGCGTGCGCCGCAGGTACATGCCGCCACGCACGTCGAGGAATTCCTCGCGATAGCGCTGCGAGCCGCGCACCGCGGCGACGACCGCGGAGTGGCGGTCGACATCGCGCGGCCGCACGGCGTCCGAGGCGCGCTGCAACCCTTCGTAGAGCGACAGGTGCGGGATGCCGGCCTGGCACACCTCTTCGCAATTGCCGCAACGCATGCACAGGTCGAGCAGCGTCGCGGCGCTTTCGCTCACGGCACCGCCCGCGTGCACGGCCTCGCCGATGTGGGTGAGCATCTGCGGCAGGCGGATCTTCGACTCGCTGAAGATCGGGCAGACGCTGTTGCACTCACCGCAATTGACGCAGTGGATCGCGTGCTCGCTCGCGGGTTGCTCGGCGGCGATGCGCGCCGGAGCGCCATGGCCCGCGGCGGGGCCGGGTACTGCGCCGAGCAACCCGCGCGCGCCACGCGCGATCCACGACACGAGCGGCGACGCGTAGACGGCGGCAAGCAGGGCAATGCCCGGGACAAACGTGCTCGTCATCAAACCGCCCAACGCACCCCGTAGCTTGAGCCCCGTGTAGATGCCGCGATTGAGCAACTCGCCGGGATCGCCGGCGATGCGCGCCGCGCGAATGCGTGGCGCCGCCGCGCCCAGCGCGCGCTCGAACCACGCGGATTGCCAACGGCCCAGCACGTACGGCCGGCCGCCAAAGCGGCTCATCGCCAACTCGGTGAGCGCGGGCGCCAGCGTGAGGTCCACCGCGAACG
>JAYSRO010000189.1:0-3179 GCA_043720995.1 Candidatus Eiseniibacteriota bacterium
GATGTCGTGGGCTGGCACGACGCGACCTCCAGCGAATTCGAGCCGGTGTCGGATCATATGGTGATCGACCTGCTGCCCGACCAGACCGGGATCTCCGACCAGGGCGGCACCATGCGGCTGGGGTCCTACCGCTGCGCGCTGCGGCAGGGCAGCCTTGCCGCGCGCGCCTACGGCAAGACCGAAGTCGAGGAGCGCCACCGTCACCGCTTCGAGTTCAACATCAAGCATGCGGCACAACTGCAGTCGCGCGGGCTCGTGCTGTCGGGCAAGTGCGTCGGGCGCGAACTCGTCGAGATCGTCGAGCTGCCGGACCATCCGTGGTTCCTCGCCGTACAGTTCCACCCTGAACTCAAGTCGCGGCCGCACGATCCGCACCCGCTGTTCAAGGACTTCGTGCGCGCCGCCCTCGACCGCCGCCGCGCCCGCACCGGTGGCGACACGACTCCCGCGGCGCAGGCCGAGCCGGCACACGCGGTAGCCAAGGGCAGCGCGGTGAGTGCATGAACCCGTTCATGATCGGCAACGCCGAAGTCGGTGGCCCGAAGCTGTTTGTGCTCGCCGGTCCGTGTGTCGTCGAGAGCGAGGAGTTGTGCATGACGGTCGCGAAGCGTGTGGCCGCGGCATGCGCCGCGCGCGACCTGCCGTATGTGTTCAAGGCGTCCTACCGCAAGGCGAACCGTTCGAGCGGGCAGTCATTCGCCGGGCTGTCCGCAGAGCGTGGTCTGGCCGCACTGGAGCGCGTGCGGCGTGAACTTGGGCTGCCGGTTATCACGGACGTGCATGAAGTGGCCGATGTCGAAGTTGCCGCGAAGGTCGCCGACTGCCTGCAGATCCCGGCGTTCCTGTCGCGCCAGACCGCGTTGATCCAGGCGGCCGCGGCCAGTGGCCGCGCGGTCAACATCAAGAAGGGGCAGTTCCTGGCCCCCGACGATATGCGCCAGGCGATCGACAAGGCCGTGCAGGCCGGAGGCAAACGCGTGATGGTCACGGAGCGTGGGACAACGTTCGGCTACGGCGACCTCGTCGTCGACATGCGCGGGTTGGTCCGCATGCGCGAGCTGGGCGTTCCGGTGGTGTTTGACGCGACGCACAGTCTGCAGCGCCCGGGTGGCGGCGTTACCGGCGGTGACCGGCGGTTCGCCGTGCCGCTGATGCGCGCCGCGGTGGCGTGTGGCATTGATGGGTTGTTCTTCGAGACCCATCCCGATCCCGAACACGCGCTGTCCGATGCCGCGACGCAGTTGCCGCTCGACCAGGTCGAAGCGTTTCTCGACGAGGCGATCGCCGTGCGCCGCGCGGTGAGCGAGCGCTCGCATGCCTGAGGCGGGATCACGCGGCTCGATGGCGCGCGGTCCGGCCCGGCGCACCGCGGGCCGCGGCTCGATGCGCGGCACGGCAGCCCCCAAGCCGGTGCGCATCCTGTTTCTCGACGTTGATGGCACGCTCACCGATGGCGTGATCGGCTTTTCGAAGACCGGCGATAACGTGAGTTTCTGGGTGCGCGACGGTCTGGCGTTGGAGTGGGCGCGTGAGTCGGGGATGCTGCCCGTGGTGATCTCGGGACGCCAATCCGCGGCGGTCGAGGCGCGCATGAAAGACTTGAAGCTCGAGTACTATCTCGGTGCCAAGGATAAAGTTGCGGTGGCCGAGCGCGTCATGCGCCGGGAAAAGGTGAACTGGGACCAGTGCGCCATGGTGGGGGATGACCTGCCGGACATTCCGTTGCTCAAGCGCGTGGGCTGGCCGATCGCGGTGCTCGGGTGTTCGCCCGAGTTGCGCCGTTACGCGCAGACCGTGACCAAGGCGCGCCCCGGCGCGGGCGCGGTGCGTGAAGTGGTCGAGCGGTTGTTGCGCCACAACGGCACCTGGGCACGCGTGTTGGAACGCTACGGCGCATGACTCCCTTAGCGAAAGGAAACGCCACGATGAGCGCATCCGGTCTCCCGGCCGCGGAGTTGCTCGAGCGCGCCCGCGAAGTCGTTCGCATCGAGGCCGCCGCGGTCGCCGCACTCGAAGGGCGGCTCGATGCCGCGTTTGTTGAGGCCGTCGAATTGCTCGCGGCCTGCCGCGGCAAGGTGATCGTCTCAGGGGTAGGCAAGTCGGGCCTGCTCGCGCACAAACTCGCCGCCACCCTGACCAGCACCGGCACGCCCGCCGTGTTCCTGCACCCGACCGACGCGCTGCATGGCGATGCCGGTCTGTTCACGCCGGGGGACGCGGCGCTGTTCGTCTCGAAGAGCGGCGGCAGCGATGAACTGCTCGCGCTGTTGCCCTATCTCGAGCGCCACGGGATTCCGCTGGTGAGTATCCTCGCCGTCGCGCACTCGCCGTTGGCCATGCGCAGCCAGGCCGTGCTCAACACCGGTCCCGTGCGCGAAGCGTGTCCGATGGACCTGACGCCGACGACGAGCATCACGGTGGCGCAGGTGATGGGGGACTGTCTCGCGGTCGCGCTGCTCGAGCGGCGTGGCTTCAAGGCGGAGGACTTCCGCTTCCTGCATCCGGGCGGCGTGATCGGCCGCGCTGCGGCACGCCCGGTGGGCGAACTGATGCACGCGGGCTCCGAGCTGCCGCGCGTCGAGGAAACGACACCGCTGCGTGACGTGGTGCTCGAGATCATGGCCAAGCGCCTCGGCATCACCACGGTCATCGGTCCCGGGGGCGAGCTCGCGGGGGTCGTGACCGATGGCGACTTCAAGCGCATCCTGCTCAAGTACGCTGAGCCCTGGACGCTGACCGCCGCCGACGTGATGACGCGCTCGCCCGCGACCATTGCGGCGACAGCGCTGGTCGCGGCAGCGGTGCGGGTGATGGAAGAGCGCCCGAGCGGCGCCATCACCGCGCTGGTCGTGGTCGACGCGCAGGGGGCACCTGCGGGCGTGCTGCACCTGCACGACTGCCTACGCGGCGGCCGGTAGCCAGGCCGCCACGGGGGCGTCCTGGCGTGGACACCCCGGTCCCAAAGGTGACGTCTGCGACGTCAAGCCGCGCAGGGCAAATGCCGATAACCCCATAGAACTAGAAGGGGGTGGCATGCTGGCACAAGCCGTGCTTGAGGGTGCCCATCCCATTTGCTAGCGTGGGTTCGAAGTACACGCGATTCAAGGCGACATCTCCCGAGGGAGCCCCCTCATGTTCCGCCCGTTGCGACCGAGGCACGTTTGGCTGGTGGCCCTGCT
>JAYSRO010000190.1:0-6392 GCA_043720995.1 Candidatus Eiseniibacteriota bacterium
AAACTCGGTAAACACAAAGCCAGCGGCAGCTGCCTGCACATCAATCGCCTCGAAGGCGCCGACATGAAGGCACTCGAGGAAATCGTGAAGCGCTGCGTAGCGAAACGGAAGAAGACGCACCGGTAGCGGCGCTGCGGCGTAGCGGGGCTGCGGCGTAGCGGCGCGGTGCCGACGCCACCGCACAACGCGCCCCCCGCGGCTGCCACGACTTGCCCCGGGGCAAGTCGCGACGCGCCACGGCGCGAAGAGCGCACCCGCGCACTCTATCCCGCCTCGCGAAGCTCCGCAGCCTCCGACGCGGCGGCCGCCCGTGATTCCGCGGCAGCCCGTGCGCGTGATTCCGCCGCCGTCCGCGTCTGCACGTCCGCCGGCTCCCGCGTCCGCACGGCCGCGAACTCCCGCACGCTCTTTCCCGCCTCGCGAAGCTCCGCCGCCTCCGACGCCTCCGCCGCCTCCGCCGCCCGCGTCCGCGCCTCCCGCGCCGCCGCCCGCATCCGCGCCTCCCGCGCCTCCGCCCGCGTCCGCGCCTCCCGCGCCTCCGCCCGCTTGCGCGCCATGAACTCCGCCCCAAATGTCTGCTCGGCCGTGTACTGGTTATGGGCTCGGCAGCGCAAACGCATGCGATCGGTCGTCGCCTCGCCGCCGCGCGCGACTTCATCGATGTGGTCGTACTCCAACTGCGTGCGCGCGCAGCAACGCCTGCCCGATTCGCTCACGAACGTGCACTGGCCCCCATCGCGCTCCCACACCTCGCGCCGCACCTGCGCGGGAATCGTCCGCGCCGCCTTGCTCGGTCGCCGCTTGCGATGCGGACGCGCGGTCGCCGCGACCTTGCGCTGCTCGAGCTTGCTGATGAGCGCATCCAGCGCCAGGTCGAGCACCTGCGCCAATTCCCCTCCGGCCATTTGATGGCTCAGCAGGGCCTGCGCATGACGAAGCTTGTCGTGGGTGCTCTGCGACACCGTGACCTGAATAGTGAAGCGATCCGCCGCGATCGGCAGGATCTTCGTTCGCGTCGCGGGCGTATCAACGTGCGGCGCGGTAGAGCCCGGGCCGCCGACATGCCCGTGGCCATCATGTTGCGCCGTCGCGCCCGCGCCCACACTCGCGCCGGTGCCCGCGCCCTCACAAGCGGCAGCGCCCGCGCTCGCGGCCTCACTCGCGCCCGCAGCCTCACCCGCACCCGCCACCCCGGTCGCCTCGATCTCCCCCACCGCAGCCTGCGCCCCGCGCGCCGCCGGCACCTTCATCACCAAGTCGAACGATTCCGTCTCCGGAAACTTCGCCTTGAGCATCTGGTTGATCGCGGCCTTGGATTTGTGCACCGCGGCCGCCAGCAACTCATTCGCGTTGCCCTCGATGAGATAGGGCGCGAGCAAGCAGATGCCGCTCAGGTGCAACCGGCCATCATCGAGCAACTCGAAGATCACCGGAAACCGCCGCGCCACGCGTGCCGCCTGAATGCGTTTGTACGCCGCGTCTTCCGACAGGTTCAATTCACCGACGCAATAGTGGTACGTCGAGGGGAACGCCTCGGCCAGGTACAACTTGCGCAAGTCGAACTCGGCAATGTGCGCGAGCAGCCAGGCCGTCGCGCCGCTCTCTCCCGGCGCAGCCTTGTTCAAGTCATTGCGAAGCGCGACGTCCGTCAGGTGCGAAAGCGAGAAACTCCTCATGACTGCAACGCCTTCCACGGGGGCGGTTGGCGGGGCTTTATCCCGAGCCCGTCGCCTCAAGCTTCAATGAGGTTCGCGACTCGAAGATCGTTCAACGCGCGAATTATCGCACGAGATATTTTGGCGCGCGTGCATCAACCCAGTACGCACATCAGATGTCGTCGCGAAAACTTTGCGCCATGCGAAGAGATCGCGCCGCAGGACCAGAGCCTCGAAGTCTGGCGCACGATTGGATGCAAACTCGCGAGCTAACCGCTATCCGCACTCTGAAACGCGTCAAGGGCAAATTCGAAAAATTTTTCACGATCTAGATTCTCGAGTGGCAGTCCACCGCTGATCGCGGCGCCGTCACGCCGCGTGTGTCGCAACTTGCCCCGGGGCAAGTCGTGGCGCACTCCGGCGCGAGTCGCGATCGCGCAATCCAGCCCGTGCGGAATGAGCGGCGCCAACGCCGTGTACGAACCCGTCCACGTCGTTCCCACTCAGAGCGCGGCATCCGGAATTGGAACCCTACGGTCGGAATCGGAACGCTGCAGCCGGAATCGAAGCGCCGCAGCCGGAATCGAAGCGCCGCAGCCGGAATCGAAGCGCCGCAGCCGGAATCGAAGTGCTGCAGCCGGAATCGAAGCGCGGCAGCCGGAATCGGATCGGGGCAGCCCGCGACAGATTTCCGCCCTGCCACTCCGCGCGTGTCGCCACTTGCCCCGGGGCAAGTCGTGGCGCACCCCGGCGGGAGTTGCGATGCGAGACACCTCGCCCCGCCTCACCACCTGTTCGCGCGGAGTTTGCCGTTCGGGCGACGGCGGTCCGGGCCTAGCCTTCGACGAGGTGCACGCGCTCGTCGGGCGAGAATTCTTAAGGGTTGCCTCCCGACCGCGATATGGTTCGGGTCAGACCACAGGGTCATCCTTGCGGAGCCCTAATTTTGCGGAGGCAACCCTTAGACAGGATAGGAAATTCCCATCACCGATCGCAATCGATTTCAACCGCGATCCAACTGCCAGCCCGCCGACCGTCGCTCCCCACCGCGTGCGTACTCGGCCTGGTGAGGCAATTCGGGCCGCGAATTCGCAGCAGCGTGAATTCTGGCAGCCGCAAGTTAAGTTCACTCAACACAACCTGCCCCGGGGCAAGTCGTAAAACGCCACGGCGCGTGTCGCACTCCGCCTCGCCGCGCGCTCGCGCACATCGCCGCTCCCCGCGCGCCCGCGCCGGTCGCCGCCCGCGCGCCTTCCTTACCCCGCGATCTTCCTCAGCGCATCCACCACGAGCTCCGCGGCCTCGACGCCCGCGCGGTCCTGCGCCTCCGCCGTGGACGCGCCCAAGTGCGGCGTGGCCAGCACATTGGGCAAACCCAGCAAGGGCGAGTCGCCCGGAGGTTCGGTCGCGAATACGTCGATCGCGGCGGCGCGTAGCGTTCCACCGCTCAGCGCGGCGTACAGCGCTTTCTCGTCCACGATCCCGCCGCGCGAGCAGTTGATCAGCACGGCCTCGCGCTGCATCAGCGCGAATTGCTTCGGGCCGATCAGGTTCTTCGATTCGGGCGTCAACGGGATATGCAACGAAATGTAGTCGGCCTCGATCAGCAGTGACTCCAACGACGCAGCGTTGGCGGCCCAGTCGAATCCGGCCGGCCAGTGCGTGATCGCGGGATCGTAGGGTGACACCTGCATGCCGAACGCGCGTGCGCGCAACGCGACCTCGCGGCCGATCCTGCCGAAACCGATGATGCCGAGCGTCTTGCCGCACAGTTCGCGGCCGGCGTACTTGGTCTTTTCCCACTTGCCGTTGCGCATGTCTGTGCCGGCGCCGACCAGGTGGCGCTCGAGCGCGATCATCAACCCGATCGTGAGCTCGGCGACCGAGATCGCGTTCGCAGCGGGCGTGTTCAAAACCACGATGCCCGCGGCCTTCGCGGCCACAACATCAATGTTGTCCAAACCGGTTCCGGCGCGCGCGATGACCTTCAAGTCCGGGCACGCCTTGATCACATCGGCAGTGACCTTTGTGGCGCCGCGCACCAGCAAAGCCGCGTGGCCCTGCAGCGTGGCGATGAGCTCGTCGGGCTTCAGGCCAGTCTTCACCGTCACTTCGTGGCCGGCATGCTGCAAGGTTGTGGCGGCAGCAGGCGCCAGTGGATCGCTGATCAGAGCCTTCACGCGGTCTGCCACGCTTCCCGCACTGCTGTGGCCGCGGCGATCGTTCCGGCGTTGGCCGGCTTACCCAGCGCTGCCACGCACTCTTCGAGTGCCCCGATGATCACATGCACATCTGCCAGATCGTATGCACCCATATGGCCGATGCGGAAGATCTTGCCCTTCAGGTGATCCTGCCCGCCCGCGACATAGATGCCATGCACCTCGCGCAACCGCTTCACCACCGCCGACGCATCGACACCCTCCGGCGGTACCAGCGAAGTCACCGAGTGCGACGGGCTCGTCGAGAACAACTTGAAGCCGAGCGCCTTCGCTCCCGCCCACACGGCGTGCGCGATGCGGCGGTGACGCACATACATCGGCTCGAGGCCCTCTTCCTTCATCATCGTGAGCGCCTCTTCGAGCGCCAGCACGAGACTCACCGGCGGCGTGAACGCCGTCTCGCCATTGGGGAAGCTCTTGCGCGCCTTGGTCAGGTCCCAGTAGAAGCGCGGCAGCTTCTGTCCTTCGATCGCGCTCGCGCGCCACGGCGCCAGGCTGACCGTCGCGATGCCGGGCGGGATCATCATGCCCTTCTGCGATCCGCACACCACGACGTCGACGCCCCACTTGTCCTGCGGCAGCGCATGAACCCCGACGCTCGTGATGCCATCGACGATGAGCATGACGTCGCGCGGCCGCGTGATCTTGGCGATCGCCTCCAGGTCATGCACCGCGCCCGTCGAAGTCTCGCTGTGCGTGGTGAACACCGCCTTGATCGACGGGTCCTTCTCGAGCGCCTTCTGGATCGCGGCCGGGTCGATCGCAGTGCCCCAGTCGAACGCGATTGTTTCGTGCGCCACGCCATACGCCTTGAGGATCGAGGCCCAGCGGTCGCCGAACTTACCGGCCGTAGGAACCAGCGCCTTGTCGCCCGGGCTCATCAGGTTGACCACGCACGCTTCCATCCCGCCCGTGCCCGAGGCCGACAGCAGGAACACCTCGCCCTCGGTGCCATGAACCCACTGCAGTTCGCGCGTCACACGGCGCAGGGTGTCGCGGAACACATCGGTGCGATGGTGCGGCGGCACGGCCGACAACGCGCGCAAAATGCGCACGGGAATCTCGACCGGGCCCGGCGTGAACAGGCGAATCTTCATGGTCCTCGCTCAGGGTTGCGGGGTAAACACCAAGTACGTGCGGCAGTGGATTCACCGCAGGATGCACTGGCGAGGCGGGAGGATTCAAGCGGGGTCGTTTGCACGCACCGCACATAGCGGGCGAGGGTGGATTGGCGCTGTGTTGGCGCGGGGGATATAGTTGGGGACATGGAAACGCGACCGCTGCCCCCTGATGCTTCGGGCTTGAACAGCATCGATGCGGTGATCGAAGTTTATAAGCGGGATGTCGACCAAACCCTGCTCCAAGAAAGTCTCGCCCTGACTCCGGACCAACGAGTCCGCCGGTTGGTTGCCTTCCTACGAACAACCGAGGAACTGCGTCGCGCAATGAAGGCCGCCCCGCAGACCGGTGGGGATACGGGCACTTGATCGAGTCGTGCGGCCGATCCGCCCTCCCCTCACCTCGAACTTCCACCAACGAATCGAGCCCCGCCGGAAATCCGCGCGGGGCTCTTTCGTTTGCCGTCACAACATCCAACTCATGCCTAATGCGCGTACGTCTGCGGCCCCTCGTCCGTTGCCTTGGGCGGCGCCGCAGCGGCGGCCGGCTCTTCCTTCGGCTTCCGTTCGAGCGCCAGCTCGAGCACGCGGTCCATCGTCTCGACCGGAATGAACTCGAGCGCGTCGCGTACTTCTTCCGGGATCTCGCTCAGGTCCTTCACGTTGCCCTGCGGAATCAAGATCGTCTTGATCCCCAAGCGGCGCGCCGCGACCGACTTCTCGTTGAGCCCGCCGATTGGCATGACCGTGCCGCGCAGCGTGATCTCGCCGGTCATGGCGACATCGGGGCGCGTCGGCACGCCCGTCAGCGCGCTGATCAACGCCACCGCCATCGTGACGCCGGCCGAGGGACCATCCTTCGGCGTGGCGCCCTCGGGCACGTGCACGTGAATGTCGATGTCGCGATAGAACCACTTGTCGAGCCCCAGCTCCGCCGCGCGCGAACGCGCGTACGACAGCGCCGCCTGGCCCGACTCGCGCATCACGTCGCCGAGCTTGCCCGTCAACAGCAACTCGCCCTTGCCCGGCAGGATCGAGACTTCGATGGTCAGCACATCGCCGCCCACTTCGGTCCACGCCAGGCCATTCGCAACACCGATCCGCGACTTGCGCTCGACTTCGGAATCCGTGAAGCGCGCCGGCCCTAAGAACTTCTCGATGTTCTTGTCGGTGACCGTCGTCGTGCCCTTGAGCTTGCCCTCAGCCTTGCGCCGCGCCACCTTGCGGCACACCGCCGCCAACTCGCGCTCAAGGCTGCGCACGCCCGCTTCGCGCGTGTACTGGTTGACCAACGCGCGCAACGCGCTGTCCTGGATCTTCACATCGGCGTCGTCGAGCCCAGAGGCCTTGACCTGCTTAGGGACAAGGAAGCTCTTGGCGATCTGGACCTTGTCGGTCTC
>JAYSRO010000191.1:0-6386 GCA_043720995.1 Candidatus Eiseniibacteriota bacterium
GCGAGACGGCCGACGAAGTCCGAGTAGTCGAGATTGAGCACCAGCATCTGCAACGGCATCTGCCGGTCGTAGCTGGGCGCCGGGATGGTGCGAATGATCTCCTCGAACAGCGGCAGCAGCTTGTGGTCCTCACCGTCCGCGGTGAGCCGGCAGATACCGTCGCGGGCGATGGTGTAGAGCACGGGGAAGTCGAGCTGGCTCTCGTTCGCATCGAGGTCGATAAACAGGTCATAGATCTCGTTCAGCACTTCCTGCGTGCGCGCGTCCTTGCGGTCGATCTTGTTGATGACGACGATCGGCGGCAGCCCGAGCTCGAGCGCCTTCTTCAGCACGAACCGCGTCTGGGGCAACGGCCCTTCGCTGGCGTCCACCAGCAGCATGACGCCGTCGACCATCTTGAGCGTGCGCTCGACTTCGCCGCCAAAGTCGGCGTGGCCGGGCGTATCGACGATGTTGATCTTGAACTTGCCGAAGCGCACCGCGGTGTTCTTGGCGAGAATCGTGATGCCCTTCTCGCGCTCGAGGTCGTTCGAGTCCATCACCCGCTCCGCAACCTCTTGGTTCTCGCGGAACACGCCGCTCTGCCACAACAACGCATCGACCAGCGTGGTCTTGCCATGATCGACGTGAGCGATGATCGCGATATTGCGGATGTCCTCGCGCGTGGCGCGGTCGTGGGAGCCGGTGGCGCGCTCCTGCGGGGTCGTGGTGGTCATCGAATTCTCCTGACTAGTGTTCGGCAGCGGAAGGCTCGCCGCCGAGGCCCTGCTCGAGCCTCGTCCAGCCGCGATCCAGCGTGAACAGCGAATCGTATGAGTAAAGCGCAAGCAGCGGGTAGCCGAGGGCGCGAGCGCCCCGGAGCTTGACCGCCGCGGTGACTGGGGACGTGTTGTAAACCGCGATGCCGGGCACCACGCGTTCCGTGGCGCCCAGCTCCTGGCCGATCGAGAGCAGCTGGTCCATCACGGTCTGCACCTCGGGCGAATAACACATGACGTAGGCGCGATCGAGCAGCCCGTCGCGTAGCCAGCCGCGCCAGTTCTGCGCGGTCGAGCCTTCGGAACGCGCGGGGTCCGACACCACAGCGGCGCTCAGGCTGATCCCCGGACGGATCGCCTGCAGCGTGTCGCGCACCGCGCGCACGACCTCGGTCACCTGGTCGCGCTGGAACTTGCGCCACAACCGCACCAGCGAGTCGCGGCGGGCAGGCGACGCCAGCTTGAAGCGCTGCGGGTCGGCCCCGTGGAGCAACGCGAAGCGCGCCCGCGTGTCGGGATCGAAGCCTGTCTCGGCGTCGGGCTGGCGGATGTAGTCGAGGTGAATGCCGTCCAAGGCGTAGTTCGTGGCGAGTTCGGCGGCGATCGAGGCCACGAAGCGCCGCACGGCCGGCCGCGCGGGCGTGAGGTAGGCGCCCTCGAGGTTCAACTTCTTGAGCCCGCGCGCCGTGACCCAACTGGTGCGCCGGCCATCCTGCAGCTCCGCGATCCAATCCGGGTGGGAGCGCACCACATGCCGGTAATCGCGCGGGTAGCGCTTGCCCGACCACACCAGCAGGCAGTTCATCCACGCATGCACTTCTAGTCCCGCGGCATGCGCGCGCTGGACCATGTGCGCCAGCGGATCGGAGTCCGAGCGCGAATCGAGCGGCTCGGCGCGCGGCAGCAGGCGCGAGGCGTACCATGCATCGCCGCGTCCCACAACCTGCACCAGCAGTCCTTTGACGTGCATGCGCGCGGCGCGCTCCACCACGCTGTCGATCGAGGCGGGCGTCATCAGCGCATCGCGCAGCACCCACATGTAATCGACTCCCCGGGTCGCGGCGCGCAGCGCCACGAGCGAGTCCGGGGAGACGATCACGGGCTCGGCGTCGTGCGCCGGGGCCTCGGTCGAGTCATTGGGCGCGGGCACCAGCGCCATGTCCGCCACCGAGTCTGCGGGCACGCCGCCCGGTGCGTTCGCCGCGAGGGCTGCCGCGAAGGGCACGCAGGTCCCGAGCAGGGCCACCGCAAGAGGGCGGGTCACGAGGCGTCGCAGGGCGCGTATCATGAGAGAGAGCGTTGGCCGGATAGCGAATGCGGGCGGGAGTCGCCTCCCGCCCGCTCGTTGATTCGCAGATTCCGAATCGGCCTAACCGGTCTTGACTCCGGTTCTGCCGCGGCGGCGGGCGGGGGTTTGGACATCACCCTCCTTGCGGGCTCCGCGCTTGGGCCGGGATTCCGGCTCGGCTGCGGCACCCTCCTCCGCTGCTTTCTTCTTCTTCGGGGATGCCTCAGCAGCCTTGAGGGCCTTCTCCTTGGCCTCCTCGGCGGCGATGCGATCCAGACGCTCCTTCTCCCGCTGCTCGACGGTCTTCACCAGTTCGAGATATGCGGTTTCTCCTGCGTCACCCAGACGGCGGCCGATCCTGACGATCCGCGTGTAGCCGCCCTGACGGTCCGTGTACCACGGAGCGATGGTGTCGAACAGCCGGTTGATGATGGCGGGACGCAGCACGTAACGCCCGACCTGGCGGCGCGAGTGGAGATCGCCCTTCTTGGCGAACGTGATCATGCGTTCGGCCATGCGGCGTGCTTCCTTCGCCTTCACGACCGACGTTTCGATACGCTCGTACTGGAACAACGCCGTCACCAGGTTTCGCAGCAGCGAGCGCCGGTGCGAGGAGGTGCGGCTCAGCTTCTTATGGTCTTTACGGTGTCGCATAGCCCGCTAAACCTCCATCCCGACGGGATTCCGCGGCTGCGTGAAGCGGCTGATGTCCATCCCGAAATGGAGCCCCATCTCGCCTAGGATGTCCTGGATTTCCTTGAGCGACTTACGCCCGAAGTTGCGGAACTTCAGCATCTCGGGCTCGCTCTTGCGGACCAGGTCACCGATCGACTTGATCTCGGCGGCACGCAGACAGTTGCTCGAGCGAACCGACAGCTCGAGTTCTTCGACGCTCTTGTCGAGCAGCTTGCGCACGCGCACGACTTCTTCGTCGACTTCTTCTTCGACTTCTTCCTCGATCGGCTCTTCGAAGTGGATGAACATCTGGAAGTGGTCGCGCAGGATCTTCGCGGCCACCGCGATGGCGTCCTGCGGCAGGATGCTGCCGTCGGTCCACACTTCGAGGGTGAGCTTGTCGTAGTCGATGCGCTGGCCGAGCCGCGTGGCGTCGACCGTGTAGTTGACCTTGGTGATCGGCGAGAACATCGAGTCGATCGGGATGACACCGATCGGCCTGTCCACCTGCGAATGCTGGTCGGCCGAGACATAGCCGCGGCCCCCGTTGATCTCGACTTCCATGCGCAGGTCGCCATCGCGGTTCAAGGTCGCGATGTGCAGGTCCGGATTCAGGACCTCGACCTCGGAGTCGACCTGGATGTCCTTGGCGCGCACTTCGCTGCTGCCCTTGATCTCGACGATGCCCTTCTTCGGGCCATCACCGTGAATTTTGAGGCGCACCTGCTTCAGGTTGAGGATCACCTCGGTGACGTCTTCGATCACGCCCGGCAGCGTCGAGAACTCGTGCAGCACGCCCTCGATCCGCACCGCGGTGATGGCACCGCCCTGCAGTGAGGACAGCAGGACTCGGCGCAACGTATTACCCAGCGTGACTCCGAAACCCCGCTCGAGGGGCTCGATCACGAATTTACCGTAATGATCCTGGTTTGCGGGATCAGCAACGATCTGCTTCGGCATAGTCAGGTTCTTCCACTTCATCAGCGAAGCCTCCCTCTTGGGTGGCGTGGATTACTTCGAGTAGAGCTCGACGATGAGCTGCTCATTGATCGGCGTACTGATCGAGTCGCGTGCGGGAATGTTGAGCACCCGGCCGCTCATCGTGTCTGCATTGACTTCGAGCCACTCAGGGGACGACGTGCCCTTGTGCGTCTCGATCGCATTCTGGATGACGATCAGGCTCTTGCTCTTCTCGCGGACCTGGATCGTGTCACCCACCTTGAGGAGGTATGACGGCACGTCGACCTTGCGGCCATTCACGAAGAAATGGCGGTGGCGGACGAGCTGGCGGGACTGCGCCCGGTTGCTGGCGAAGCCGAGCCGGAACACGACGTTGTCGAGACGGCGCTCCAGCATCTGCAGCAGCACTTCACCGGTCACACCCTTGCCGGCTGCTGCCTTTTCGAAGTAGTTGCGGAACTGCTTCTCGAGCACGCCGTACATGCGGCGCGCCTTCTGCTTCTCGCGCAACTGGGTGCCGTAGTCGGTCTCTTTGACCCGACGGCTCTTGCCGTGCTCGCCCGGGGCGTAGGCACGGCGTTCCATGGCGCACTTGTCGCTGCTGCAGCGGGCGCCCTTCAAGAACAGCTTCATACCGGCACGCCGGCACAGCCGGCATTTTGCGTCGTGGTAAACCGCCATCGTGCTCTCCTAGACCCGGCGCCGCTTGGGCGGACGGCATCCGTTGTGCGGAATCGGGGTGACGTCTTTGATTGCGGAGATTTCGAGCCCGGCTGCCTGGAGGGCGCGAATCGCAGATTCACGCCCGGCTCCGGGACCCTTCACCCACACTTCGACGCGCTTCATTCCGGCATTCAGCGCTTCACGCGCCGAGGCCTCTGCCGCAACCTGTGCCGCGAACGGCGTGCTCTTGCGGGATCCCTTGAACCCCACCTTGCCGGCGCTGGCCCAGGACAGAACGTTGCCGTCGGTGTCGGTGATCGAGACGATCGTGTTGTTGAAACTGGCGTGCACGTGGGCAACGCCATTGACACCAACCCGCTTGTCCCGCTTCTTGGTCTTCTTTACATCAGCCACTCAAAACCTCCGTCAGGACCGCCCCGCGCATGCGAGGCGACCGTGGTTACTTCTTCGGTGCGGGCTTCGCCGCCGCCTTGGGACGCATGGCACCCGCGGTCTTCTTCGGGCCCTTGCGGGTCCGCGCATTGGTCTTCGTGCGCTGCCCATGAACAGGCAGCCCGCGCCGGTGGCGAAGTCCGCGATAGGCGCCAATGTCCATCAGGCGCTTCACGTTCATTGCCACTTCACTGCGCAGCGCGCCTTCGACCTTGTATTCGCGCTCGATGGTGCTACGCAGCTTTCCGGTGTCTTCATCACTGAGACTTCTCACCCGGATATCCGGGTTCACTCCGGCGTCCCGCAGGATTCGGCGCGCCGTCGTCCGGCCAATGCCGAAGATGTACGTCAGCGCGATTTCAATCCGCTTTTCCGCCGGGAGGTCAACGCCTGCAATACGTGCCACTCGATTCCTCCTTAGCCCTTCTGACGCTGCTTGTGACGCGGATTGCGGGTGCAGATCACCCGGATCACGCCCTTGCGACGCACCACTTTACAGTGCTCGCAGATTTTCTTGACTGAGGTACGCACCTTCATGCTTCGACTCCTCGATTCCGCAGAGCCGTCAAGGCCCCGTGCGGCTACTTGTACCGGTAGACGATGCGTCCCCGGGTCAGGTCGTACGGTGACAATTCGACGGTTACCTTGTCCCCGGGCAGGATCTTGATGAAGTGCATCCGCATCTTGCCCGAGATATGCGCCAGGACCTTGTGACCGTTCTCGAGCTCGACGCGGAACATGGCGTTCGGCAGCGGCTCGACGACCGTACCCTCGACCTGGATTCCTTCTTCTTTGCTCAAATCGTCCTCAACCCCTTCGTCTAGTCTTCGACGTGCGACAGGATTTCCGGGCCGTCCGGCCCGATCGCAACCGTATGCTCGAAGTGCGCCGATCGCAGCCCGTCACGGGTCAGGACTGTCCAGCCATCCTTACCCGTCACGACATCGGGTCCGCCAATGTTCACCATCGGCTCGATGGCGATGACCTGCCCCGCCAGCAGCCGTGGTCCGCGCGAAGGCGGCCCGTAGTTTGGCACCTGTGGCTCTTCATGCATCTCGCGGCCAATCCCGTGTCCCACCAACGTTCGCACCACCGAGAACCCATTGGCCTCGGCAACCGCCTGAACCGCGTGCCCGATGTCGCCCACTCGATTGCCGGGCCGCGCTTGCACGATCCCCGCCGCGAGCGACTCGCGCGTCACGTCCAGCAGCTTCTGCGCTTCAGCGTCGATAGCGCCCACCGGGTACGTCACCGCAGCATCACCGTAGTAGCCGTTCTTGCGGGCACCCACGTCGAGGCTGATGATGTCCCCTTCCTTCAACTTCGTGCCACCGGGAATCGCATGGACGACCTGTTCGTTGACCGACGGGCAGATGCTCGCCGGAAATCCCCGGTAACCCTTGAACGCCGGCTCCGCTCCCTGCGAGCGGATGTAGGCCTCGGCGATCCTGTCGAGCTCAGCCGTCGTGATGCCAGGGCGCACATGCTCCCCCAGCATCTTGAGCGTGCGCCCCACGACTTGGGCCGCCTCGCGGATGAGATCGATTTCGGATGGGTCCCTGAGATACACCAACGTTAACGTCCTCCCA
>JAYSRO010000192.1:0-3174 GCA_043720995.1 Candidatus Eiseniibacteriota bacterium
GTCGAGGCTACGGCAGGAAGTAGAAGGCGATTCCGAGCACCAAGTATACCGCGAGCAGGAGCGCCCCTTCGAGCCAATTCGACTCGCCGTCCTGCGACACCAGGTTCACCGTGCTCACGGCAATCAGCACCGCCAGCACCTCGAACGGGCTGAAGAGCAGGTCCATCGGGCGGCCGCCCACCGCGTAGGACGCGAACACCAGCAAGGGTGCGACGAACAACGCGATCTGGATGCTCGAGCCGATGGCGATGTTGAGTGCCAGGTCCATGCGGTTCTTCATCGCCACCAGCACCGCCGTCGAGTGTTCTGCGGCGTTGCCGATGATGGCGACCACGATCACGCCCACGAACACCTTGGTGAGCCCCAGCGCGTGCGAGGCTTCTTCGACTGAGCCGACGAGCAATTCGCTCATCCACGCGATAAACGCCGTGGCGAGCAGAAGCGTCAGCACGGCGCGCCCCATCTGCGATCCGGAAGGGCTCGCGTGCACCGCTTCGCCTTCGTGGGGCTGACCAGCGTAGAGATGCTTGTGCGTGCGCAGGCTGAACATCAGGCTCAGCAGGTAGACGACGAACAACACCACCGAGATCTCGAGCGACAGCGTGCGCTCGAGTGCCACCTCGTGAGCGTTCGTGATCTGCGCGCTGCGCACCGCGGCCTCCGCCGCCCAGTGGAACATCGCCGGGACGACCAACCCGATGGCCGCAAGCGCTAGCAGCGTGGAGCCTGCCGTGGCGGAGGTGCGGTCGAACGTCTGCTTGTCGCGCTTGGCGCCGCCCGCGACGATCGACAGCCCGAGCACCAGCAGCACATTGCCGATGATGGATCCCGTGAGGCTGGCCTTGACGACGTCGTGGTAGCCGCGCGACAAGGCCACCAACGCGATGATCAACTCGGCCGCATTGCCGAACGTGGCGTTGAGCAGACCGCCGATGCCTGCGCCCATGCGGTCGGCGATGCGTTCGGTGGCGCCGCCCATCAACCCGGCGAGCGGCACGATGGCGAGTGCCGCGAACACGAACGTGGTGACGCCGCCCCAGTGCAGGTACGCGGACGCCGCCGCGATCGGGATGAACACGAGCAGGGACAGCATGATGCGCTCAGCGGTGAAAAAACCGGGGCGGGATTCGGCGCGTGCGTTCATGGCGGGGGACATTGCCCGAGACGGCGGTGCGGGCGCAATGCGCGCGTTGCGAGGGCGTCCTCTCCGGTCCTGGCGCCCCTCACGCGGTGGGTGGCCAGCGCGCCAGACGCACGACGGGCGGGACCGAGTCGGCCCCGCCCGCGTGTCACTGCGATGACTGCTGCTACGCTGCTACGAACAGCCCAGCGAATTGCCGCAGTTGAGGCACTTGAAGCAGGTGCCGTTGCGGATCGTGATATGGCCGCAGATGTTGCACAGCGGAGCATCGCCGGTGATCTTGGAGGACGCATTGTCTTGGTTGATCGCCACCTCGACGGCCGCTCGCGGCGTGAGCTTCGTGGCCTGCCCGTTGGACGCCGTGACCTCGCCATTCGTGAGTTTGGCAGCCTTCGCTTCCGCCGAGTTGTGTTCGCGGCCCACCGGCACGTCGTTCGCATTGCGGCGTGTGACTGGCTGGCCCTGCATGTCCTCGGTGACGATGTGCACCAGGTCGGTGCGGTTCAGGTACTCGAGACCCAGCGTGCGGAACACGTAGTCCACCACGCTCGTGCAGGCGCGGATGTTGTCGTGGCCTTCGACGCGGCCCTGCGGCTCGAACCGCGTGAAGGTGAACTGGTCGACCAGGTCCTCGAGCGGCACGCCGTACTGCAGGCCCATCGACACCGCGATGGCGAAGCAGTTCATGATGCTGCGGAAGGCGGCGCCCTCCTTGTGCATGTCGATGAAGATCTCGCCGACCGTGCCGTCCTCGTACTCGCCGGTGCGCAGGAACACCTTGTGGCCGCCGATGCGCGCTTCTTGTGTGACGCCATGGCGGCGCTTGGGCAACCGGCGCCGGCGCAGCTTGGCGGGCGGCGTGCCGGCAACGACGGGCTCCTCGGCCTTCTTCGAGGAGGCCAGCGGCTGCGACATCTTGCAGCCATCGCGATACAGCGCGACGGCCTTGATGCCGAGCTTCCACGACTGGAAGTAGATATCCGAGACGTCGTCGATGGTGGCTTCGTTCGGCAGGTTGACCGTCTTGCTGATTGCCCCCGAGATGAACGGCTGCACGGCAGCCATCATGCGGACGTGGCCCATCGGTGCGATGAACCGCGTGCCGGTGGGGCCGCAGCGGTTGGCGCAATCGAACACCGGCAGGTGTTCGGTGCGCAGGCCCGGAGCGCCTTCGACCGTGAGGCTGCCGCAGACGATGGCGTTGGCGGCGTTGATCTGTTCGTCGGTGAAACCGAGGAACGGCAGCACCGTGAACGTGGGCTTCTGGCGCTCCTGTGCGCCGACGCCGAGGCGCGTCAGTGTGTCGTCGGTCACCAGCCCGCGCGAGAACGCGTAGCGGATGTCGAGCATGCTCGGCAGCGCGCGTTCGATGCGGTCGGTCTCCGCTTCGGTGAAGCCCTTCTGGTGCAGCGAGTCGCGGTTGATGTGCGGAGCGCCCTCGAGCGTGCCCGTGCCGATGGCGTGGCGCACGATGCGGTCGATGGTTTCGGGCGAGTAGCCCAGCCGCTGCAGTGCCAGCGGCACCGACTGGTTGACGATCTTGAAGTAGCCCCCGCCCGCGAGCTTCTTGAACTTGACCAGCGCGAAGTCCGGCTCGACACCCGTCGTGTCGCAGTCCATCAGCAACCCGATCGTTCCCGTCGGTGCCAGCACCGTCGCCTGCGAGTTGCGGTAGCCGTGCTGCTCGCCCAGCTTGAGCGCGCGCTCCCAGCACTCGACCGCGGCATTCTTCAGCTCGCGCGGCGCGTGCATGTGGTCGATTTCCTTCGCGGCACCCAGGTGCAGGCGCATCACGCCGAGCATGCTGTCACGGTTTTCAGCGTAGCCGTCGAATGCTCCGCGGCTGGCCGCCATTTCAGCGGACAGCGCGTAGGCCTCGCCCGTCATGATGCCCGTTACGCACGCCGAGTAGGCGCGCGCCGCGTCGCTATCGTAGGGAAGCCCCTGCACCATCAGCGTGGTGCCGAGGTTTGCATAGCCCAGGCCCAGCGGCCGGAACTGGTGCGACCGCGCGGCGATGCGCTCGGTCGGGT
>JAYSRO010000193.1:0-6371 GCA_043720995.1 Candidatus Eiseniibacteriota bacterium
GGCGCGCACGAGCGCGCGCAGGTGCCGCCGAGCCTAGCACACCGCGCGCCCGTGGCCGCTGCTGCGGGGCGCCTCAGCGCCAGCATGCGCCGGGGCAAGCTGCGTAGCCCCGCGCCGCGTGTGGCTCGGCGCGGACGCTTACGCCTTCTCGAGTTTCACCGCCGTGCCATACGCCAGCACTTCGGTGATCCCCTCCATGACCTCGTTCGCGTCGTAGCGCATCGCCACGATGGCATCGGCGCCGATTGCTCCCGCGTGCTGCATGAGCAACTCGAACGCCTCGCCCCGCGCCTTCTCGCACAGTTCGGTGTAGATCGTGATGTTGCCGCCGAACAATGACTGGATGCTACCCGCGAGATTGCCGAGCACGCTGCGCGAGCGCACCGTGATGCCGCGCACGACGCCGAGATTCTGGACAATGCGATAGCCTGGAATCTCGAGCGCCGTGGTGACCATGGACTGGTTCATCTGCGAAAACCTCCAACTGCGTCAGCGCTTGCCTTGCTCCCGCTGCTTGGCCGCTTCCATCGCCTTGCGGAGCGCGAGCGCCATCGTGGTCGGCCCTTCGGGGGCCGCCTGCTGGCCCGGCACCTGGACGACGCGCGGTTCGCGCGAGCCGCCACCGCCACCACCGCCGCCACGCGGTCCGCGATCGCCACGCTCACTGCGTGATCCACGATCGCCGCCACCGCCACCGCCACGCGGTCCGCCGGCGCCGCCACCACGCGGCCCACCTGCGCCACCGCCCGCACCGCCGCGCGGACGGTCACTGCCGCCACGTGCGCGCTCGGGCGCAGCGAGATAGCCTTCGGGCACTTCGAGTGTCTTCTTGATCGACAGCGAGACGCGCTTCTTGTCAGGCTCAACGCTCTGCACGACGGCGTCGACCTTCTGGCCGACGGTGAGCACGTCCTTCGGATGCGCCACGCGTTCGTAGGCAATTTCCGAAACGTGCACGAGGCCATCGACGCCGGGAGCAATATTCACGAATGCGCCGAAGTCGGTCAGCCGCGCCACGGTGCCGCTGACGCGCGCGCCCACGGTGAACTGATCCGAGACGCCCGACCACGGATCGACAGCGGTCGCCTTCATGGACAGCGCGATGCGCGGCCGCCCGTCCTTGCCCTGGTCGATGCGCAACACGCGCGCGGAAACCTTCTGGCCTTCCTTGAGTGCCTGATTCGGGTGCCCGATGCGCTCGTGGCTGATCTCCGAGACGTGCACCATGCCGTCGATGCCGCCGAGATCGACGAAGGCGCCGAACGGCTCGAGCCGCACGACTGTGCCCTCGCGCTCATCGCCCACCTGCAACGTGGCGATCACCGCCTGCGCGCCGACATCGTCCTTGGTTTTGAGCAGCGAGCGGCGAGACACCACCACGCTGCCGCGGCCCTCTTCGAGTGCGGTGACCAGGAACTCCAGCGTCTGGCCGATGTACTTGGACGGATCGGAGCAGAAGCCCAGTTCGATCTGCGACATCGGGCAGAACCCCCGCACACCACCGATATCGAGCGTGAGTCCGCCGGAATTGACCGCCGTCACCTTGCCCGACACCGGCACCTGTGCGGCGTGCGCATCGCGCATCGGCTTCAAGTCGACCTTCGCCTTGGCAGGCTTGGCTCCGGGCTTGCCACCCGCCTTGGGCGTCACCTTGATCGAGGGCGCGAGCGACACCTGGTCGCCGGATTCGATTACGTAGAGCTCGAGCACGTCGCCGACCGCGACCTTCATTGTGCCGTCGTCATTTCGGTAGTGACGCGTCTCGACGAGGCCTTCGCTGCGTCCGCCGAAATCGACGAGTACGTTTTCATCGCCAATGCTGACCACGGTCGACTTCAGCTTGGCGCCCGGGGCGACCTTCGCCACGGCGGCCACGCCGGCTTCGGCGGTTGGCTTGGTGTGATCGTAATCGGCGAGTGCGCTGGCGAACTCCGTCGAAGGAATTTCGTCGTCGCGTTCGGGTTCGGCAGGGACTTCGGGCGGCGTTGAGGCGGTCACGTCGTTCATGTGGGCAGTTCGTCCTGACAGGGTTTAAGCGAGGTGCACAAGGCACTGGTGCGCGAGGGACGGACGATTGTACTTCAATCATGGCTCCCAGTTGCAGCAGGGTTCGGCCGGAACGCCAGATTCTTGGCGCGGAGTGTTTCAGCTTGAGGCACCCACCAGGAACCGCGCCTCGTCGGGAAAGGCGGCGCGCAGGCGAGATTCGGCGTCCGGATGGTCACTGAGCAGCGTGAAATCGGCGAAGTCGAAGCCGGGCGCCACGGTGCATCCGGCCAATGAATACGAGCCCAGGGTGAGGGCCCGCTGCCAGCAGCCACCGGGGACGACTGCCGTGGGAGCCTGTCCGGGTCCGACCGGCCCGAGCAGGCGCCGCTCGCCCCCGGACCAGTCGGGGGCGATCCACGCTAGGTCGATCGCGTCACCTTCATAGGCGTTCCAGATCTCGTCGTGGGCGACCCGGTGCCAGCGGCTGTGTTCGCCGGCCGTCAACAGGAAGTAGATGTGGGTCGCCGCGGGCCGGCGTTCGCCCTGGGCGCTGGTCACAAATTCAGTCCCCCGGAACGCCTCATGGAAGCGCCCGCCTTCGGGGTGGGGTGCGAGTTCCAACGAGGCGATCAACTCGAGGGCGCGGGGGTGCATGGGGCTCATTCTCCGGTCTTTGAAATGGAGGCCTTGGGCCTCGGATAGGGAACAGCCTACCCGCCCTCCGCGATTGTTGCCGAGCCTTCCGAGCCCATGCTAGCGTCCCCGCGTCGCTCGCTCGCCACACGTCACCGGCCGCGCTGCTCGCCCCGCGCTGCCTCATTCAATCGTGAAACCATCGCCTCCTTGAGGTCTTCATGTCCGCCACCCGCACGCTCACCTTGGCCGATGTCGCGCTGCCGCGCGCCGGCGCGCTTCATAACGCCGCGTTGATCGTTGGCGCCAGCGTCGTGACCGCGCTCGCGGCCCAGATCGCGATCCCGCTGCCCTGGACTCCCGTGCCGATCACCGGCCAGACGTTCGCCGTGCTGCTCACGGGCGCGGTCCTCGGGACGCGGCGCGCCATGCTGGCGCAGGCGCTCTACCTGCTCGAGGGCGCGATTGGCCTGCCGGTGTTCGCCGGTGGTGCGGCCGGTGTGCTCAAGCTCGTCGGCCCCAGCGGTGGCTACCTGATGGCGTTCCCGTTTGCCGCGGCCGTCGTCGGCACGCTGTGTGAGCGCGGTTGGGATCGCCGCTTCCTCACCATGTTCGCGGCGCTGCTGCTCGGCTCGAGCGTGATCTTCGCCGCCGGCCTCGCGCAGTTGTCGCGGTTCGTGCCCGGATCGACGCTGCTCGCGCAGGGGTTGCTGCCGTTCCTGCCGGGCGACCTGATCAAGTCTGCGCTTGCGGCTCTCGCGTTCCCCGCGGCCTGGCGGTTCGCCAACCGCAACGACCGCGCGTGATCCTGAACGCGCCGGGGCGCTGACTTCATGACCGTCAACACCATCGCGGTGCTCGGCGCCGGCATCATGGGGCGCGGCATCGCCTACGCCTCGTTGCTCGGCGGTTACCGCACGCTGTTGCAGGATCCGAACGAAGCGGCGCTGGAGAAGGGCGTCGCCGAAATCTGGGCCACCTTTGAGAAGGGTGTCGTCACGGGGAAGGTGACGAGTGAAGTGGCAGCACACGCGAACAAGCAGTTCTCGACCGTGCGCTCGGTCGAGGATGCCGCGCGCGAGGCGGATCTCGTCATCGAGGCGGCGCCCGAACGGGTCGACCTCAAGGTCGAGTTGTTCGCGAAGCTCGACGAAATCGCACCCCAGCACGCGATCCTCGCCAGCAACACCTCGTCGCTGTCGATCACCGAGATGGCCGCCGCGACGAATCGCGCGCAGCAGGTTGTGGGCATGCACTTTTTCAATCCCGTGCACCGCATGAAGCTGCTCGAAGTGGTCAGGGCGCTCGAGACGAGCGAGCCGACGATCGCCGCCGTCAGCGCCGTGGGCGTGCGGATGGGCAAGGAGTGCGTGGTGGTGCGCGAGTCGCCGGGGTTTGTGACCAGCCGCATCAACGCCATGATCGGCAACGAAGCGTTCTACATGCTGCAGGAGGGCGTGGCGAGTGCATCCGACATCGACAAGGCGCTCAAGCTCGGGCTGAACCATCCGATGGGTCCGTTCGAACTGGTGGACATGGTCGGGCTCGACACGCGGCTGTCGATCCTGCGCTTCCTGCACCGCACACTCGGCGAGAAGTTCCGCCCCTGCCCGCTGATGGAACAGTACGTCGCGGCAGGAAGGCTCGGCCGCAAGAGCGGGCGCGGCGTGTACGAGTACCCCGCGAGCTAAAGGCCGCTTGTGCGCGCGCTGCCTGCGCACGGCGGAAAATCCGCGCAAAACACTGGGGTTCAGGGGCATAGTTTTCGTGGGAATGCGCCGATAACAAAGGGGTGAGCCCAGGCCCCACGACCCCGAACCCCGCCGCGAAGTCGCGGCGCAACCTCAAGATCGCCGCCATCGCCACGGCGGTCTTGGTCGTGCTCAGTTTCATCCAGTTCTGGGTCTCGGTGCGCGCGCTGCGCGATCACTTCTCCTCGGGCCCGCAGTGGGCGTTCCCTTCGCGCGTCTATTCGGACGCGCTGGCGTTCACGCCTGGCCGGGCGATGCCGCTGGAGTACTTGAAGAGCCATCTCGCGCTGCGCGGCTACCGCGCGGCACCACTGCCCATCACGAAGCCGGGCACGTATGCGCTGACGCCCGCGGGGCTCGAGGTGTTCACGCGTGGCATCCGCGACGCCGACGATCCGCTCGGCATACGCGGGCCCGAGCACTTCTACGCCGCCATCGCCGACAGCCACGTGGTCCGCGTCGCGCGGCTCGGTGGCCTGGCTGGCATTGCAATCGCCGATACCCTCAAACCTGCGCGCCTCGAGCCGGTTCAGGTGGCGCAGTTCTCGGATGATCACGACGTGCGCCGCAACTGGGTGCCGCTGGTCTCGATCCCCAAGTCGCTGCGTGATGCCGTGGTGGCGTCGGAGGACCGGCGCTTCTACCAGCATCGCGGCATCGACCTGCGCTCCAACCTCCGCGCGCTCGTCATCAACAGCAAGTCCGGCGGCGTGCGCCAGGGCGCCAGCACCATCACGCAACAGTTGGCGCGCGGCCTGTTCCTCACCAGCGAGCGCAACGTGTTCCGCAAGGTGCGCGAAGTGTTCCTCGCACTCGGGCTCGAAATGCTGTTGTCGAAGGACGAGATTCTCGAGATGTACTTGAACTCCATTTATCTAGGGCAGGAGTCATCGGGTGGCGTGGCGGGAGTGGGCGAGGGCGCGCGGCGTTACTTCGATACGCCCGTCGAAGCGCTCGACTTGAGCCAGGCTGCCGTGCTCGTGGGCCTGATCCCGGCGCCCAATCTGTACTCCCCGTTCCGTAATCCCAAGGCCGCGCTCGAGCGGCGCAACCTTGTGCTGGGCGCGATGGCGGAGACCGGCAAAATTGATGCGGAGCAGGCCGCGGTCGAGCGCGCGCGCCCGGTCGTGGTCACGGCGGGCAAGCCGAAGGGGGGACGCTTCCCCTCGTTCACTGGCTACGTGCATGAATACCTGCGCAGCCGCTTGCCCGAGGGCGCGGCCGAACACGCGGGGCTCAATATCTACACGACGCTCGATCCCATCTGGCAGGCGCAGGCCGAAGCCGTGTTACCCGGTGCACTCGCGGGGATCGGCCGCGAGCCCAAGGGCGATTCGCTCGAAGGCGCGTTCGTGGCGCTCGACAAGACCGGCGCGGTGCTCGCGATGGTGGGCGGGCGCCACGACATTCCGGGCGGGTTCAACCGCGCCTTCCAGGCGCTGCGCCAGCCGGGCTCGGCGATGAAGCCCATCGTCTATGCGGCCGCACTCGACTCGGAGCGTGTGGGCCGCCGCTTCAATCCCGCATCGACCATCCCCGACATGAGCCGCGACTTCGCGACCGCGCAGGGTCCGTGGCACCCGAAGAATGACGACGGTGAATACCATCCGCAGGTCACGCTGGCGAAGGCGCTCGCCAAATCCTTGAACGTGGCGACCGCGAATCTCGTCGAGGCGATCGATCCGCGCGTGGTCACGCGCTACGCCGATCGATTTGGGTTGCACGGGCTGAAGCCGCTGCCCAGCGTGGGCTTGGGCACGAGCGAAGTGACGCTCGTCGGCATAACCGACGCCTATACGACCTTCCCCAATGGCGGCATGCGAAGCGATGCCTGCCCGCTGCGCGCGGTGATGAACGTGAATGGCCGCCCGTACTACAAATTGCAGAACACGCCCGTGCGCGTCGTTCCCACCGAAACGGCCGCGTTGATGACGGGGCTGCTCGAGGATGTCGTGACGTTCGGCATCTCGAATCCTCTGCGCAAGAAGCATGGCTTCA
>JAYSRO010000194.1:0-6365 GCA_043720995.1 Candidatus Eiseniibacteriota bacterium
TCGACGATGTCCCCGACGGAGATCCCGGCGTCCTCGGCGGCACTGCCATCGGCCACGTCGGTCACCAGTACGCCGCTGCTCACCTTCGTGGTCGCCTTCTCTTCCGCGGTGAGTTCGCGCACCGTCAGTCCGGAGACCGACGCCTGCGCGGTGTCCTCTTCGCCACCCTGCGGCTTCGCATCCGCGACGCCATTCTGCGGGCGCTCACTCAGCGTCACCGTGACGGGGATCCGCTTGCCATCACGCAGCACCATCAACGGCACGCGCGACCCCACTTTGGTATCGGCAACCTTGAGGCGGAACTTCGGTAGATCGCTGACCGACTGGCCATCAAATTCGACGATCACATCGTTGCGCTTGAGGCCCGCCCGGTCCGCAGGAGTGCCCGCAATCACGTCATTCACTAGAATGCCGCGCTGCTCGCTCAGCCCAAAGCCCTCGGCCAGCTCCGGCGTCAGCTCCGCGAGCTGGATCCCGAGCCAGGCGCGCTTCACCTTGCCCGACGCCATCAGCTGGTCGGCGACGTGGCGCACGAGGTTGATCGGAATGGCGAAGCCGATCCCCTGGCCGCTGGTGTTGATCGCGGTGTTGATGCCGATCGCCTCACCGTTGATGTTGCACAGGGGCCCACCCGAATTGCCGAAGTTGATCGAGGCGTCGGTCTGGATGAAGTCCTGGTACGACGGCGTGCCGCCCCAGATGTTGAGGTCGGTACGGCCCTGCGCGCTGATGATGCCCACGGTGACCGAGCCACGCAGCTGGCCGAGGGGATTGCCGATGGCGATCGCCCAGTCACCGACGCGCAGCTGGTCGGAATCGCCGAGCGGCAACACCGGCAGGTGATCGCCCACGATCTGGATCACCGCGACGTCCGTTTCGGGATCCGCGCCCACGATCTTCGCCTTGAAGGAGCGCTTGTCGTTGAGCGTGACCGTGATCTCGTCGGCGTCGCGCACCACGTGATTGTTGGTGAGCACATGGCCCTGGGTGTCGATGATGAATCCCGATCCCGAGCTGGGCTGCGAGCGCTGCTTCGGCTGCTGTTGCGGGTTGCCGTTGTTGCCGAAGAAGCGGCGGAACAGTTCTTCCTGCGGATCGTCCGAGCCACCGGCGGCCACTTTCTTGCGGACGTCGATGAACACCACGGCCGGTAGCGCCTTCTCGACGACGCTGACGAACGGGCTCTGCATGTTGGAGCCACCGGCGGCCATCGCACTGGTGCTGGCGACGACGGCGTCGACGCCCCCGACCGGTGAGTGGGCCGTGTTCAGCGTGGCGCTGACACCCAGTCCGATGAGCGTTCCGACGAGGACGAAAATGGATGCCCCAACGAAGTAACCACGCGGGCGCGGATCGGTGAACGGGTTCTGCATGGTCTTGGTGTCCCCCTTGTCGGCCCCAGCCACTGGACTCCGCGCACGCGGAGCAGGCCTAAGGCGAGTTGGCGTGTCCCTTACTTAGGTTATCGACCAGTACTATGGGTCTGTCACAGTGCCGTCAAATGTCCCTGGCCGAAGGCCCAGCGGCCCCGATCGCGTAACGGCCGCGGAATCAGTGAGATTGCGGCAGCTGACCCAACGGGAATTTCGCGATCGACCCTGACCATCAGACAGCCGTAACTCGTTGGGGGTTGGCGGTCCAACTGCAATCGACCGGTCAATTCCACTATGCTGGCCCGGCATGTCCGCCCCCACCGTGGTGTTCCTGTCCGACGTCCATCTTGGCATCGAGTCCCGCGAGCGCGAGGCGGCCCGCGAGGCGCGCCTGTTGAGCTTCCTGCGCTCCCTGCCTGGCAGGGCGAGCGACCTCTACATCGTGGGCGACCTGTTCGAGTTCTGGTTCGAATACGCCACCGCGATCCCCCGCCGCTACTTCGGCCTGCTGCGAGCCTTGGATGAGATTCGCGAGCAAGGGGTCCGCATCACCTGCCTAACCGGCAACCACGACTTCTATCTGGGCCGCTTCCTGTCGGACGAGCTGGGGCTCCGCACCGCCGAGGGCCCGCTCGCCGTGGAGCACCAGGGGCGGCGCATCTGGCTGCACCATGGCGATGGATTGATGCGTGGCGACCTGGGCTACAAGGTGCTGCGCCGGGTGCTGCGTCACCCCTTCAGCATCGCCGCCTACCGCTGGGTGCATCCCGACCTGGGGATCCCGTTCGCGCACTGGGCGTCGCAGTGGTCGCGCCACTCGCGCGGCGAGCGTCCGCTCGAGGGCGAGCGCATGTTCCAGACCATCGCGGCCCCGCGGTTCGCCGAAGGCTTCGATGCGGTGATGGTGGGCCACTTCCATCACGTGTTCGAACGCCGCGAGGGCGCGCGTGTGTTCTACGTGCTGGGCGATTGGTTCGACAGCTTCAGCTACGTCGAACTCGCCAACGGCAAATTCACGCAGCAGAGTTGGCCCGCTCCCGAATTGAAGGTCGTCGCGACGCGCGCTTAGAAATGCGCGTTGAAGCCGAACCTATGCGTGTCGCCGAGGTCATCCTTCAACGGCACGAAGGCGTAGTCGAACGAGAACGCCTGCATCGCGTAGCCCGCGCCGAAGCTCACGGACGTGGCGGTGTCGTTGACGCGCAGGCCCATGCGCAGCGCTGCTCCACTGGCGTCACCAAGTTCGGCGCCGAGCAGCCCGAGTCCGGTGCGCCCACGCACCGCGCGGCCTTCGAGTGCTCCCAGCACATGCAGCCGCGTGCCCACGGGACGCTGGTAGGACAGGCCGGTCTGAAGTGCCACAGGCAACTCGACCGGCGCACCGTCGGTACCCTCGATCGAATAGTGCGCCGCCTTGCCGACGTTCTGGCCGGCCGCCGCCACGCGTAGTCCCGGCAACATCGCCGGCTCCCACGAAGCGCCCAGACCGAACGAGTAGGTCTGCGCCGCTTCGTTCGAGATGCGTTCGCGCACGATCGCCGCGGATCCGCCGAGGCTCACGCCTGAACCCACGGAGTGGCCATAGCCGAGGCCCAGCTCGAGGTCGTGCGAGCCGAAGCTGCCGACGAGGTTGCCCACGTCGTCGCGCTCATCGATCGGTTCGGAGTACAGCGCGCGAATTGAGGCGGCGATGCCGCCGCCGAACATGTGGCCGCCCACCGCGAAGTAGTCGTGGCGCAGCTTCTCGAACAGCTCGGAGTGGCCGCCGGCGATCGCGAGACCCTGGGCGGTGCTCAGGCGCGAGGGATTCCAATAGGCGGACTCGACGCCGCTGGTGAGCGACGAGTAGGCGCCGCCCAGTGCTGCAGCACGCGCGCCCGTCGGCACTTCGAGGAACGCAAATCCCGGGGGAGCCGCGAACGCCACCGCGGCACTGCCCCACACGCACACCGCGAGTCCCAAGCTCAACTTCAATCGCATGTGGATCTCCGAAGCAGACGCAAAGCGGGCCGCGTGATTCGCGGCCCGCCTCGAAAGGACAAGACCAGAAAACAGACTATCGGGCTCGACGGTGCTTCTCAACTCGCTGCGCTTCGACAATACCTACGGATTCCAGTTACCGCCCTTGTGCTTGGGCCGGTCGGTCGACTCGGGCGGCGATGATTGCTGCGGCGGGTCTTCAGACCGCGGCTTCTCGGCCTCGCGGTCCGGCCGCTGGCCGCCACGCTCGACATTGCGCGGGGCCGGAGCCGGAGCCGGGGCCTCCTGACGGGGCTGAGGTTGCGGCGTCCAGCGGCCGGGATCGGCCGGCGGCGATTGCTCGCGTGTCTCACGCCCACCGCCACTGGGCGGCGTTGCGCCATTGTCGCTGCCGGGATTGTTCCCGCCCCTGCCGGATCCATTGTTGCCTTGGTCCCAACCGCCCCGGCGGCCCCGACCCGACTCGGTCGCGGGCGTGGGTGCAGGCGCGGGCGTCGTCGACGAACCGCCGCCAGGACCGCCCCGCGTGCGCCATTCGCGCGATCCACCGTCGGTGGTTCCGGAGGGCGCCCCGCCGACGCGTTCGCGGCGAATGCCACTCGCCTGGCCACCGCCCGGCTGGTTCGCGCGTCCCCAGCGATCGTGCGCGCTGGCGAAATATCCCGGCGGCAGTGTCGAGCCGCCACCGCTGCCCGCGCCGCGGCCAGCGGACCGCGTGCGATCCCACTCGGCGGGCGCGACATAACCGGCCGGCGGCGGAGACTTGAAGCGGCGCAGCGGGCCTCCCCAAGTGTTGGTCCAACGCTTCCAGCCATCCCACGACGAATACCAGACGCCCCCGCGCGATCCCTGCGGACGGTAACGCGGCGGGCAATCCGTGCGGTAGACATAGGCGTAATAGGGCACGTAGCCCGACCAGTACGTCGGTCCCCACCACCAGTTCGAGTTCACGCGGAACTCGAACGCGCTGCAGTTCGCGTAGTACGGGTCGAAGCCGTCCCACCACGAGTAGTAGCCGGGGCGATGGCAGTCGTTGCAGAGGTAGCGCGGGTAGCGCACTTCGTTGTGCACGTAATAGGACGTGTAGGCCGTGGCGAACGAACGCGAGTTCACGCCTTCCGCGAGCACTGCGCGGCGAATGCGTTCCATGGCGACGAAGGGGTCGCCGACGATCTTGCCGTCGGATGTCACGCCTTCGCTCTCGCGCTCATCACTCGAGGTGTAGCCGAGCTCCTGGGCGCGCGGGTCGGGCGGCCGCAGGTACCACGGCAGCTGGCGGAACGGTTCATCCGAAGCGACCGCCACGATGAAGCCCTCGCCCACCGGCCCCTCGACCACCATTTGTTCGTCCTGAGTCTCGGGCAGCCGCAGCGACGCGCCGCCTTCGATGGCCGTGTCATTGCCCTGCGTGGGGAACAACACGTGCACCGCCCCCTCGGCGTCGATCTCGTAGACGATGAGGTTGGCGTCGCGATTGGTCTTGACGCTCAGGCTGATGGGGTCGCCCGGCTGGTAGACGGCTCCGTCCCCGCGGTCGGAACGGATCTTGACGTTGAGCGTCTGGGCGCCCGCCGGTACCGCCGTGCTCGCGACCGTGGCCGCGAGCATCAGCAGGACCAGCGCGAACCCCGCCAGGGGCAGGCTCAGTTTCTGGGTGCGTGACATGATGTGAGGCTCCTTGGGGCCGGGCGCCCGCCGGTTTAGGCGGAGCGCTCCGGTGTCCGCTGCGTGATGGTCTACCCCGCAAGGGGCAATCGTGCTCCCGTAACCCTGCCCAATCAAGCTCCCCCGCGCGCTAGAGCGCGCGGAGGGCGTCCCACGCGGCCGGCCGGCGCACCCTGTTGGATGCAGGATTCGGCTCGGGGCGGGCCTTCAATTCGCGATTGCCCGCCGCCACCTGGTAGGCCCAGTCCATCACCACGCGGCCGCTGGTGAGCGAACTCACCCGGAATTTCGCGTAGTGGTTGTCCTGGGTCCACACCACGTAGCAGTGGCCCGGAACCAGCTCGACCGTACCCGTGGGCGACCAACCGGCCACCGGCGCGAAGTCGACGGCATCAAGCGTCTCCCCGTAGCCGGCGTCCTGGATCTCGGTATCCGCGAACGGCGCGATCATCAGGTTCTGGCCGCCCGCGGCGCCGTAGAACACGTCGACCTGGCTGTTGCGGTAGGGCAGCACCGAGTAGGTCGAGAAGTCGTAGCCCGCATGCAGCGAGTCGAACGCCGCGTTGCCCAGCGTCAGGCCGAAGCCTTCGGGACGCGGTGTGTCGTAGATGGTGTCGTAGGACAAATCGCTCTCGCGGCCGTCCCGGTTGACCGCGGCGACCGCGTAGTACGCGGTCTGCCCATTGGTGAGCCCCCCGACCACGAACGAGGTGGTCGTCGTCGAACCGATGGGTGTGTAGGAGCAACTCGCGTCGGGGCAGGGGCCGGTGTAAATGCGGTACGAGACGACGCTGGACTCGGTGTTCTTGAGCCAGCTCAGGTACACCGTGTGATCACCCGTGACCGTCTGCAGGCCGCGCGGTGCTGCAGGCAGGACCACAGCGCGTGGCGCCACGACGTTGTCGTCGTTGCAGCCGGCGAGCAACAGCACACCGAGCATCAAACCTAGAACCTTGCGCATGGGGACCCCCCTGTTCGATCCGCGAAGCCGACGATACAAAACGTGCAATCGCGTAGCGCAACGCGCATGCCAGTGCGGAGGCGAGGATGGGGCGGGGCGGGAGCAGCGGAAACTCAGGAGAATTTCAGCGCATTCACAGGCGAATTCGCGACTTCGGCGGGCCGGGTGTGTGCGGCGGCGATACAACTGTGCCGATCCTGCCGCACCTGCTGGGACGCTGGGGCGCTCTGGAGCGCTCCGGAGCGTGCGTTCGCTGCGCAATCGCGCGGGCTTGAGCTTGTTCGCCGGCGGGCAAGAAAAAGGACACCGGCCGTGAAGCGAATCCGCATTTCAGCCGAGACATCCCCCAATGCTGGCCAATCTGCGAAGCGACCGGTGCCCTGCAA
>JAYSRO010000195.1:0-6365 GCA_043720995.1 Candidatus Eiseniibacteriota bacterium
GGGCTCGTCGCACTGCCGAAGTCGTAGATTGAAACGCCAAGCGGCGTGCTCGCCGTGCGCGTCGGCATTGCCAGCTCCACCCATTCCGCGGTGGCGGTCACAGGACAGACGAACGACTGGAGCAGTTCCGTGGTCGTCGTCGAAGTGATGGTCTGCACCGCATTCACCCGGATCACCTGCTGCATGACGCCCAGCAGATCATCCGCGATCGGTGCGCGGCAGACGCTCATGCCGAACACCGGTGCTGGGCCGGAGAATTGAATCGGTCCCTGCGAATTGCGCGCATAGCCCGCCGTCTGCGTCGGGCAGTCAAAGCACGCGCCGACCAACACGCCGCTCGAGCTCGCATCCAGCGTCACGCCCACCGCAGTCCGGGTGCAGAACTGCGCCGCGTTATCGGACAGCATCCGGGTGACCACGGTGTGCGAGAAGTCGAAGGCAAGGTCGGGGTCCACGGGAGTAGTGGTGATCGCGATCGCGCGCTCGAGCGGGTAGGACACCGCGATCGGATCGGTGGAGGCCGGATCGTAGAAGCGCAGCTCGACCGCCGTCTGCGTGACCGTCGTGCCCTGCGTATGCACGCTGAAGGACCCACTGACGATCGGCTCGCCCGAGTCGAAGGGCTGGTAGAGAGTGACCTGCGGATCGGGCTGGATGAAGAGCTCGGCGGTGGCGGTTACGTTGTGCGCGAGGCCGTCGGCGCAGGGGACGAGCGCGATGCGGTTTTTGGCGGCGCTCTGGGCGATAGGCGCGGCTCGGTGGCTCGCGGGCGCAGTGGCGATCAAGGTCGGCGCGAGGCCGGCTTTGCGCAGCGCCGAGGGAGTCTGCGCGCGGGCTACGAGCGCCAGAAGCGCGAGGACGGCGAGGAGCGGGAGAAAGCGCAGCTTTCGGAATGACATGCGGACCTCGGGTAAAGGCTGCGGGTGGGGCGGGGGCAGACGGATTACGGATTGGGCTGGCGTTTGGGTAGAAGACCCCGAGGGTATGTTCTCCCGGCGGGTGTGAGCCTCACAAGGGAATTCGCGTCGGAGCATTCAAGCAACTGAGATCGTGGGTTTGGGAGGTGGAAACAGGATTGAGCGCATCGGGGCAGTTGTTCACTGCGGTCGGGCCCTCCCTTCAGCGACGTTGATGAGTGGCGCGCCGATCACGCAACCGGTGGCTCTTGCAGATGCCGAATCGCAACTTCACGTCTGGTCGGCGCCGCATTCTCCACGCCAGTTGGCGCCAAGCCGACGCGGGCGATAGCCTGCCCGAGGCACCCACCCCACCGAATGGAGCCCTCATGCCCCTCGTCGACAGCGGATCCGCTCTCTTCGCCGGCACTCTGACCGAATTCGCTGAAATGGCCCCAGCCAGCCGTCTGACTGCGCATCTAACGGATGCATTTCGGGCCAGGTGGGGGCGCGTCTCTGACTCCGAGATTCGCTCCTGGAAGAACAGCCTTACTGCGTTGGCCGGCGTTACAACGCGCGCTCACTTCGATGACGCAGGCGTGGGGGTGGAGCTGAAGCTTCCGCTCACTGATCGCCGCATAGACGCATTCTTCGTTGGTCGATCGAGCGCGGGCGCGCCTGGCGCGGTTCTCGTCGAGCTCAAGCAGTGGGAGACCGCCGGGCCGAGCCAGTCCCCAGACAACGTCCTCGTAGGCGGAATCGAGCACCTTCATCCATCCGTCCAAGCCGCGTCGTACGCGGAGTACCTGCGCGGATCTCATTCTGCTTTCTCGGTCGACGGTTTGGAGCTTTGGCCTTGCGCGTACCTGCACAACATGCTGCCTGAGAATGCTGCCGCTCTCGCAGGCATCAGATATGACGGCTCAGTTGATGACGCACCATTTTTCGTGTCAGGCGATGAGGACAAGCTGGCCGCCGAACTTGCCACCCGCGTTGGACACGGCGGTGGGGTTCAATTGTTGCCGAGCATTGTTCGTGGGCACTTCCAGCCCTCCAAGAAACTCCTGGAGTCGGTCAAGCGCTCGCTCACCGACTCACATGTCTGGACGCTCTTGGACGAGCAGCGGCTCTCGTTCAATGTGGTGCGGGGCCTTGCACAGCGAGCCGTGAAGACCGGCGAAAAGGCCGTGGTGATCGTAAGCGGTGGACCCGGCACCGGGAAGAGCGTCATCGCGGCCCACCTGCTCATTGGCCTGTCGCAGAACGACAAGCAACGCGTTGCCCACGCCACGGGGTCCAAGGCATTTACCACCAACCTGCGCGCCCTATCGAAGGGCGCAAGCGGCATCTTCCGCTACTTCAACAACTTCATGCCATACGACACTGAACCGGACGGCCTAGACGTCATCATTTGTGATGAGGCGCATCGGATCCGAAAGACCTCGAATGGCCAGTATACAAAGCGGGCGCAGCGTTCTGAGCTGACGCAGGTGGAGGAACTCATTCGCGCGGCCAGGGTGAGTGTGTTCTTCCTCGATCAACGTCAGAACGTTCGCCCCGGCGAGATTGGGTCGATCGCCGCGATTGAAGAGGTGGCGATCAAGATGGGTGTTCCAGTTCGCAAGCACGCGCTCGACGCCCAGTTTCGATGTAGCGGATGCGCCGGCTACATGGCCTGGGTGGACAGCTTGATGTCTGCGGAACCACAGCAGGCGGGTCCTTGGCTCAAGTCACGTGACTACGACTTGCGCACATTCGATTCGCCCGGGGCAATGGATGCTGCTATTCGAGAAAGAGTCGCCCTCAACGAAACCGCCAGAATTGTGGCAGGCTTTTGTTGGCCGTGGTCCGACCCGAAGGTCGACGGGAGTCTCGAGGATGATGTCGTCATCGGCGAGTGGCGCAGGCCGTGGAATGAAAAGGCGCCTGACCAATTCAAGGGCAAGAAGGGAAGCGCACCGCGGCCTGAACGCCACCCGTACACGCTTTGGGCGACCCAGCCGGAACGCGTCCGCGAAGTCGGGTGCATCTATTCCGCACAGGGCTTCGAGTTCGACTACTGCGGTGTGATCCTGGGAAACGATCTTGTCTGGCGGGAGGGCGTCGGCTGGGTTGCGAGCAAAGATGCGTCGAAGGATTCCGCGTTGCTTCGTGGCAAGTTGTCCCAGGATGAACTGAGGGCGATGTTGCAGCACACGTATCGGGTGCTGCTGACCCGCGGCATGAAGGGCACGTTCATCTACAGCGCAGATTGGGAGACCATGGAAATGCTGAAGGGCTTGGCGTCCGGCTGAGTCGAACGCGGGGCGCTCTGGATCCCAATCGCAATTGAGGATGCGGGAGAGCGGTCGCAGTCACGTGAGCGCCTACCCCGAGTGATGTAACATCCTTGCACGATGCCCGGACTCGTCTTAGTCACCGACAAGAATTGGTTTGATTTCCTCAGGGCCCAGCCTGTGCTGGACGAGGCCAATTTCTGGCAGCCCGCCGGCCCCCGCCCGCTCAAAAGGCTCAAGCCCGGCGATCCCGTGTTCTTCAAGCACCACAAAGAAGACGGAGGCGCCATCGCGGGGCTGGGGTTCTACGCGAGCTTCTCCGCCTCGCAGGTCTGGTTGGCTTGGGACGCATTTGGTCCAAAGAACGGCGCCCCTGACTATCCGACTTTTTGCCGCATGATCGGAAGCCGACAGCGCAAGCTGGGAGTCGCGCGTGGTCGGATCGACGACGTCCAGATTGGCTGCATCATGCTCGCCTCGCCGGTGTTCTTCTCTGCGAGCGCATGGGTCGCGGGTCCCAAAGATTGGGCCGATCCCATCGTCACTGGGAAATACTACGATCTGGATGCCGGGGAAGGTGCTCGGATCTGGCAGGAGTGTCAGCAGCGGCTGCCTGCCCAAACACTGATCTCGGAAGGGTCCGTGCCCTCGGTGCCCGAGACTGAGCGGTACGGAAATCCGATCATGGTGAAGCCACGCAGAGGTCAGGGGATATTCCGACTCGATGTCACGGCGGCGTACACACACGCCTGCGCAGTGACCGGGGAGCACTCATTGCCCGCGCTTGAAGCCGCACACATCCGACCCTACGCGGATGGGGGCACGCACGAGATCGAGAACGGGCTTCTGCTTCGAAGCGATATCCATCGGTTGTTTGACAAGGGGTACCTTGCCGTGACCCCCGATCATCGCTTCCTCGTGGGCAAGGGATTGAAAGACGACTTCTCGAACGGGCATAGCTACTACCCGCTGAATGGCAAAGAGATTCGACTTCCCGCAGCTGTCTTTCAGCACCCGAACGCAAAGTTGCTGCAGTGGCATCTTGAAAACAAATTCCGCGGATAGGCTGCCTGTGCAATTTGGGGTAGAGACCCGCCATGCCCCCCATCTCATCCTCCACATCCCGCACAGCGCCACAGTCATCCCGGCGGACGTGCGCCCGAGCCTGCTCGTCTCGGATGACGTGCTTCGCCGCGAACTGCTCGCGATGACCGACTGGTACACCGACGAACTCTTCGCGCTGCCCGCGGCGGATGCCGTGCCAGTTCGGTTCCCGATCAGCAGGTTGGTGCTCGATCCCGAGCGCTTCCTCGACGATTCGCAAGAGGTGATGACGTCGCGCGGCATGGGCGTCATCTACACGCGCACGCATGACGGGCAAGTCTTGCGCGATGCGCCGACTGCTGCGGAACGGCAAGCGCTGATCGAGCGCTACTACGTGCCCCATCACGCCGCGCTGACTCAGGCCGTGCGTTCCGCGCTCGATGAACAGCGCCAGTGCCTGGTCGTGGACTGCCACAGCTTCCCGGCGCTGCCCCAGCCCTGCGGCCTCGATCAGTCGCCCGACCGGCCGGACATCTGCATCGGCACGGATTCCTTCCACACGCCCGCGTGGCTCACGTCGCTGGCCGTGGAGCTGTTCTCGGGGCACGGGCTTTCCGTCGAGGTCGATCGCCCCTACTCAGGCGCGCTTGTGCCGACCGACTACTACCAGCAGAACGCCTCGGTCGCCGCGATCATGGTCGAGCTCAACCGGCGGCTCTACATGGACGAGAGCACGGGGGAGAAGAGCGCGGGGTTCGCGGAGGCGGCGGAGGTGACGCGGGCGGTGGTTGGGGAGTTGGTGAGGGCGTGTCGGGGGCGGCCGACGTCGCTGTACCCGCCGCAATGAGTTCGGCACCGCATTCCAAATTCCGCATTGTCGCCGTCGTCCCCTGCGGTGCCGCGTTTGCTATCCCCGATTCCGGAACGCACATTTGTCTCATCGTCCTAACCCCCTCACTGCCGGAGTTCTCTCGATGAGCTTCTCGCCGGATATATACGTGAAGGCCCTGAACTTCGCCGCCAGGGCGCATGGTGACCAGAAGACGCCCATCGGTCTGCCCTATGTCGTGCACATCACCAGCGTATGTATGGAGTTGATCCACGCGCTACACGCTGAGCCGGGCCGCGACCAAGATTTTGCGATCTGCTGCGCCTTGCTGCACGACGTGGTCGAAGATGTACCGGGGTCACGCGACGCTCTCGAAAAGGAGTTCGGCCCGCGCGTGGCCAAGGGCGTTATTGCGTTGACCAAGGATACGACGCTTCCCAAGGCAGACCAGATGGCGGACAGCCTGCGCCGCATTGGCTGTGAGCCGGCCGAGGTCGCGATGGTGAAGCTCGCGGATCGTATCACTAACCTCGCACCACCTCCGGAGGACTGGGGCCTCGACAAAATCTCGAAGTACCGCGCCGAGGCCGAAGAGATCCTGCGTTCGCTCGGCGATGCGAGTCCGTTTCTCTCAATCCGATTCCGCGAGCGCCTCGCGACGTATCCGGGCTGATCCGAAGGCGCCACCTCGCGGACCAACGTCGCAGGCGCGACAACTGTCACTTGTCGGCGCCCCCCGCCAAGACGCGTATCGCACGGAACCCGATCTTCGCCCTTGAGTCGCCCCGCGCCCGATCGGTAGCATTGTCCGGTCCCCCCGAGGTGCCGTGCCCCTTGCCTATCCCGAGGTAGCCGTGAATCGCACACCCCCAGTAATCGTGCTGACGCTCATCCTTGCTCTTGCAGCATCTTCGGTCAGCGTGGGTCCCGCGGTTGCGGACGACGCCAATGGCAACGGGCTCTGCACGGTGGCGGGCGATCAGTCGAGCCCCACCATCGTCCCGGATGGAGGGGGCGGTGCCATCGTGGCGTGGCACGACGCTCGCCCCACCGCCCCTCCCGGCGGTGTCTGTTTCGCGCAGCGCGTGAGCGCGGCCGGAGTTTCGCAATGGGCACCAGGCGGAGTCCCGCTTTCTGTGACCGGGGACTTGAGTAACCCGACGGCCCCCGCCATCGCTGCCGACGCCTCCGGGGGCGCCTATCTCGCCTTTGGAGGCACCAGCTCCCAGCCTCGCGCGCAATGGGTGAACGCGGCGGGAATTCCGCAATGGGGGGCCAACGGCGTTCCACTCACGGTCGCCGCGCCGACGATGCGGGACT
>JAYSRO010000196.1:0-3157 GCA_043720995.1 Candidatus Eiseniibacteriota bacterium
CCTGCCGTTCACGCTGGGCGAGACGGTCCGCCTGCTCGAAGTCGAACGCGATACCAGGTTCACCACGAGCGCCGAGCGGGCGCGCGTCATGATCACGCGCGACTCGCTGGTGGCGCTGGCCCAGCGCTCCGACCGCGTCTGGCTGCTCGCTCCCGGGCTCGAAGGGGCGGCGCTGTCACACTCGCTCGGACTCGATTACCAGCGCGTGGCGACGTGGCGGGGGTCGACGCTCGGCTTTGCGACCTGTTTGCCTTTGCCGGTAGCACCCGCCGCGCGGGCGGGGCTATAGTTCCACCTCGCCGCTCCCCTTGCGACACGGATGATTTCACCCACACACGAGGATGGATCCTCGAGGAGTCGGTATGCGCCGTATTCTATTTGCACTTTGCGCTGCTCTCGCGCTCGCTTCGACCGCTCAGGCTCAGGCTCCTGCCCCGACCGCGGAACACGGACCGGTCCCCAAGACTCCTACGGGCCTGCTCACCGGCGTGGACGTCATGAGCGCCACCGTGATGCAGCAGGGCCAGAGCTCGTTCTCAGGGATCGGCGTGCGCGCGCGGCTGCACCCCGAACGCATGATCTCCGGTTTCGAGGTGCTGCCTATCGTCGAGTACTGGCGTAACAGCAGCACCATATCGGCGTTCAACATCAAGACCACGCGCAAGGATGCAACGCTGGGAGTCGATGCCCGCTACGCGTTCCATGCCGGGAACTGGAATCCCTACCTCGGCGCGGGCTATGGCATTCACTTCCTGTCGAGCAAGGTGAATGCGCCTTCATTTGGGCTGAATGACAAGAGCGACTCGCTGGTCAAGGGCGGTCTCGCGGCGCTGCTCGGGACCACCTTCCCGATGACCTCGCGCGTCGACAACTTCCTCGAGCTCAAGTACCACCACATCCCGGGCTACAAGCAGCTGAAGATCAACTGGGGACTGTCGGTGAAGTTGTAGTCACCTCTGCCGGCATGCAATCTGGCGATGGCAAAAAGGCACACTGTTCTGGCCTTACCTGCGGACAAAACGTCTGGACTTGCACATAACCCCAGACGTTTTGTATCATCATATGCACCATGCCGATCAATCGTGAACGACTGATCCTGGGAGCCATTCGGCGACGCGGAATTGTGCGTGCCGCCGATCTTGAAGCTCTGGGCATTTCCCGCAACCAGCTGTATCGACTTGTGAGCAAGGGTCTCGTCGAGCGGCAGAATCGCGGGATCTATGTTGCGAGTGGGCACGCGCTCACCGCTGAGCATGTTCTTGCACAGGTGGCCAAACGGGTTGCAGGGGGAATTTTCTGCCTGCTGACCGCGCTACAAATTCATGGCCTGACGACCCAAGCTCCCGCAGAGGTCTGGATCGCGATTCCTGAAAACGCCCGCAAGCCTCGCCTCGACTACCCCCGCCTGCGTATCGCTCGCTTCTCAGGCGCAGCCTACTCCGAGGGCATTCAGATCCGGCGAGTCGAGGGTGTCGAGCTTCGCGTCTACTCCGCCGCCAAGACCGTGACCGACTGCTTCAAGTACCGCAACAAAATCGGCATCGACGTAGCTGTTGAAGCACTGCGGGATTTCAGCCGCCGCCATCGCGGCGGCGCCACCGAACTCGCTCGCTTCGCACGGATCTGTCGCGTCAGCCGCGTGATGCAACCGTATCTGGATGCGATTGGCTGTGTCTAAAAGCTGTACCCCAGCAAACCCGGGTCCGGCATCAGGTCGGGGCTCCACGGGTCGGGCATGATCTCGACTTCGCAGGGCTGCGGGACGACGGCCTCCGTCGCCTGCTTCACGTCGGCCATCATTTGCGGCGCGTAGGGGCAGAATGGCGTCGTCAGCATCATCTTGACGAACGTCAGCCCGGGCGGGAACAGCACTTCGCGGATCAGGCCCAGGTCAATCACCGACAGGCCGATTTCCGGGTCCATAACGCTCTCGAGCGCTGAGCGCACCGCGATCTCCTGCTGGCTCGGCGCGGGCTTGGAGCCATCCGGGGATGCGGCCGGCTCAGCCGCAACAGGGGGCGTAGCAATAGGCGCGGCGGCAGCAGGGTCAGTCCCAACGAAGGGGGCAGCGGCAGCGGCGTCCGCCGCAACAGACAAAGCAGCGGCAGTGCCGGCGACGGCCGTGGCGCTCGCGGTGGGAACAGCGGCGCCAAAGGCTTCGCCCTCCTCACCCATCACCTGCCATCGCACCTGGATCTCGTCGCCCACGACACGCACCGCGTATGTGTTCACCGCCCCGGTCGCGGGCAGGCACAGCGCCTCGCCGGTGCGCACGTTGAAGCGCGCGCCGTGACGCGGGCATTCGATCTCGTTTCCTTCGATGAAGCCTTCGGCGAGCGGGCCGCCGTCGTGCGAACAGGCGTCGTCCATGGCGAAGTAGTCATCGCCGACGCGGAAGATGGCGATGGCGGTGTCTTCGATGCGCGCGACCTTGACGGAGCCCGCGGCGATTTCGCCGACGCGCGCCACGGTTATGAATCGTTCGGAAGTGGCGGTCACAGTGTGTCGTCCTCTTCTCCGGGCCATCGATCGATTCCGTAGACGCCGGCCTTCAGGGTTTTGAGTCCCAGCAACGCGCACTTGAGGCGCACGGGACCCAGTTCAATGCCAAGCATTTCGAGCACGTCATCGCGCGAGATCGTCTTCACCTGCTCGAGCTCCATGCCCATCACCTTCTCGCACAGCATCGAGGCGGCGGCCTGGCTGATGGCACACCCCGATCCGGAGAAGCGCACGTCCGAAACGTGCCCGGCTTCGACGTTCACGTCGATACGAATGCGGTCACCGCACAGCGGGTTCGCGTCCGTGTACGTATGGGTAGGGCTCTCCAGCGTTCCATGCTGCCGGGGGTTCTGGGAGTGCTCCAGAATCTCCTCGCGATAGATCTCGTCCCAGCCGCTCATCGCGTGAATACCTTGCGCACGTGGTGCAGGCCTTCGATCAGGGCATCCACGTCCTCGCGCACCGAGTAGCAGTGGAACGATGCCCTCGCGGACGCCGGCACCCCCAACTGCTCGTGCAGCGGCATGGCGCAGTGATGCCCGGCACGAACGGCGATGCCCTTGTGGTCGAGCACTGTCGCGATATCGTGCGGATGGATGCCGTCCATCGTGAAGGTGACGACTCCGCCGCGATGCTCGGCAGCGGGGCCCAGCAC
>JAYSRO010000197.1:0-6342 GCA_043720995.1 Candidatus Eiseniibacteriota bacterium
CGCCCGGACTTTGAGCAGCAGCGAGAACTCGCCGGTGATGTGGTGACACTCCTGTACTTCGTCCATCGCCAGCACGCGCTTGATGAATGCCGGTTCGAAACGTGGGTGCTCGATGAACACTTCGACGAACGCGGCAAGCGGCGCGCCGACAATTACCGGGTCCACAACGGCCGCATAGCGCCGAATCGCTCCGGCCTGCTCGAGCTTCTTCAACCGCTCGTTGACCGCGGCCGTCGACAGCCCCACCTGCTTCGCCAGCTCCGCCTGGGACAGCTTGGCGTCGCGTTGAACCAGGGAGAGCAACCGGCGGTCGCGGTCGTCCAAATTCCGTACATTGTTCGGCAATTTGTTCATTGTTCTGAAGTTTATTCTGGTAATTTCAATAATGCAAGATAAATCACGTAAAAGAGCGACCCGACGCTGGGCTTTCCACCGTTATGGCCCCACCCGCCCCGCCTAGCGCCCCCAAATGCGCACGGCCACGGCCGCCCGAAGGCGATCGTGGCCGCAAAGCACTGTTGGTTTGGAGTGCCGGGTTACTGAATGACCGCCACGCGCTGGATCAGGTTATTGCTGCCCTGCGTCAGCCGGACCATGTAGACGCCCGGCGCCAGCTTCTGGCCGGCCGCGATATCGACGGTGTGGCGTCCCGCGCCGAGTCCGCCGACTTCGCGGCTCGCGACTTCACGCCCGCCGATGTCGACCAGTTCGAGCTGCGCTTTGGCGCTCGACGACAGCGCGAACGCTACCTTCAGCCGGTCACCGCGCACCGGATTCGGGCGCACCGCTTCGAGGATGAAGCCCTTGTCCGTGACCGGCGTCACGCCAAGGACACCCACGCTTGAGACATAGGCGTCGACATACACCGTCAGGGCCTTGTTGAGGTTCGGGATGTGAACATCGACGGTCTGCGCGCCATAGACTGTCCCCCCGTTGGCAACGACACGGTCCACGTGATACAGGGGCTGGTTTTCGATCACGATCCGGTGGGTGCCCGGCTCCACGCCTTCCACATGCGCTTCGTGATTCACGTCGAGCCGCGCGGAGTAGTAGGAATACTTGACGTTCGAAGCACCCTGCGTGTCGATCCACGTGACCTTGTGGTTGTCCAGGATACGGCCCGTCTGGCTGTCGTAGAACCGCGTGTCGATTTCAACGATCGGCACGTCCTTCACTTTGTAATTGTCGGTCTTGCAGTGCGCCGGGATGAATCCATGCTGGTTTCCCGAGGCGCGGCCCGCGTCCACGACATCGAGCCCGTTGCTGACACCCAGTGCCTCGCAACCCAGCAGGAAGTCTTCAACCCGCGTCACCCATACCTTGTAGACACCACCGGGGTTCGGCGTGTCGTCATACGGCATCAACTGAACCGTCGTGGCGCCGTGATCGATGTCGACGCCGGTCACGTGCTGGCACGCGCTGGGAACCACGCTCGTGATGATTCCGGCGGTAACCACGAACCGGCGGCAGCGCGCGGGATCAGTGGAGAGCAGGACGCGTCCCGAGGGATCCGTGACCTGGAAGACATAGGTACCGTCATCGAGACCCGCCGCGTGCTGGGGTGCCCCTGGCCCAGGGCCGCCATCCAAGTAGACGGAGTCCTTGCTGGGGTAGTGGTTGTAATTGACTTCGCTGCCATCGGAGACCGTGGTGAAAATCGCTCCCGAGGGCGCGTGGGCAGCGGCGATGGAAACGAGGGCAATTTGGGCGACAAGGATCGAAGTTGCGGCCACGAATTTCCGGAACATTGGGGGCTCCTGGGGCAAGGGCAAGGATGTCGGTCAACCGGAATGGTTGCTGAGCCAGAGCGCTCATGCCAATGATGTTAGGTGATGTGACAGGGCAAAACAATACCCTGGGGGCAACGGCTTCCTGGAATTACGCGGTGGACGGAACGCTCCCGGAACCCACCGGTTCCTATTCCTTGCCCCCCGCCGTGCTACAGGTCGACGCGGGCCACACTGACGGTGGTCGAAAGCGTCTCGCGCGAGTACTTGCCGCGGGTGTCCGGCCGGCTGCTCTCGGCGGTCACCTGGACCTTGATGCTGGCGATGCTGGCCAGCTTGTTGGCGGGGACCGCCCCCGAGGACCAATTCCACGTCGTGCCATCGGTCATGGTCACGGTGAACAGCGCGGGCACGGTGCCGCCCGGCTTGAGCACGGGGGCCATCCGGCTGATGTCGCCGCCGTTGTCGCCGGCGACATTGTTGAGCGAGTCGCCGTACACTTGGCGCACCAGCATGTAGTCGTTCGGGTTCCGGCTACGCTGGACGTCGACGCCATTGGCGTCGGCGATATCGCTGCTGTTGACCGACCCATCGTTGTTCAAGTCGAGCGTCCAGCGAACCACTTCCGCCCCCGTGCGGTACTTGATAGGCGGTGCATATCCACCGGTCAGGTGCACAGGTTTGGGTGTTCCAGTGGGGCTGTAGGCCAGGGTGTCGGTCGGCGCTGCGACGCCGCCGGAAATGTCGCCGCACACGAGAATCTCGAGCGAGTCGACGTAGGCGACCGCCAACTGTGGCGTCGCGTAGCCCGCGTCGATACCCGTACCGGCGACACGCAGGTCCGCCTCGATCAGCTCCATTGCGATCGCGGCCTTCTGGCGAGCTTCGATGCCGTTGGTGGTGGCGAGCCTGCTGCCCTGGCTCGTCTGCAGCACCAGCATCAGCCCCATCATGACGATGCTGAGCACCAGCAACGACGTCATGATCTCGATCAGCGTGAAACCCGCAGCAGCGTGACGCGGTGCTCGCGGTATCGCCGGGCAGGGCACGCGGCCGTTCAATGAGCGGGCCGCGATCATGGCATCAGGTAGCCGGTCAACGTCACCGAGTCCGGCTTCACCGAGCCCCAACGCACGATCGCCTGCACCTTGAGCAGCGAGTCGAGTGGCGATGACATGGCCGAGACCACGTAGTATCGCCGCCACGCCTTGGAAGTACCGAGCGAATCGTAGCCGGACGACGGGTGACGCCCAGCCGTGAGACTGCTGCTCACGCGCGCCTGGCCGCGCAACGTCTCGAACGTCTCATTCGCGTACAACGCGCCCGAGCCCTGCAGCCGCGCGGCGGTTTCGGAACGCGAACCGGCGGGCAGCACCTTCCCGAGCGCCAGGATGCCGATCGTCATCAGCACGAGCGCGATCATCACTTCGACCAGCGTCAGCCCAGCCTCGTTGCCCCCGCGTACACCTCGCTCGAGCCGGCTCATTGCGTCAGCACCAGACCGGAGGACAGCACGCTCACGGTGTCCTTGAACCCGCGAGCGTCCTGCAAGATCACCAAACCCGACGTGCTCGCGCGGCCATCGGGTGTGAGCGTGACCGCGGCAATGGTTCCGGAAAGCCATGCGTAGGTAACCCGCTTCGGTAGCGCCCAACCGGCCTGCATGACTCCCCCGATTTCAACGCGATAGTCAGTGCCCTGGTAACCAGCCTCGAATCGCACCGTCTGTGACGTGCGCGTGGCCATGGCGCGTTCTCGCGTGAAGCGCACGCGCTCGGCAATGCCACCCGCGGCGCCATTGAGCGCGTAGTGATCCGACGAGCGGCCGAAACCTCCCGCCGCGATCGCCGTGACGATCCCGAGCACGAGCACGACCATTGCTAGCTCAATCAACGTAAAGCCCTGCTCGCGCACGCTCATCCCGGTCAGTTTTCCTTCCACGACACGACCTTGGGTTTACCATTGCCGCTACTGGCCGCCACATAGGTCTGGATTGCGTCGGCGCTGTAGAGCACGGTCGCGCCGCCGTTGAACTTGATTTGACTCCTGCCCTTGCAGATGACCCCGCCCAGGATCCAGGTATTGCCATTGAGTTTCAGGTCCCCTTCGACATAGACGAGCCCGCGCCAGTTGCTCTGTAGTGTGAGGTCGCCGTCGCAGTACAAGAAGCCGGTGCCGGCGTTATTGCTCCAACTGCCCGTGGCGTTCTGTTTGGTACTGTCGTTGTCGAGATAGGTGATGCCACTCGGGGTCGCGGGCATCGAAGACTTCGCCGTGCCCACCCATGTGTAGAACTGCGACTGCGTCATGCCGAGGACTTCCCAGGGACCGGCATAGAATGTCGAGTTATAGCTCGACCCTGCGGGTGACCCGAACGAGTTCGCGACGCCGCCGCCTGCCGCATTCCCGGTGCTCCAGATGCCGGCGGTGGTTCCGGTCGGGTACTCCCACTTGGGCGGAGTCGCCAGGGGATTCTCGTAGCAACCACCTAGGCCCAGGCGCCCGGAGCTGCCGGTACCCGCGGGAGTGTCCGCGCGATGGTTGTAGCCGCAGGCGATGGCGTTGCCCAAGAACTTTACGTCCTGCCCCGCACAGACAGCACCGCGTACGTCATAAGGGCTCGCCGCGGGGCTCCAGCTGACTTCCGCGACGATCGTGCGCGAAATATTTCCGGCGGTTCCCGTCGAGGTCACGCGGTAGACCGGATCGCCCGTGTTCGATTGGACGGGCGGATTCTGGGTCTTGTCGTAGCGATAGAGCTTGGTCTTGCCGGCATCGGTGCGAAACTCGATCGTCAGCGCATTGCCACCCTTGGATGCCGTGCTGTACGGCAGCCACTGCCCGGACGGCTGGCCGGTTGCAAGCAACGTGGTATCCACCCCGGCTGTGCCCCCGGAATTCACCAACAGGATCTGCACTACCTTGCGCGGCGCATTGGCCACACTGGGATCGGGTCCCAGACCCGCCTGGACTCGCGCGAGCGCTTCCGCCACGCCGGACTCGGCGTTGCGCAGCGCTTTCGCCTTGGTGGCGTCATCGCCCGCCATGCGGCGGTTCATCGCGGCCGTGGCGCCGAGAAACATCGCCATGAACGCCATTGTCGTGAGCACGACCAGCGCCAGCAGCAGCGCGGCGCCGCGCTCGTTCCCAAGCATCCGCCCGGCGGAAGCGATGATGCCAGTGCTGCCGGGGTCTGGCCCGCCCCTGCATCCCCCGGCCAATTGCCCTCATTCGTGTACATGGCGGTCGCCGAGTTGGCGACGAGCTCCATGTCACGCGCGATGCGCAAGGCATCCGCGTGAATTGCGCGCTCGCGCAGTGGCGCCACGGCAAACGCCGCCATCACCAGCACGACCTCGAGGGCGATCACGATGTGCGTGGTGTGCTTGCGCCAGTTCATCTGGGGGCCACCCCTGTTGAGGCGGTGAGCAATTCCAGGCTGTGGCCCGCGAAGGACTCGCGCGAGCGCATGGAATCGAACACCACAGGCCCGGTGGTCGTGGGCGCGCTCAACCGGTAGCGGTCGTCAGCGACGCGTTCGTAGCTGATGAGTGCCGGTCCCGGCAGACCGAGCTCCGCGAGCCCCGAAGGTGCGCGGTGGAACTGGCGCCTGAAGTCTTCGATGCGCTGGCTGGTGAGCACGATTGCCCAGCGGACGCTGGCTTGCTCGTACGCGGGATCGACGGCTTGCGCGGCCCCGGGATTGCCGCTATTGAGGACGATGAGCCACACCACTGCGGTGATCGCGCCGAGGACCACGGCGATGATGCCGGAAGGAGTGAGCTAGAGCAGGGGATGCGCGAGCGAGAACGGGATCGGCCCACGACGCGGCGGCGCATTGCGTGGCAACACGATAGCCGGGGATTTCCCAGTCTCGATCACCACCACATCGTCCGGATCCTCGCTGGCCCCAGCCGCAGGCGCGCCGCGGGTCCGAGGAATGTTCGCGGGATCCCGACGCGGTGACGGCAAATCCAGCTCGTCGGCGAACAAGTCACGCCCGTCCGCGGTGCCGTGGAGGCCGGCCATCGCCTGACGCAGAATTTCGCCGATGTCCTCAGTGGCCTAGGGCGGGGATTCTGCGTCGGAATCGCGCAACGGTTCCATGGTGGCGTGACCTCAAGGGCAATCGCGGTAAGGGATTTGCGGCCATAGGGCCGCCGTCGGGGGTATCGGCCCAATGCCGCCACGGCATGAGTCTTTGGGGCTCGGCCCCGACCACACGCTCGGCCGAACACGCTCGGCACGCTCGGTCCAGGCCCGGGCGTCCGACCCGATGACTATGCTATGCTTGGGGATAGCATGATCTTCGCTCTCGACCTTGAGGGGTGCCTGGCGCCCGAAATCTGGCCCATCTTGGGGCAGCACTTCGACATACCCGAGCTGTCCCTGACCACCCGGGACATGGCCGACTTCTCCGAGCTGATGCGCCGCCGCATCGAGGCGACGCGCAAGAGCGGGGTGACGCTCAAGCAGCTCCAGAGCGTGGCGCACGTCGTCGAGCCCTACTTGGGCGCCCGCGACTTCCTCGCGCGGCTGCGGCAGCTGGCGCAGGTCGTGATCATCTCCGACACCTTCCACGAGCTGGCCGAGCCGCTGATCCAGAAACTCGGAG
>JAYSRO010000198.1:0-6325 GCA_043720995.1 Candidatus Eiseniibacteriota bacterium
CGTGATGGCCGCCGTCAGCGTCGTCTTGCCGTGGTCGACGTGCCCGATCGTTCCCACGTTCACATGCGGCTTCGTGCGCTCATACTTCTGCTTCGCCATCTCGCTATGCTCCTGTGCTCATGGTGTTGACGACGTTCGCCCCCGCGACCCGAATGCCTTTGGGCACGCAGTGTTGCGGAGTGGAGCCCACTATCGGATTCGAACCGATGACCTTCTCCTTACCATGGAGATGCTCTACCGACTGAGCTAAGTGGGCGATGTCCGGTGATACCAAGCGATGCGGCTTGGGGGTCAGGCGAGGGTGCGGGGCATCGCTCGGGAAACTCGTTGGTGCGTGAGGCAATAGGGCGCACCTTCCCAAGGGGTCGTCCCAAACGGACCTCTCCCCAGAGGACGCGCGAGCCGGAGAATTTAGGTTCGCACCGGGCTGGATGTCAACCCGAAAAACGCTTCAAGAGAAGAAATTAGCTCAGATGCCGCTGTTCGTCGGCGGGGGGGATATGGAGCGGGAGACGGGACTCGAACCCGCGACATCCAGCTTGGAAGGCTAGCGCTCTACCAACTGAGCTACTCCCGCTCAAATTGCTGGCATTAAAGCAGATGGTGGAGGGAGGAGGATTTGAACCTCCGAAGGCATAAGCCGGCAGATTTACAGTCTGCTCCCTTTGGCCGCTCGGGCATCCCTCCACATCAATTTACATTTTCAGGACGACGCTGCCGCCCTGCCCTGTTCGGGCGGGCGGCAGCGCGATTCCAACAGTTGGGAGCGGAACAATTAGCTGGCGAAGGGACTCGAACCCCCAACCGACTCATTACAAATGAGTTGCTCTACCAGTTGAGCTACGCCAGCAAACGTCCCTGATGAGTCTGGGGCTACTTCGGTGCCGTGTACGCCGGGACCGCCAGCGTGCGCACGTGCGCGAGCACCGCGGCGATCTGCTCGTCGGTCAGGATGCCCTTCCACGCCGGCATGGAGCCCTTGCCCGTGTGGATCGTGGCGAGCAGCTCCGCATCGGGCTTCGCGTTCATGTACTTGCCGTCCGTATGGTCACGCGGATGCGGGTTGAGTGCGGCCCCACCCGGGCCATCACCCTTGCCACCCGCGCCGTGACACACGGTGCAGCGCTCGGCGTAGATCTTGGCGCCGTCCATTTCGACGGCGACCGGAGCAGGCGTGGTCTCCGTGGTCGTGGTGGTCGTGGTCGTGGTGCCCTCGGCCGACTCTTCGGTCTTGCTGCCACCGCAGCCGGCGATCAGGGCGTTAGCCATCGTGAACACTGCGAGCGTCACCGCAACTGCTGAAACCGGGCGCGACAAAGCGCGCTTGAAGAAGGGAGTTTTCATGGCGCGGGACACTAGCACGCACTCCTTGGCTCAGCAAGATTCCGGCGGAAATTTCCCATATAAATTGAAAAGGCAGCCCAGACGTGTACTGAAGTCACGTTGGGCTGCCTCTTCCCGAGAATCCAGGGAGTGACCGGGATGAACCCCTCTGGCTTCCCGGCTTCGTTGACCGGGCGTATTCGATTTTTTTGGTGATTTGCTTCGCTACGAGTTTCTGCCTGTTACGTACTGCTTACCGAACTTCTACGGGTATTGCTGAACCGTGTGGGTCCCGCTCACCCCCTCTCGGGTAAATCACTCGAACGTCATTCAGGGTACGAGCCCCTTGCAGCTACTTCTGTACCGACGTTCTCGAGTACCACTGGGGGGCGATCCCGGGCGGCTTGTAACTGCGCGGTGGAGGTGCCACTCCCTGCGCCACCACCCGGAATCGAAGGCCCCGCTCCCCCGGAGGCCTTGCGATCGAATCCAGGACGGGCATTGCTGCCCGCTGATCCCCCGTATCCGCAGATACATCACAGCATCACGCGTGCCATGACGTGCGAAACGCGCGATGGGCTCATTGCGCTTGGAAGAAGTGTGCAATTGCAATGAGTTACGGAGCCGCTGCGGATCTAGATGAGGAGCGCCGCGAGCGAGCGAAGGCGGAACTGTTTCGGCCCCGAGGTAACACTTGTGCGGCTATTACCGGCGCAACCCATTGCCATACATCAGCATGATGGGGTAACACACAAATCCCAGGGTTGCCGTAACAGAGGTCTCACTTTCTGGACCATTTTCGCCAGCGCTCGAGTCCGCAGCGATTTCAGGGCAAAAAAAATCCGGCCGTGAGGGCCGGGTGATCCACGAACAGCTGCGCGCTGCCGTCAGGGCAGCTGCAGGTCGAACCGCTTGAGCCGCGCGTACAAGGTCTTGCGGCTCACACCGAGCAACTCGGCGACGCGGCTCTTGTTGCCGCGCGCCTCGGCATAGGCCTCGAGGATCGCGGCGCGAGCGTCCGCCACGCTGGGAACCGCCCCGTGCGTGCTGCAGGAGTCGTGCGAGAGGAACGGCATCAGCGAGGTGGGCGTCACCACGGCGTCACCCGCGTGCAGCGCGGCAACCCGCTTCATCACGTTTTCCAGCTCGCGCACATTGCCGGGCCAGGCGTTCGAGAGCAGCACGGACTCGGAATCGTTCGACATCCGCGGGCCGACGAGCCCGCCGTAAAACGCGAGAAAATGCCGCGCCAGCGGCACGATGTCGTCACGGCGCTCGCGCAACGCGGGCACCGCGATCTCGACTTCGTTCAGCCGGAACAACAGGTCGCGGCGGAACAGCTTTTCATCGGCGCCACGCAGCTCGCGGTTGGTCGCCGCGATGATGCGCACGTCGGCGCGCCGCACCTGGGTTTCACCCAGGCGCATGTACTCGCCACTCTCGAGGAAGCGCAGCAGGGTGACCTGCACGTCGAGCGGCAACTCACCCACTTCGTCGAGGAACAACGTGCCGCCGTGCGCCGCCTCGACCAGCCCCACACCATCGGTGTGCGCGCCGGTGAAGGCGCCCTTGCGGTGCCCAAACAGCTGCGACAGCGCGAGGTCGGCGCGCAAGGCGCCACAGTTCACGGCGAGGAACGGCTTGTTGGTCCGCGCCGACAGCGAATGAATGGTGCGCGCCACGAGTTCTTTGCCGGTCCCGGTCTCACCGGTGATCACGACCGACAGTTCCGTACCACCCGCCCTGCGCGCGAGGTGCTCCACCTGCCGCATCGCCTGCGAGCACGCCACGAGGCCCGGCGCGCGGCTGCGGCGGCCCATCAGGGTGGGCTGGCCGGGGGCGGCCGTTGGCTCGGTGCCCAGCGGCGCCGTGCGTGCCAATTCCTGCTCGGCGCGCTCGATCCAGTACGGGGTCGAGAGCGGGCCGAACAACGCTGCGGCGCGATAGAGGTGACGGCGCGTCTGCACCGGGTCCGTCCCGGCGCGGCCCATCTCGAGGTAGGTCTTGCCCAGCTCCAAGCGCTCGTGGGCCTGCTCCAGCAGCGTTGCCGCCATCTCCCACGAAACGAATGCGTCGGCGCCGCGGCCGCGGGCCCACGCGATGGAGCCGGCAACGCGCTCGGAGACGGCGAACTCGAGACGGTCGTCCGTCAGCCGTGCCAGGCGGCTCGCGCGCTGGCAGGCGGAGTCGGCGGCATCGAGACGGCCCAGCGCCAGCAGCGATTCGGCGCGGCGGCGTTCGATCTCGACGACCAGGTCGCCCTCGGGGCAAACTCGTTCCGCAAGCCGCAGGGCCTCCTGGTAGGCGATCAGCGCCTCTTCAAAGCGGCCGCGGTCGTGGTCGAGTTCGGCGAGGAATTCCTGTGCCAGCACCTCTTCACGCTGGGCACCGCGCTCGCGCGCATGGGCCCGCGCCTGCGTCAGCAGCTGCTCGGCGGCTTCGAAGCGGCGCTCCAGCCTGGCCACATTGCCCGAGCCGATGGCGATGTTGACGGTACGCAACTCGTCGCCCACCTGCGTGGCGACGCGCTCCGCGTGAGCATAGTGCTCGGCCGCCCGCTTCCAGTCGCCGCTCTTCTGGAACACAATCCCCAAGTTGATCAGGGGGGCCAGCGTTTCGCCAAAATGACCGCTGCGCTTGTGGATTTCGAGCGCTTGGGTCAGGTGGGCAGCCGCGGCGTCCCACTCGCACAGGTTTTTGTGGATCAAGCCGAGGTTATTGCGCACATGCGCCGCCCCGGTGTCATCCCCCACCCGGCGGTACAACGCCAGCGCCTGTTCGTACAGGTCACGCGCTTCCGACAGGTCGCCGTGGCGGTAGCTCAGGCGGCCCAGCAGGTTGAGCGCGGCCGCGGACTGCGGCAACTCGCCCGCGGCATCGGCGAGTTCGAGCCCACGCAGCGCCGCGACGCGCCCTTCATCGATGCGGCCAAGCCGGAACAGGGCGTCCCCACCCTGGAGGTGCAGCCGGCAGCGCAGGGACACCGATTCGATCTCGGACTCGAGGGCAAGCACATCCCGAACCTGGGCCAGGGCGTTCTGGGGATCACCCTGGAGGAGCCGGCACGAGATGCACTTGCTGCGTAGACCGGCGCGTCGGTCGACCGGCAGAGCCAGTGCTTCCGGGCGTGTCAGAAGACGCTCGATGAGCTCCAGTGCGGGGCCGACGTGGTCGGCCTGCAGGTAGAGATCGGCCAGCATTTCCAGCTCGGAGAGAGCAGGCTCGCGCTCGCGGTCCATACTGGACGCGATCTGCTCCTCCAACCGGGCAATACGCTTTACGTCGAAGCCGGGCACGTTGATTCTCCGGACAACGAATGATGCAGCGTGTCTGCGGGGTTCCTAGAAATGGAACGTCGAGATCCTAAGACCCTGCAACACAATGCGTAGGCGCCACATCCACACGAGTTGTGATCCCCGGCCGTCAGCCACGGCAACGGGATTGGCCTGGATTTGAACCATCGGTCGCGCCGTGGGCCGGACACCGATCGTGCTGGTGCCGCGGGTCGCCCCCGTCGGAACGTCTGGATCACCATGATTGCCCCCGTCGCCCTCCGCGGGGCCCTTCCCCTGCACGTCGATCGGCACGGCAAGGGTTGGCACCGGGAGCGAACCGAAGCACAAGGTCGCAGCCAATGTGAGTATGAGAGCCAGCTGACGATTCATCTTGAACCGCGACATGAGTCCTCTTCTGTGTGTCCCCAGTCGATTCATCTACTTCCCGCAAAAATCTAAGGGCTTTAACCGAAACGCCAATGGCGCGCCTGACCATTGGATGCGGATTGAAGCGTGGCGCGCCCGGTACGGTGATTGGCCGTAGGGAAAGGCTAGGCCTGTCGACCACCCCGGTGCAATGGTTTTGTTTAGGGTGCCGTTTGGGGTCAACCCTTCCGCTTGAGTTTGGCCCCGCCCGCCCCGTCCTCGACCACCACGCCGTGCCCGGCCAACTGCTCCCGGATTGCGTCCGACTTGGCCCAATCCTTGGCCTTTCGCGCCGCTTCGCGGGCCTCCGCCAGGCGCAGCACCTCGGGCGACCATGCTTCCGCCGCTGGCTTCTTCCAGAACAGTCCCAGCACTCCGGCGAGCCGGAGCATGGCGGCGGCGGCCGGGCGGGCTTCCGCCTCGCGCTGCTCGTCGATCGCCCGGTTGATCTCGCGGGACAGGTCGAACAGGTGCCCGATGGCGCGGGCGCTGTTGAAGTCGTCGTCCATGGCCTCGTGGAACTGTTTGTCCGCCTCCGCCACGGCATCCGCCAGGGGCCCCGGAGGGGACGCCGTCGCAGGGTCGAGGTCCCACGCCCCGGTCCGCTCCAGCGCCAGCCGCAGGCGCTGGTGGGCCACCCCTGCCTCGCTCAGGCGCTCGTGGCTGAAGTCGATGGGGCTGCGGTAGTGCGTCGACATCAGGTAGTAGCGCACGACCTCGGGCTCGACCTGCGCCACGATGTCTTCGATGAAGAACAACTTGCCCGTGCTCTTCGACATCTTCTCGCCGCCGAGATTGACCATGCCGTTCTCGGTCCAGAAGTTCGAGAACGGCTTGCCCGTCGCGGCTTCGGACTGGGCGATCTCGTTCTCGTGGTGCGGGAAGATCAGGTCCTGGCCGCCACCGTGGATGTCGAAGTGTTCGCCGAGGTACTTCATCGCCATCGCCGAGCACTCGATGTGCCAACCCGGGCGTCCTGGTCCCCACGGCGACTCCCACGCGGGCTCGCCGGGCTTGGCGCCTTTCCACAACGCGAAGTCGAGCGGATCACGCTTCGATTCGCCGATCTCGATGCGCGCCCCCGACTGCATGTCGTCCACGGCGCGGCCCGACAACTTGCCGTAGTCGGCCTTCTTGCGCACCTCGAAGTAGACGTCGCCGTCCGAGGCATAGGCGAAGCCACGCTCGATCAGCGTGGTGATGATCGCGAGAATCTCGGTGATGTGCTGCGTCGCGCGTGGGTAATGCGTGGCGCGCATGATGTTGTGCAGGTCAGCGAAGGCGAGGTAAGCGTTGATGTT
>JAYSRO010000199.1:0-6317 GCA_043720995.1 Candidatus Eiseniibacteriota bacterium
GGGACAGAAGGGCGGCGCTTGGGGGGCTGCCTGGGTTGTCATGGCCTTGCTCAGCGCAAGCGGTTTGCCACCCCCAATTTCCCGAGCACAACCCAAGCAGTGCCTCCACGATCTACTTGCCGATACGATCGTCGTGCCCACCGATGGGGCCGTGGGGGCAGTGAGCCAGTAGGGGGTCAGTGACGCGTCACGCGACGGACTCCCCGCGGAGTCCTCGGCGGCCGTTATTGACGCAACGGAGCAGTACCGCCGCGAGCGCGGGATTCCGTGGTCACACCCCGGGACATGGCACGACGAAGGGGCTGTCCCTGAATTCGCTGCGCCGTGTAAGATGCCCTGCGGTGCACCCATCCGCTATCGCACGCAGAGGAGAACGCATCATGAATCCCAGGTGGTCGCCCTGGCCGGTTCTGATCATTGCCGCCACGGTCCTGCTCGCGCTCCCCTCGTTTGCCCGGCGCGGCGAGGCACGTTCGACCGAGCGATCGGCCCACTCCCGTCGGAACGCTCGCATCCTGCCAACCGCGAGCGGCGTCGACTTTCGGGCCCGCTACGATCTCGCCTCAGGCGAACACGCATGGGCGCTCTCGATAGGCGACCTCAATGGCGATGGCCTTCCGGACATGGCGGTTCCCTGTGCGAAGGACACGGTGGTCGTATTCCTCGACCGGCCCGGCGGCTCGCCTCTTCAAACCTCGATCCTGCTGACGGGAGGATTCCCGAGCAGCGTTCAGATCGCCGACTTCGACGGGGACGGCAAGAACGATCTCTGTGTCGGCGACTACTGGAGTGCGGTCCTCTACCTGTTTCGCGGCCATGGCGATGGGACGTTCGATGCGCCGCGGTCCCAAGCGCTCAGGCTCTTCTCGCCGCGTTTTCTCGCCCATGCGGATCTCGATGGCGACGGGGTCCAGGATCTCGTAGTGGGCCACAACCTCTCGCTCGTCTCCGTCGTGCGCGGCCGTGGCGACCTCACGTTCGAGCCGCCGGTGGAGATCAATCTTCCGAATGAGTTCACCGATCTCGAAATCGCCGATCTCGATCGTGACGGGAAGCTCGACATCGTCGGTGCGTTGCCGCATGGCAACGCCGTCGGCATTCTGTGGGGTGCAGGTGGAGGCACGTTCGAACCGCTCATGACGCTTCCGGGTGCGGAAGGGACGGGAGAGGTCGAGGTCGGCGACGTCGACAACGACGGTCGCACAGACTTGGTCGCCACGGCCTATAATTCGGAACGCCTCATTACGCTGCTCTCCACAGGGGGCCGGTCCTTCACCCCGCCGATCGAGCAGAGCTTGCGCCACGCGGGCGCACTGAAGCTCGCTGATTTCGACGGCGACGGGGTACTCGACGCCGCGATCGGCGTGTACGAACCACGCGTTGCGATTGCGCGGGGAGCGGGCAACGGCCATTTCGGGGAGCCCGTTCCGGTCCGGATTGGGGCGCCCTGCAATTGGCTCGGCGTGGCAGACTTCGATGCGGACGGCGCTCCCGACTTCGTGTCCGTCGGCTACACGCATGGCGAGGTCAGCGTGCTGCTCAACGCGGGCGCACACGGCACCGCGATTCCGATCGGGTCGCGCACGCTGCTGCGCACCGGCGCCGACCCCCATGGAGTCGCCCTCGCGGACCTGGACCTGGACGGCGATCTCGATCTCGTCGCGACACACTTCAGCGGCGCCTCGTACTCGGTGCGGCGAAACTCGGCCGGCGGCTTCGGGACCCGCAGGGATTCGCCCGCGCCACTCGAGCCTTCACTCGTCTCGACCGGTGACCTGAACGCCGATGGCCGTCCCGACGTGGTGTGGGGCAATCGTGCCTCGCACAGCGCCTCGGTCGTATACGGCAACGCCGATGGCAGCCTGCAGCCGCAGGACGAATACTCCGCGGACTATGGCGCGATCTCCGCGGCGATGGGCGACGTCGACGGCGATGGGTTCCCCGACCTGCTCGTCGCGAACGAGTCGTTCGGGAGCCTGACGGCGCTGACCCGGCGGCTGTCCCAGCGCAACGGCTACTACTGCGGGCAGAAGCCGCAGCAGGTCGTGCTTGCGGACATGAACGGGGATGGCGTCCTGGACGCGATCGTGCCCAGTTCGTACCGGGTCACGGTCCTGATGTGGAACGGTCTGTCCTTCGGGTTTATCGACGAGCGCAATTTCAATGTCGATGGAGCCGCCTATGCGATCGCCACGGGGGACGTGGACGGCGACGGACACGTCGATGTGGCATTGGCGGTCGACAGCAACCAGGTATGGATCATGCGCGGCGATGGAGCGGGGAACCTGGCACCATGGTCGGAGGTCGCTGTGGGCCGCTCCCCGCGCGGAGTCGCACTCGCCGATCTCGACGGCGACGGCGTGCTCGACCTGGCGGTCGCGTGCGCCGATGAGAACTCGCTGCGGGTGCGGACGGGATTCGGCACCGGATTTTTCGGCCGCGAGACTCGCGTGGCGACGGGTCGCTCGCCGCGTGCGATCGCCGTTGGCGATGTGGACGGCGACCATCGGCTCGATCTCGCGGTGGCCTGTGCGGGTTCGAACGCGGTGGCAATTCATCTCGGCGACGGCGTCACGATTCCCAACCGCGCGCCGGCCGTGGCAGACGAGCGCTACGAATTCCGCGCGGACCACGACGTGGATCTCGCCGTGCTCGACAACGACGAGGACCTCGACGGGGACGTGCTGCGAATCGATGTCCTGTCGGCGGGGCACATCGGCTCGGCGGCCGTCGATCTCGCGACGCAGCGCATTCACTATCGACCCTTCGCCAACGCATGGGGCCGCGACTCGCTGACGTATATCGTCGGCGACGGCCGCGGCGGGGCGACCACGGCCACCGTGCGCCTCAGGCTGCGCGGGATCGACACCCCACCCGTCGCGCATGCAGACACGGCTCGAGTCGGAGCCCAGTTTTTCGCGAGCATCAACGTCCTGGCGAACGACATCGATCCGGACGGAGATTCCCTTCGCATCGTCGCCGTGACCCAGCCCTCGGGCGGGAATGCCAGCATCGCGGACTCAGGACGAACCGTGATGTACTACATCGGAGCAGTTCCGGACTCGTTCCAGTACACCGCGTCCGACGGCTGGGGAGGGAGCTCGGTCGCGAAGGTGCTGATCCTGCCTGTTCCGCCGAACATACCGCCGCAGTTCGAGTCACCCCTGTTTAGCGGACGCCGGCCCTATCCGCACCGGATCGTTGCAAGCGTGGGCATACCGATGCGCATCGAAATTCGCGCCAGCGACCCGGACGCGACCGGCCCCATCAGTCTCGATGCGGGCGACGTGCCCGACGGGGCGACGCTGAATCCTCCCGTGCAGACGTTTGGTAACCCGGTGCACACCACATTCGAGTGGACACCGCGCGCGGATCAGGTGGGTGCGCGCGATCTCGAGTTCCTCGCATTCGACTACCAGGGCGGCGCCACGTGGCTCTACCTCAGCGTCGATGTGGGCACGTCGGGGTTCTCGTTTGACCAGCACGTGCCGGGCACGACAGCGAATCTCGACGCGGTGGCTCTCGGCCCGGCGGGGTCCGTCGTGGTCGTGGGTGCCGAGAGCAGCTTCGTGAGCCGGGATGCCGGCTCGACGTGGGAACCGATGCGACTTCCGAACCGCCGGGTTGCGCGCGCGGCCACATTCCATGGCGCGCGGCTGTTCATGTCCGGTGACGGCTTCGTCGCGACTTCGGACGACTTGGGCGCAACGTGGGTCCCGATGACGGTCGATACGAGTGTTCTTTGGAACGCGGTCTCGGTCGGTGTCGACGGAACGGGAATCGCGGTGGGCAGCGGTGGATCCATCGTGGCACTCGGCGCAACGGGTGCGACGCCGATGACCTCGGGCACGAGACGCGCGCTGCTCGGCTGTCAGGCGATCGGCGGAGCCACGTACGCGGTCGGCGAATCGGGACTCGCACTCAAGTTCGATGGCGGGCGCTGGACGCAGCTCTCTACCGGCACCGGCTTCGATCTCTACGGCTGCGCGTTCCTCGACGAACGCCACGGCTTCATCGCGGGCGACTTCGGCATGCTGCGCACCGACGATGGCGGCGCGAACTGGCGCGCCGCCGTCCAGGCGGATTCGCTGAACGTGCCGGTGCGCGCGATCCAGGCAACGTGCTCGGGCTCGATTTGGGCGTGCGGCCCGATCGGAAGCCTCCTATTCTCCCCCGATCGTGGCGAAACTTGGCAGATTGTGCGCAGCGGGACCGAGGCGTCGCTGAACGCTGTCGCGCTCGGCGAGAGCGGACGCTGGGTCGTGGGCCAGTCTGGCGCGTGCTACTCGCTCGCGGGCCCGGACCGGATCGGACTCCCCGAATGCGCGGTCACGGGACCTTCGAACGCATGCTCCGGATCGATGCTGGTATTCCGCACGCTGGCCGACGGCGCGTCGCTCGCGTGGGCGGTGCACGGCGGCGGAACGATTGTCGGACCTGCCGATCGTGAATCGCTGTTCGTGGCGGCGCAGGGCGGCCTGTCGGTCGTGCTGCGGCGCGCCGCCGGCTCGTGCGCCTCGGCGTGTTCGCTTGCGGTAGCCGTCGCGGAATGCAACACGCGTGACTGCCCGCGCTCGGCGGCATGGTGGACACACTCCTGCGGGCGCCCGCGCCACTGTAAGAGAAACGTACCGGGATTCACCGCCGAGCAAATGCAGGCGATCGCCGCTTGGGTCGACCGGCGGTCGAAGACGTTTGACTGGTCCACCGGCGAAGCGAGTGACGGGTTGTGCCGGGTGTTGACGCACGATCCGCGCGATGCGGCCCGCCGCCTCCGGCGCCAGTTCGCAGCACTGCTCGCCAACGTGGCTGCGGCCGAGTTGCACCTCGAGACCCCAAGCGCGGAGGCCATCGGAGTTTCGCCCGGCACGAAGGTCTCGTGCCGCGGCAACGCGACGACCGTGGACCGGCTCATCGACGAGGTCGATCGAACGCTCGCCGATTCCGATCGCGCGCGCGGCGGGCATCGAGACGGGCGCGGGGACTATCTCCGGTGGGCCGGCTGCCTTGGCAGGATCCTGCGCGGCGATGCGCACGACCACCGCTGCACTCCCGACGCGTTCGCCACCGAGGAGCCCGAGAACGCCGCCGATGCAGTGCTCGATGCGGAATCCAACCTCGAGATCCCCGAGGTGTTCGACGGGGTTCACGTGCTGCCGAACCCGTTCCAGCAGTCGACGCGGCTCACCTTCTCGATCCCGCAGGCCGGCACGCGGGTCGACTTCGCCATCTACGATGCGGCGGGCCGGCGCGTGCGTGACGTGCTCCGTGACACGCGAGGACCGGGCGCGTTCCAGATCTCCTGGGACGGCCGCGACGATTCCGGCAACAGGACCAGCCCGGGGATCTACTTCTTGCGCTGGAGCGTGGGCGAGCGGAGCGGATCGGCGAGGATGCTGTTCCTGCACTGACGCCGCTCGGCTCTCGGATCGAACTCGCTGCGGGCCGTTCGCGCTCGCGGAATCTCACCGCAACAGTACGATCCGCCGTGTCACTTCACGATTGCCCGAGCCCAGCCGCAGGAAGTAGACACCGGGCGCCGCCACGCCGGCGTAGCCCGAGCCATCCCAGGTTCGCTCGTGCTCTCCTGCCGCGAGCACTCCTGAAGCCAACACGCGCAACTCGCGACCAGCGAGGTCGTAGACCGCGAGCCGCGCCGGCCCTGGCCGTGCGAGTGTGAAATCGACTCGCAGGGGCAGGTGCCCGGGGTTCGGGGCGATGCGCCCGATGCCGGTCACCCTCGCCTGTGCCGCGGCTGGCGTGTCCGTCGTACGCCGGAATATCGCAACGAGGCTCTTGTTGCTGTCCATGCTCAGCGACAAGGGGTTCGCGCTCGAAGTGATCGTGCCGGTCCAACCCGTGAAATCAAATCCGAACGTGGGCACCGCGGTGAGAGTGACCGGCGTGCCGGAGACGTAGCAGCTCCAGCTAGAATCGACCGTCACGGTGCCGCCCAATTCCGGCTGGCCGCGGTAGCTCAGCTGGCGAAGGCTGGCAGGGAAGCTGATCGCGCGCACGAGGTTCGTGGGGGAAGACGCGGGCGGCGGAGTCCCACAGAACATCACCACGCGCTGCGCCGCGGCGTCCCAAATGGCGCTCGCCAATAGCTCGCCGGTCACGGGACCCGTCGTGCCGATGGCGTCCCACGACGACGCTCCAGCGAGGCTCACCGAACCCAGTGCCCAGTTGGCGTCGAGAGCGAGCAGTTGATCGTGAACCGGATCGATCACTGCCCACGGCCAATTGGCCGCGCTCGCGTAGACCAGCGCCGAGAGCGTATCGCCGCCTGAGAATGTCAGCGCGTAGAGCCAGTTGCC
>JAYSRO010000200.1:0-6313 GCA_043720995.1 Candidatus Eiseniibacteriota bacterium
TTCTTTCCGGCCATCCGCAATCTTCCGAGCACAACCTACCCATTGCGGCATGACCCCACCCATTTCACGCCAATATCGAGCTTCAGCCGTAAACGGTCCGCCAACTGGGCGGCCCCATGCTGGATATGCCGGAGGTTGACCATCTGGTGCTCCAGCTTCGGGATCGGGTACCGCGAGAACCCGCTCTCCGTGCTGAAGATGTCCAGGGCGTCGACAAACGCGTTCACGTGGGCATCGCAGAACTGCCAGTACGCGAGCACCTGCGCCCTCGTGTAAGGCCGCGGGATCAACGGCAGCGTGCTGTTGGGATCCGGGGGGCCGGGGATACCGTCGGGGTTTTGGTTGTCGGCCTGATGGTGCTCCCACGGCACGAACGCGTCCCTGCCGGGTCCCATGTAGGCGTGCGCGAAGTAAAGCGTGTGATAGGCCACCTGCCAGAACGCGTTGGTGAACTCCGTGCTGGTCCACAGATCGTCCGGGCAGAGCTCGATCGATTCGCGCAGCATGGCGAGCGATGCGTGGTACTGGCTCTTCAGGAGCTCGCGGATGAAGGATTCGTGGGTCGACTCTTCCAAATTCGCTCCCCTACAGCCCCGCGACTCTCGCGACAACCGCCGCCACCAGCTCCGCATTGCTGCGGGCCGGGCGGCCGTCGGGGAGTGCCAGCGTATCCTCCAAGCCAATGCGCAGGTCGTAGCCCATCCGGTGCGCGTGATCCAGGATGCCGTAGGTGTCGCGGCTGTAGCCGTGGTCGAGCCGGGGCAGGCGGATGTCGGCCGCCATCAGGAGCGACTCGATCACGGCGCACTCGACCTGCGCCTCGCTCGGCGAACCTTCGAGCTCGACGAGCAAGCGCTTGCAGCGCGGGGCGACGCCGCTCGCGATGAATTTGCGCGTGTCCACCGCGGTGGCGACGCCCAGCTCGATGCCGATGCCGCGCGCGACGAGTGTATCGATCAACTCGACCGCGCCGTCCTCGCTGATGTTGACCGAGCAGACATCGGGCAGATCCGTCCACGCGGCGACGAGCGCCAACCGCTTCGCGGGATCATTGATGATCCACAGGCCCGTCGTGAAACTAATTTCGATTCCCGGGCATGCCTCGCGCATGGCGCGTAAGGCGGCGGCACGCGGTGCAGCCTCGAGCGTCTCGAAACCATCAGGCCCCCGCGGGTGGACGTGCAGCGACGCGGCTCCGGCGGCGACCGCGGCCTTGCCCTCGCGTGCGAGTTCTTCGGGCGTCTGCGGAATGGCGGGGTGTTCGGCGCGCGAGCGGCGGCCGTTGAGGCATGCCTGGATCATCGTCGTCCCTTAGCCCGGCGGCCAACTCAGCGCGCGGCCACCGAGCAGATGGAAGTGCAGGTGCTGCACTGTCTGTCCTCCGTCGCTGCCAACATTGGTCACGAGCCGCCAGCCTTTGTCGAGATGCTCGTCGCGCGCGATCTTCGCGGCCATCTCGAACAACTCACCGAGCAACTCGGCGTGATGCGGGCCTACAGTGGCGGCCGAGCCTGCGACATGTTCGCGCGGGATCAGCAGCACGTGCGTCGGCGCTTGCGGCTGCAGGTCGCGGAACGCGATCACTCGCGAGGTCTCCCCCACGCGTTGCGACGGGATCTCGCCGCGCGCGATGCGGCAGAAGATACAGTCGTTGGCCGGCGCCCCGGGGGTCATCAGACCGCCGGTGACGCGAGAGCGCCCAGCATGTCCTCGACCGCCACGAACTTCACGCGCGGTCTGCCGAGTGGCGTTCCCTGCGCGATCTCGATCTGGTCGAGCCGCAACCAATCCTCGAACGACACCGCGCGCGGCTGGCGCGAGCGCACCAACGCTTCGAACGCCGCGGCCTCCGGGTGCGCGGGCGCCAAGCACGCGCCCTGCGTGGCATCCTCGACCATGCCTTTGGCGGTCTCGACCGAATCCTGCTTGTTCGTACCGATCACACCACTGGGACCGCGCTTGATCCAGCCCGTGACGTAGAACCCGCACACCGGCGCGCCGTTCGCGACCGACAGGATGCGGCCCTTGTCGTTGGGGATCACGCCGCGACGCTCGTCGAAGGGAACGCCCGGAAGCGCGACGCCCTTGTAGCCCACCGAGCGGAATACCAGCCCAACCGGAACTTCTTCCACGCAACCCGTGCCCCGACAGGCGATCCCGCCCTTGTCATCGCGCACCAGTTCATTGCGCTCGACTCGCATCGCGCGTACGTGCCCATTCGCATCACCAAGGAACTCCAGCGGCGAAACGAGGAAGCGCACATTGAGCCTGCCAGGCTTGCCCGACGGAGCAGCGACGGAGTACGCGGACAGCACGTCGTACTTTTCCTTCGCCATGCGCCCGCCGGCTTCGACTTCGGCGGCGCTCATCTTATCGAGCACGACATCCTCGGGCGTCACCACGACATCGCCGTCGATGCGGTGGCCCAACTCCTTGATCTCGACATTCGTGAACGCGGCCTGCGCAGCGCCGCGGCGCCCGAGCATCGAGACCTCCCGCACTTTGCTCCCGGCCAATGCGGTAAGCGCGTGCGGCGCCATGTCGGTGATCTCGCGCTCCGATTGCGGCAGCAGCAGAATGCGCGACACGTCGATCGCGACATTGCCGACACCGACGACGGCGGCGCGCTCAACCGACAAATCGAAGCGGCGATCGCGGAAGTCGGGATGCCCGTTGTACCAGGCCACGAACTCGGTCGCCGAGTGGATGCCCTTCAAGTCTTCGCCCGGCACGCCGATCTGCCGGTCCGTCTGGGCACCGGTCGCGAAGATGATCTGGTGGAAGTGCGCGGTCAGGTCGTCGAGCGTGATGTCGCGGCCGAACTCGACGTTTCCGAAAAAGCGAAAGCCGGGCAGCTTCGCGATGCCCTCGTATATGCGCGTCACGGACTTGATCTTCTGGTGATCCGGCGCGACGCCGCCGCGCACGAGTCCGTAGGGCGTGGGCAGGCGCTCGATCAGGTCGACCTGGGCACCGAGTCCCGGCTGCTTGAGCAGGTACTCGGCGGCGTAGAACGCGGCGGGGCCTGAGCCGATGACGGCGATGCGGAGGGGCGAGTTTGGCGTGTCGGAGGCGCTCATAGAACGAGCAGCCTAAGTGCGGCCCACGACTCGGTCAATCCAGTGCAACCGTCGCTATGCCGCTTCGGTGTTACTCCAGCGACGCAGCATCTCTTCGGCGGCCTGGCCCTCGAGCACCGTGACGCCCGGCGAGACGACGACGTAGATCCGCTCGTTGTTGCCGCGCGCATCCATCGTCGACATGAAGAAGCCATCGCGCGCCGTGCTGTAAGCCAGCGAGTAGCCGCAGATGAGTTCGCCATCGGGGAATCGCACGGCGATCTTGCGGCCGTAGGCGCTTTCGGCGGGGCCACCCGTGAAGGCAGGGATGTCGACGCGCGTGCGGTCGCCATCGAGGTTGCGCACGAAGAACAGAGCCTTCAACTCGTTCTGGCCCACGCGCACACTGCCGGCACCTTCCTGCGGGAAGATGTGGAGGTAGGGACGTGTTGGAACGAAGTCCTGCGTCGAACCCTTGAGGACACGGCCGTCGAGAAAGCGAGCCACGACCCGGTTTTTGAGCGCCACGGTTGCCTCCCTGAGACCGATCGGCCCCACGCTCCCCGGAATTCGTCGGGGACGGGGCGCATCATTCTGATGGGAGGTATATCGGCCCGGCGCGCGGGATTCTGAAGTCCCGAACGCCGGGCGGGGTTTGGGCCCGTTAGCGGGCCAAAACCATGCGCTTGGTCGCCGAAAGCGAGGCGGTCTGGAGCTGGCAGAAGTACAGCCCCGGCTCGAGCGCCTGGCCACCATCGCTGCGACCGTCCCACTCCATCTGGTGACTGCCCGCCGCGAGCGGCGCCCCATTGGCAAGCGTGCGGATCGTGCGGCCCGTCACGTCGTAGACGCGCAAGCTGACGTTCTCGCTGCGCGCCAGCGCGAAGCCGATGGTGGTGTGCGAGGCAAACGGGTTCGGCCAGTTCTGCCGCAGCTGCAGCGGCTGCACCGGGCGCTGGTCGTCCACGCCGACGATCACCGCGTTCGTATCGTAGAGGTAGCTGACGAATTCCGGATGGTCCACGAACGGGTTGCGGTTGTGCTGGTACTCGTAGATCGCCCCGTTGCGCAGCCGCTCCTTCCAACTCACGGGATCGCTGACACTCCAGGCCATGTACTGATCGGAGGCCCAGTTCACGAGGTCTCCCCCCGAGAAGGCAGCGCTACCTGGCCAGCCGCCGGAGATATCGAGGTAGCGCGTCGCGACGTAGAACTGGCTGCGCATCAGGTCACCCTTGTAGCCATCGATCGGTTCGAACACCGTACCGCTGTAGCCCAACGAGACGCAGTTGCCGAGCTTGCTGCCATTTAGCGAAGTAAACGTCGGGGTGCCGACTTTGCCGTAAGGAAAGTTGCCGCGCACGCTATTCACCTTGGAATCCGTCGGGTAGATGATCCACAGATCCGAGTACATCGGCGAGACGCTGCCACCGAACCACGACTGCGGGAAGGAGTGCTCACGGTTGTAGGCGACCCCCTCGCTGCCACCCGAGCCGAGCGGGCCGAACGCGAACTCATACGGCGGCGTGCCGCCAGGAATGTCGGAGTACACGTCCCACACGTTGCCGTCCGGGCGCTTGTCCGTGCGCTGGAATGCGGCCGCGGTCGAGCTGTAGCTGATCGAGGTGTGCGCCTTGATGATGTTGTGCAGGGCGGTGCGCAATGCGGGCCCCAGCAGCCCGGCCGCCGCGTCGTAGTAGCCCGCGGGAATCGACACATCGACGTAGTGGAACCCGAACGTCGCGTTGTTGGTGAAGTGCGAAGCGAGATCGCCCACGCCATTCACCGTGAGAGTCCTGTCCCCCTGCGGAATCGCGCGAACCGTGATCGTCACCTGTTCCGTCAGGACGGGGTCCCGGACGGCGTTGACCGCGACGTTGCCATTGACGCTGTAGTTGCCTGGAGTCTGAGACGTCGCGGGGTCGACCGGAACACTGAAGAACACGAGCAGCGTCGAATCGCTGGATTCAAACACCGACTTGATCACCGGCGCACTCGTGCTGCCCCCGCCCGTGCCCGTAACGGTATAGCTGAGGACCGGCGACTGGACGGTCATCGAGTCATCGGACGCCGTGATCTGGTAGTAGACGACCGTGCCGCCGACGTGCACAGGAATGGGCGTTGAGGTCTGCCAGAAGTTCCCGCTTGCCGGCGCCATGCTGATGACGTTCGGCAACGACACGTTGGTGAGGCCCCATGCCAACGAAACGGCATTCAGCGCGCGCGCAGTGTCGACGACGCTCGCCTGCACCGTGACGACCGTCGTGTCGAGCGGCACCGCGGGAATCGTCGAGAAGGCGGACATCAGCGGCCCACCGGGACCGCCCGAACCAATCACGCTGCCGGTCACCGCGACGTTGTCGATGGAGGCCTTGGGACGCGCACCGGTGGAGCCCGACGGGCCGGTGCCGTTGTAGTCGTAGAAGCGGATGCGCGCCGTGGGGCTGTTCGTGAACGCCGCCGGCAACTGAACGAGCGCGACTTGCTGCGAGAATGCGACGTTGTTCGCGAAGTTGACCACCGAGGCGGCGGCCAGCTCGGTCCACGTGGTGCCGTCGATGCTGGTGTAGACACGCAGCGAACCGTTGCGGTTACCCGTGGAGTTGAAGGCGGTCGCGAAGTCGTAGCTGAGGAACCCCGCGTTCATTCCGGTGAAGTCGAAGAACACGTCGATGGCATCCGCGTTGATGTTGTCGGTGCCGTTCGTGGACAGCAGCTGGATGTTGCCAGAGCCCTTCTGCACGCCACCCGAGGTGCCCGAGACGAAAGACGCAGTGCTCACCGTGATCTTCCCACCATCGGGGATTGCGCCGGTCGCATTGACCGGGACGGACGCCCAGTACTGGGCGCCGACGCCGGAGGCGAAGTTATTGCTCCACGCCGCGATGTCGTTGAAGTTCTCGGAGTAGTTGCCGCTCGCCATCGGAAACGGCGTGGCCGCAAAGACGGCCGAAGCGCTGGCGACGAGGCACGACGTGAGGAGCAGCGGAGCGAGGAATCTCAGGGGCGAGGTACGCAAGGATGAGTGCCTTTCAGTCCTGGGATCCGCGCCGGGACATGGGAGTTGCCGGGTGAATGCCTCACGAACAGGCACACCTAGGTGACGGACGTAACGAAAGGGTTGTCAGAACCCCTTAATCGTACCCGGCTCGGGAGCCTGCGCAAAGCGAGTTCACGCGGGTCCCCAATAGGCCCCGGCCGAGGGCCGGGGCAGCTCACCCAACCGCCCCCGTGAACGGGGCGGCGGCTAGCCC
>JAYSRO010000201.1:0-3131 GCA_043720995.1 Candidatus Eiseniibacteriota bacterium
AAGATCGGTGCGATCACCGATGAGGCGCTGTTGGAGTTCTTGTCGCGTCTCTACAGCACGCCGCCCGTCAACCTCAAGGGCTACGAGCCGGATCCGGCGCTCACCAAACTGATTCCGGGCGATGTCGCGACCAAGTTCCAGGCGCTGCCGCTCGCGCGCGCGGGGCGCAAGCTCATCGTCGCGATGTCGAACCCCACCAACCTGTTCGCCATCGACGACATCAAGTTCATCACCGGCTTCGACGTCGAACCCCAGGTCGCCACCGAAACCCAGCTCAAGCGCGCGCTCGACCGTGCCTACGACTCGGCCAACACCATGGCCGACGTGATGAAGGGCATGGAAGACGACTTCGCGATTATCGAGGAAGACGACACCGCCGAAGCCGAAGCCGGCGAGGCGATGTCGGATGAAGCCCCGATCGTCAAGCTGGTCAACTCGCTGATCGCGGACGCCGTGCGCAAGGGGGCCTCCGACATCCACATCGAGCCCTACGAGAAAACATTGCGCGTGCGCTTCCGCATCGACGGCGTCATGCAGGAAATGATGTCGCCGCCGTTCAAGTTCAAGCTGGCGATCATCTCGCGCCTGAAGATCATGGCCGAGCTCGACATCGCCGAGCGCCGCGTACCGCAGGACGGTCGCATCCGCATCAAGGTGCTCAACCGCACGATCGACCTGCGCGTCTCTTCGCTGCCCACCATCTTCGGCGAGAAGATCGTGATGCGCGTGCTCGACAAGACCAACTTGAACATCGACTTGGAGAAGCTGGGCTTCGAGCCGCGCGCCATGAAGGAATTCACCGGCGCGATCGCCAGCCCGTACGGCATGGTGCTCGTCACCGGGCCGACCGGCTCGGGCAAGACCACCACGCTTTACTCGGCGCTGTCGCGGGTGAACACGCCCGAGGTCAACGTGATGACCGCCGAGGATCCCGTCGAGTACAACCTCGATGGCATCAACCAGGTGCTGGTCCACGAAGACATCGGACTGACCTTTGCCGCCGCGCTCAAGGCGTTCCTGCGGCAAGATCCCAACATCATCATGGTCGGCGAAATCCGTGATCTCGAGACCGGATCGATCGCCGTCAAGGCCGCCCTCACGGGCCACCTCGTGCTCTCGACCCTGCACACCAACGACGCGCCCAGTGCCATTGGGCGACTCATCGACATGGGCGTTGAGCCGTTCCTCGTGGCGTCGTCGGTGAACCTGATTCTCGCGCAGCGGTTGTTGCGCCGCATCTGCGTGAACTGCAAGCGCAAGATCACGCTGCCCGAGGAAGGCCTCGATGAATTGCAGCTCGATCACGCGGAAGCGGCGGCTGCGAACATCAGCGACGGTCAGGGCTGCGTGGATTGCAACGGCACCGGCTACCGCGGCCGGCTCGGGATCTACGAGGTGATGAACATCACCCCCAAGATCCGCGAATTGATTCTCGAGCGTGCGCCCGCAAGTGAAATCAAGCGCAGTGCGATCGACAGCGGCATGTTGACGTTGCGGCGGGACGCGCTCGAGAAGCTCAAGCGCGGCTTCACCACGGCGGAAGAGATTCTCAAGGAAACGGCGTCGGACTGATGCGCAGCACTACCCCTACGAGGAGATGCGGTTCGTGATTACCCTGCGAGACCTGTTGGAGCAGATGGTCGCCAAGAAGGCGTCCGACTTGCACATCACGGCCGGCGTGCCCCCCGAGTTTCGTATCGATGGGGTGATGGTGCCTGGCGACATGGAACCGCTGACCCCGGAAACCACGGCCCAGCTGACGTACAGCATGCTGTCCGACGAGCAGCGCAAGCGCTTCGAGATGACGAAGGAGCTGGACTTGTCCTTCGGCATCAAGGGTGTCTCGCGCTTCCGCGCCAACGTATTTCTGCAGCGCGGCTGCATCGCCACCGCGATCCGCCAGATCCCGTTCGAAATCCGGCCGTTTGACTCCCTCGGCCTGCCGCATGTGGTCAAGGACTTCTGCGGCCGCCAGAAGGGACTGGTGCTGGTGTGCGGGCCGACCGGCTCGGGTAAGTCCACGACGCTTGCGGCGATGATCGATCACATCAACGCCACGCGCCAGGGCCACATCATGACGATCGAGGACCCGATCGAGTACATGCACCACCACCGTAAGTGTGTGGTGAACCAGCGCGAAGTGGGCTCGGACACCAACTCGTTCTCAAGCGCGCTCAAGTACGTGCTGCGCCAGGACCCGGACGTCGTGCTGGTCGGTGAAATGCGCGACCTCGAGACGATCGAGACGGCGCTCAACATCGCCGACACGGCTCACCTGGTGTTCGCCACGCTGCACACGAACTCCAGCTACGAAGCGGTCAGCCGCATCGTGGATGTGTTCCCGCCGGAGCAGCAGCGGCAGGTGCAGGTCCAGCTTGCGTTCTCGCTCGTCGGCATCATGACGCAGCAGCTGATCCCCAAGAGTCATGGGCCGGGCCGTTGCATGGCGACCGAAGTGCTGGTGGTGACACCGGCCATCCGCGCAGTCATCCGCGAGGGCAAGACGCACCAGATCTACAGCCTCATGCAGGCAGGACAGAAGCACGGAAACCAGACGATGAATCAGGCGCTGCTCCAGTGCATCCAGGATCGCAGCCTGACCGCGGAGCACGCCATGGAACACTCGGGGGACCCGTTGGAGCTCGAATCGATGCTCCGCAAGGTCTCAGCCCGGGCCGCATAGGAGATCTCGAGCATGCCAGTCTATATCTGGAAGGGTCGAACCCTCGCAGGGGAATCCCAGTCGGGTGAAATCGACGTCGCGCGTTCTGAAGAGGCGATGGAGATCCTGCGCAAGAAGCGCGTCTTCGTCACCTCGATCAAGCCCAAGGGGTCCGGATTCAAGCTGCCGCAGATTGGCGGTGCTCCCGGGTCGATCAGCACCAAGGAGCTGGCCATCTTCACGCGGCAGTTTGCCACGATGATCTCGGCCGGCCTGCCGCTGGTGCAGTGCCTCGACATTCTCGCGAAGCAGGCCAGCAAGCCGGCGTTCGGCCGGCTGATCCAGGAAGTGACGCGCGAGGTCGAATCGGGCGCCACGTTGTCCGATGCGCTGGGCCGTCACCGTCACGTGTTCGACGACTTGTTCCGCAACATGGTCGCGGCCGGCGAGGCGGGCGGTGTGCTCGACG
>JAYSRO010000202.1:0-6253 GCA_043720995.1 Candidatus Eiseniibacteriota bacterium
GTCCGTATTCCACACGTCCGGCCCCGTCATCTGGAAGCCGTACTGCACGTGGCGACCCGCATCATTGATGGTCGCGAGGGACAGCTTGAACTGACCCGAGGCGGGAAGCACGACGGTGCTGGAAACGGACGACGAGAAATCAGGCGCGAAGTCCTTGATGAAGGCGATGACGCTGTGCGAGGGCGCCAGCGTGTTGGACGTCACGTTGCCGATGAACACGACATTGGTTCCCGTCAGCGGGCCGCCGCCGTTCTGCTCCCCGTAAATGTTCGCTTCCATGGTCTTGTTGCCCGGCGAGCCGGGGCCGCCACAGTTCGGCGGCGTGTTGGCGCCTACGCACTGGTACCAGAACACATTGGGATCACCGATCGTGTTCGGGCTCAGCGTCAGGTTGGAGCCTGCGTAGGTGGCAACCAGATCACCGATTCCCCATCCACTTCCAAATACGAACCCACCGCCGTTGCTGGGAAGTTCAAACACGTTCATGTAGCCGTTCACGATCGTGCCGGGATCGACGGTGACCGTGACATCGGCGCGGGCGGGTGCAGCGCTCAGGGCACAAGCCAACAGCACGCCGAGAACGGAAAACCTGAGTACAGATGCAGTCTTACGCAAGGTGATCATTGCCGTCTCCTCTAGTGTCTGCGCGGGGCCAAGGGCCCCCGTTAGCCCCCCTCCGATTGAGCAACCGGAGCGGGGCAGCGGTGCAAAGGTCCGTTCACAATCAACCGACCGGGCGAGTTGGGCGGCGAATTCGGCGCTGCTCACTCACCTCTAGGCTAGACTATGTTCGGCTGCCGCACAAAGGGTATTTTGAGGAGGGCAGAGGGCGTTGCGGAAGGCGTTGCGGGGGCGCGGTGGGTGCGGTCCGTGGAGGGTCGCTACTCGATGCCGTTGAGTCGATTAGGCCGAATCGCGCACCGCGAAGTACCGGTCGTGTACACCCACCCGGTGTAGACCTTGCGGTTGATGAGCGTGAGCATGACCGCTCGGCTCAGGAGATGCGCCTCCAGCAGCGGGCCTCGGAGGCTGCCACCATGATGGACGATTGCGAACGCCAGCGCCTTGTCCCTGGTCAGCCTACGATTAGCCAACCCCGTGAGCGCGAGTCCGAGAATCAGCGCCCCAAGTACGGATCCCGCCAAGGGCAACCCGAGGTGCCGATCCAAGTATCGCGGCACTGTTGTCGGATCGAGGCCAAGCGCGGACTGGGCTCGGATGCCAAGGGGTGCGGCAATGCGGCAAGTCCCGAAAAGCGCGATCCCGACCGCCGTGGATTCGAAGACGTTCTGCTGCCATTCGATCGCGTCCCAGCGAAATTTTGTCAGGTGACAGCAGTGCCGCAAGAGCACATATCCCACGACGCTGAGCACCGCGAGCAACACGGTGCCGCCATTCACTTCTGCTCGGGTTCACTCGGGGGCAGGTGTGATAAGCGAGGGTTCTCAAGGTCAAGAAGATGCTGCAGTGCGGCGGGGCTGCCGATAATGGACATCGCATCAACGATGCGCCGACCTTCGGAAGTGATCCGAATCAACCTGGGCGCACTGCTGGCAATTTCGTCATCAGTCTGCTTTCGCGGTTTGTTCCACCCCATGGCGCTTACCTCCGGCAGTTCTTTTGATGAAACAAGATTCTAGCAGGTTCGCGGTCGAGCTCGCCGCCTGGCTCGACGATTCCACCGAGCAAAATGCTTGCCGAGCGGAAGCACGCGATTCGCGCTCGCACCCAAGCTGGTTCCAAGGGACCGACTTGGGGGCGGCGACAGACCGTGTGGGTGTAGGGTGGCGGGAGAGCGGAAGTATCCGATCAGTACCACACGAGACGCCCCGCCCGTAAAGAAAACCGTCAGCCTTTGCGGCATCCTGGGCGGCGTCCTGATCGCGGTGCTCAAAGTCATCGAGTACCGCTTCCTGGTCCTCGAACACTCGCTCGAGATTTACGGCGGGATCGTCGCCCTGCTGTTCGCGACGCTGGGCATCTGGTTCGGCCTCAACCTGACGCGGACGCGTGAGACGATGGCCGCGGGGCTCAGCAATCGCGAGATCGCCGAGCGGCTGTTCGTCAGCGAGAACACGGTCAAGACGCACGCCGCGCGATGGTTCGCAAAACTCTCGGCGCGGCGGCGCACGCAGGCGGTGCAGCTCGCGAAAACGGCTGGGCTCATCCCCTGAAAGGGTGGTTTTCACGATTTTGGCGCGAGAATCACCCGTTCGGGTGACGCGGAAGCGGGGTGGGATCTGGCAGACTGCCCGCCGTTCACCCGTCCCATCCACCTTCCAGAGGGCCGTTCCATGAAGAAGATCGTACTCACATTCGGCTTGATCTCCGGCGCCATCATCTCGGGGATGTTCCTCTTGACGCTCCCCTTCCACGACGCGATCGGGTTCGACCGGAGCCTGATCGTCGGCTACACGACGATGGTACTGACCGGCGACCTGGCCTGACCGCTGGCGCTCGCTGGTACTCGGTGGCTCACGCAATTCCCCCCAACTCAATCAGCACCTCGGAGGCTGAAATGAAGCGAGTCACAGGAATCGGCGGAATCTTCTTCAGCGCGAACGACCCTGCCGCACTGCAAGCTTGGTACAAGCGGCACTTAGGGATCGACGTCCAGACCTGGGGCGGCGCCTCATTCGACTGGGTCGATGCCGACGGCAATCCGGCCAAGGGAAGGACCGCATGGCTCATCGGCCCCGCGGATGGCAAGCACTTCGCACCCAGCAAGTCGACCTTCATGGTCAACTTTCGGGTCGACGACCTGACCCTTCTGCTTCAGGCGCTGCGGGACGAAGGATGCAACGTCCTCGAGAAGACGGACGACTCCGAGTACGGGAAGTTCGGTTGGGTGATGGATCCCGAGGGCAATAAGGTCGAACTCTGGCAGCCGCCTGCGGGGCAGTGAGTGTCATGTCTGAATGCTAAATAGGGCGACCTGGCTTGGAACCGGACGCACGGCAGGCCGAAATTGGCTCACTCGCGCTCAACTTCGAGTTCCCCCAACGCGAATCGATTGCGCGCGAGCGCGACGCGCAACTCGGGAATCTCGGTCAGGCGGATCACGTCTCGACGGACAGCCCGCGTCAGGAGTTTCGGCGTGGTGACGAGGAAATCCTCGCCTAGTTCTTTGAGAGACCATCCGTCTGACCGGACCCTTTTCATCCACCTCGATCGACCACCTCCGCGAGAACGCTACCGTCATCGTTGCGGATTCGCCGTCGCCAAATCGCTTACGTAGCGTCGCATACGCGGCATCTCGGGGAGCGCTTTGAGTTCGAGCGCCGACAATCGGTGTTCGGTGATCGCCCCGCGGACCTTGTCGTGGCTCGTGTCAGTCGTCATGCGAGCAGAATAGGAACGTCCGTGGCATGGCGGAAGCCGCACTGTTTGCACTTTATTCGTGCGTCAAACGCCATGTCAGTGATCGCATTCGCGCATGCAGATGCCCGATCTCAACCTGCTCGTCACGCTCGAGGTGCTGCTCGAGGAGGGCAGCGTGGCGCGTGCGGCACGCAGGCTCGGGCTCAGCCCGTCCGCGATGAGCCGCGCGCTCGCGCGACTGCGTGAGACGACCGGCGACCCTCTGCTGGTCAGGGCAGGGCGTGGCCTGGTTCCGACGCCGCGGGCGCTCGAGCTGCGCGAGCGGGTGGGCCCGATCGTGCAAGGCGGGTGCGAAGTCCTGCGGCCCGTCGAGCAGCTCGATCCGGCGAAGCTCGTTCGCACCTTCACGCTGCGCACGAGTGAGGGATTCGTCGAGACCTTCGGGCCCAGACTCGTGGCTCGCGTCGGCCGGCAGGCTCCCGGCGTGCGGCTGCGATTCGTGCAGAAGCCCGACAAGGACAGCACGCCCTTGCGTGACGGTTCAGTGGACCTGGAGACCGGCGTGATCGATCTCGCGACAAGCCCGGAGGTCCGCACGCTGGCGCTGTTCCGCGACGGATTCGTTGGCGCCGTGCGCAAGGGGCACGCGCTCGCGAAGGGCCGCGTGACACTCGCCCGGTACGTGGCGAGCGGGCACATCGGCATCGCCCGGCAGGGGGCCGATCAGTGGCCGATCTCCGAAGCGCTGAGAGCGACGGGAAAGGAGCGCGAGACCGTCACGATCGTCGCGGGTTTTGCGATCGCGCTGGCGTTGGCAAGGGGCACTGATCTGGTCGCCAGCGTTCCGGCGCGGCATACACTTGGCCTGCGCGACGGCATGCACAGTTTTGCGCTGCCGTTCGCGACACCCACGATCACGGTGTCGCTGTTGTGGCACCCACGAATGGCCGCCGATGGCGCACATCGCTGGCTGCGTGAATGCGTGCGCGAGGTGTGCAGGGAACGCGGCGACTAAGTCCCCTGCTCGTCACAATTAGGCGAGGGCGGGACTACTGCAAGTGGACCAGCCGTCGCTGAACCGTCTGTCCGCCCGCGCGCAGCCGGTAGAGCAGCACGCCCGGAGCAACAGGGCGACCGTCGGCCGAGGTTCCGTCCCACTGGACCTCATGCCGGCCCGCGGGCAGGCTCGCCCACGACCATTGCCGCAGGCGACGTCCCGTCACATCGTAAAGTTCGAGCGTGGCCGCACCGGTCGCCGGCAGGCCGAACGACAGTTGGGCAGGGCCGTTCGCCGGGTTCGGGCGCGCTGCATCGAGCGTGAGCGCCAACGACGCATCGCCCGGCACGCCCGTCTCGGCGCTGCTGACCAGGATGGAGCCGGAAATCCCGGGCGAGCACGACATGACGTAGGTGTAGGTGCCGGGCACCGTGAACGGCCCCATGGCCCTGCTGCTCGCACCCGGAATCGGACCGTACGTCGCAGGCCATGTCGCGCCGATCGGTTGCCCCGACGGCGTCAACGTGCACCGGCCACTGCACGGCGAGACTCCGCATCCGGCGTCCACCTTGAAGTTGACGAAGCCGTTCGCCCCGACGATGACGTACGGTTGCCCTGCCCCGTTCACCGGGGTCAGTTGCTCGCTACAGACGCCGCCGACGATCGAGCACGACAGCGTCGCGGCCACGGCCGCGCTCGTGCCGCCCAGGCTGCCGCCGGAGGTGATCCGCTGCGCGTAGATATCGGCATTGCCGCTGCGAGTGTCTTGCCACGTGATAATGGCGCCGCCACTCACGTCGGCGACGATCTTGGGGATCTCCTGGTCGCCCGTCGCCGCGCACACCCTGCGGCCACCGATGGGCCATGCAGGATCCACGGCGCCACCGGCGAGCACGCGCTGGGCGAAGATGTCCTGGTCGGTGCCGTTGCGCAGGTCGAACCACGTCGCAATCGCCCCGCCGGTCCCGTCCGCGACGAGCGTCGGGATCTGCTGGTCGTTCGTGGCGCTGCACAGGGCGCGGCCATCGACAGGCCAGCCCGGGTCCACCATTCCACCCGGCCGCACGTGTTGCGCGTAGATGTCGTACTCGCCGCCGCTGCGATAATCCTGCCATGCGACGATGGCGCCGCCGCCACCGTCCGCGGCGATCGCGAGATTGAACTGGTCGTCGACGGCGGCACACACGGCCTGGCCATCGATCGGCCAGGCGGGATCCACGAGTCCACCCGCGAGCACGTGCTGGGCGTAGACGTCCTCGTTGCCGTTGCGGTGTTCCTCCCAGGCGACGATGGCGCCGCCCGCTCCATCCGCGACGATCGCGGGCCAGGCCTGGTCGCCCGCCGCGCCACACAGGACCAGCCCATCGATGGGCCAGTTGGGATCGATGGACCCGTCCGCCATCACGTGCTGCGCAAAGATGTCACGGTTGGTGCCGCGCAGGTCGTACCACGCGACGACGGCCCCGCCGGCGCCGTCCGCGACGATGACGGGGACGAACTGGTTCTTCGTGGCGTAACAAAGCACCTGGCCGTCGGCGGGCCACGCGGGATCTACCGCCCCGCTCGCCAGCACGTGCTGCGCATAGATGTCGTAGTCCGTGCCGTCGCGAAAGTCCTGCCATGTGACAATGGCCCCGCCCGCTCCGTCCGCCACAATCGTCTGCTGCTCCTGGGTGAGTGCAGCGGTGCACAGGGCGCGGCCATCGACAGGCCAGGCGGGATCAACGGTTCCATTGGCCAATATATGCTGGGCGTAGATGTCCTTGTCGGTGCCACTGCGCCGGTCACCCCAGGTGACGATGGCGCCGCCGGCTCCGTCCGGCACGATCTTCGGCGACTGCTGGTCGTTCGCGGCCGTACACAGCGCTTGCCCGTTGACGGGCCAGGCCTGATCGACGGCTCCGCCGGCCAACACATGCTGGGCGTAGACGTGCC
>JAYSRO010000203.1:0-3125 GCA_043720995.1 Candidatus Eiseniibacteriota bacterium
CTTGAGCGTCTTGGGGTCGTGCATCCACTCTTCCAGCATCTGCGAGGGCGCTTCGATGAAGTCGGACTCGGTGCGAATGCCGCCCACACCCACCCAGCGGTGGTGGCCTGCGAACAGGTTGTGCAGCAGATGGCCGAATTCGTGGAAGAACGTGTTCACGTCCTCGAACTCGCACAGACCCGGATCGTCAGGCAGGTTGCACACGAGTGCCGCCTCGGGGATCTGCTTGCCCTCGATGCCCGTGCGGATGTCGAACTGTGCGGCGTGGTTGAACTTGTTCTTGCGCGGGTGCATGTCTAGGTAGAAACGCCCGACCAGCTTGCCGTCCTCGAACATCTCGTAGCACTCGACCGCGGGGTCCCACACCGGCGCGTCCTTCACCTGCTTGTAGGTGACGCCGAATAGTTGGCTGGTCACGTCGAACACGCCCTGCTTCACGCGGCCGTACTGCAGGTAGGGGCGCATCAGCTGGCTGTCGAAGTCGTACGACTCTTTCTTCACCAGGTCGGTCAGGTAGAAGCGGTCCCACCACTCGAGCCCCGTCGCGGCCGGGTTGTCCTTCTGCTTGCGCTTGAGCAGCGTGGCGTAGTCCGCGTTGGCGCGGTTCTCGGAGGCCCTGACTACCTTGGCGATGAAGTCCCCGGCGTTGCGCGCCGTCCCTACCATGCGGTCAGCGCAGTCATAGTCCGCGTAGCTGTTGAAGCCCACGAGGTGAGCGAGCCGGTCGCGCATGCGAATGAGCGAATCGAGCACCGCCATGTTCGCCGGATAGGCGCGGGTTTGCCCCAGCATGTACATGCGCTTGCGCAGGTCTTCGTGTTTGGCGTAGGTCATCACCGGGAAGTAGTCGGGGTACTCGATCGACAGCTCGATCTGGCCATCGGCGCCCGGCTTATGCCCCTCGATCCAGTCCTGAGGCAGCCCGTCCAGATCTGCCGGGAGGACCTTCATGGTGCGCGAGTCTTCGCGAATGTTGCGGTCGAAGCTCTGGCCCACCGTCACGATGGAGTCGCGCAGCCGCCGGATCTTGCGCCGCGTCGCGTCGTCCTTGTCCACGCCGACCAGGCGGAAGTTGCGCATCTCCTTGTTCACGTAGAAGTGCGTCTCTTCGTCGGCGGCGTGGGCGTCGATGACGCGGAGTGCCTCGTAGACCGCGTGGTTGAGCGAGATCTCGGTGGCGTACGCAGCCACCGCCTGCGATAGCTTCGCAGCCGTGGCGCGCATCTGCGCGTTGGGATGGACTTCCTCCATCAGCCCGGCCTGGCCACCCGCCATGTCGAGCAGGTTGGAAGCGTCGTCGTAGGGCTGCAGCGTGTTCTCGACCGTGCGTGTGCCCTTGACCGCCAGCATCTTCGCGATCAGCAGCTTGGCCTTGGCGATGCGGCCCATGTTGAGCGACTTGAACTGCGCGGGCGAGGGCTTGGCGGCCCAGAACGGGGCGTCCGCGGAGGCTGCGGGTGTTGCCGTGACCCGCTTGGCCACGGGCTTCGTCGCGGAGGCGGGCGCCGCCTGGCTGGAAGTAACCATTCCGGCGATCAAGGACAACGCCAGCATCAAAGGTGCGACGGGTCGCGACAATTTCACGGCTCCTCCACGGCAGGGGGTGTGGCGGGCGTTTATGGGCCGACGGGCGGCCCAAGGATTGGCGAAATCGCCGGGGGCGTGGGTCTGGCAATTGAGCCCCAAGCGTCTTAACCGCCGGACGTTAGCCCACCTTTGTGGGCCGCTCAAACGGCGGGCTTACCAACGCGGGCTTTTGGGCGCGCCAGCGGGGCTGGCGGGGCTCCTTCCGGCCATGACGGCCTCAAGCGAGGCCAAAACTCTGCTAGCCTCCCGCACCGATGCCTCGGAGTCTCCACCCAGCCGGATAAATTCCCGTAGCGACATGGCGGCCGCCGCCAGTTGCTGGCCATCGAGCTGTGCCGTGGCGAGCAGTCCCCATCCCTCGGGTCGCTGCGGCGCCAACGCCAGTGCCGCGGTGGCTTCCAGCACGCCGGCGCGCTGCATGCCGGGGTCGGGGATCCACAGCGAAGCGAGCAGCAGGTGCGGCTCGGGATCGAGCACGGCGGCCTTCCGCGCCTGCAACAGCATCGCGGTGAGGCCGGTGGTGTCGTGGCTCGCGAGCCGTGCCTGCGCCGCCGCAAGCTCGGGGCCTGCGGTGGGGCGCAGCGCGTAGCCGTCGGCCGCGAGCAGCACCTGCGCTGCCGCCGTGTCGCCCGCAGCCCACTCGTTCCACGCCAGCCAGTAGCGGCCGTCGGGATCGTTCGGGTCGCGTTCGAGCTGCAGGCGCAGGGCGTCGGCGGCGCCCTGCGGCTTGCGGTTGAGCATCATCGAGTAGGCCATGTCGACAAAGCGACCCGGGTCGTTCGTGTGGTCACGCAGCGCACCCGATTCCGCATATACAAAATACCGTGGCCCGCGTGCGGAGGCAGCGGCGGAGAAGTCCGTCAAGAAATGCGAACTCAACGTCGAATTGCGATACGCCCAGCGCAACAGCGCCCCATTGCCGACCTGGAACCCCGAATAGGATTGCAGTCCGGCGAAATAGATCGTGCTGTATCGTGGCAGCGTCGGGTGCAGTTGCCGCAATTGATCGAGATAGTCCGCCGCCGCCGCCGTAGCGCGCAGGATGTAGGCGCGATTCACATGGGAGGTCCGGCTCCACGCGCTGCGCTCCTGCGTGAAGGCGCTGCCACTGGTCGCCAGTGCGGAGGAGGCGCCCAGCGCGATGATGATCGCGACGCCCGCCCAGCGCGGGAGGCGCGTGGCGGCGGCGCCCAGCGCGAGCGCGATGCCGCACAGGGCGAAGAGATAGAAGTAAGCGCTCCAGATCGAAGCGACCGCTACGATGGGGAGCGCGCCGAGTAACGCCCAGGCGAGGCCGCCGGAAAGCGGGGGGATGCGCGCGGGGCTTAGGGCGCTCGTGGCGCTCGTGGCGACCGTGGCGCCGGCGGAGCCGGCAGCGCTCGTGGCGCTCGAGTGAGGCGCGCCGCTCCGTGACGCGATCGCGACGCCGATTCCCGCGACCACCGCCGCGGCCAGCGCGAGCCAGTCGAATGCTGCGCCGCGTAGCGGCAACGTCCACTCGAGCCCGAGCGATGTCTGAACGAGATGCAGCAACATCG
>JAYSRO010000204.1:0-3125 GCA_043720995.1 Candidatus Eiseniibacteriota bacterium
GCTTCATCGCGGTCGTCACGGCGCTGGCAGTTCTTGAGCCACAGCATCATCAGTTGCAACGACACATCCGAGGATTGCCCGAGGCTGCGGTAGATCGCCACGGCACTGTCGTAGCGTCCCATCTGGTCGTAGGCCTGCGCGGCGCGGATCAAGGACATCGTGGCCGCGTCGCGATCCCCGCTGTGGAAGCAGGTCTGTGCCTCGGCGAGGATCAAGCTCACATGGGCCAGGTCGGCGTCTTCCGCTGAGACCGCCGCGTCTTCCCCGCCAGAGGCGGCTGCGGCCGGCGCAACGGATCCGCCCGCTTCGCCCCGCGGCGGTTCCACCACGGCGGGCTCATTCTGCGTGCCCGCGTCACTGAAGCGCACGATGCCCAGGCCCGGTGCGGGCGCCTTGACGGGTGCAGGGGCCTCGGACACCACCGCCGGCTGCTCGCGCTTCGGTACCAGGAACAACGCCGGCGGCGGCGCGACTTCACGAATCGGTGAGGGCGGCGGAGCGATAGCCGCCGTCGTGACAAAATCGAGCGCGTCGCGCACCTGCTGCTCCGATTCGGCCTGCACTTCCGCGGCCCCGAAGGCTTCCGCCTCGGCAGCCACCTGCGCATCGGCGCTCGCCTCCGCCTCGATGGCCGTTTCCTCAGCCGCATCGGCAGCTGCTTCCTCCGCTTCCTCCGCTTCCTCTGCGACTACCGCTTCAGCCTCGTCATCATCCGTCGCGTCGTAGTCGTCGGCGTCGTCTTCGCTTTCCGCGTGCGAGGTCGCCACGCCATCGAACCCACGCTCGACGGTGACAACTTGCGACATCTCACCGGGACCACTCGACTCAATGTCATCATCATCCGCCACGGCCTCAGGCCCGGCACCCCCATCCGGGCTCGGCGGCCCGTGCGAAATGGACAACGCGGCGACTTCCTGCGCGGCCGGAGCGGCGGCCTCCCAGGCCAGCGTCTTCGGTCCATCGGTCTTGGCCAGCGCGGGGAGCGCGGGCAGGTCGGCGCGCGATGGGCTGCCTCCCGGCGGTGAGGCCAGGTGCAATTGCGCGATACGGCTGCGGCAACGCCGGACGTCCGGCTCGTGACCCGAGCGCTCGAACCGCTCCGCGGCATCCGACCACGCATCTCCGGCCGCCTGGTTGTTGCCCGCGAGCGCTTCGATCTCACCGAGCCGTTCGTACAGGCGGGACGCTTCTGGGCTCACCTGGATCGCCTGCAGAATCGCCGCGCGCGCCTCATCGATGCGCTCGCTCTTGACCAGCACTTCGGACAGCTGCTGGTAGGCGAGTCCGGCCTCGGTGCCGAGCCCGTCGAGCGAATAGAGCTTCGCCAGCCAACGCGGCACGTCGATCGGCGCGAGCGACAATCGCGCGAGCTTCTTGCACACCGCGATGCCGTTCTTGAACAGGCTGGACTTCGCGTAGCCCTCGATCGCCTCGAGGTAGCGCTTCTGCGCCTCCTCGGCGCTGCCCATTTTATAGAGCAGGTCAGCCAGCAGGACGCAGTAATAGGGATCGGGATCGCCAATGGCGACCAATTTCTCGTACTCGGAGAGAGCGCTGTTCAGGTCGCCATTCAAGATGGCTCGCTGGGCGCGGCGCTTGATCTCGATCGCCTTTTCCAATGCAGCACTCTCCCGGGGACCTGAGCACATGGGTGCCGGGCCCGTCCGTGCGTCAGGCGGTGAGGATCAACTGCACCGCCTCGCGACAGCGCCTGGAAGCGTCAGGCACCGCTGTCGCAAGTCGTTGCAGGCATTTGTGGACCTCCTCTTTATCGGCCCCGTCCCCAAGCGACTTCAGGTTGATTTGGACGTTGAGCAATGCGCCCTCCGCTCCCGCTGCGGCTAATAACCCAGCCACCCCTGCGTCACTGGCAGCATTGGAGTTACCCAGCCTCACAGCGGTCGTCGCAAGCTCGATCACCGCCAGACAGGCCTCGGCGGTCTCAACCGGGACGCGCGTCGCTTCGAGTTCCGCCTTCACCAGGGCAGCATCGCGCGCCGCCGTCTCCTCTGCCGTCGAGGCCGGCAGCTTGCGCGCGCGCAGGACCGCCTCAAACGCTTCGCTGTCACGCCGCGCCAACGCCAGCAGCCTGCCCCGCAGCTCGCCGGAATCGCGCTTGAGCTGCTGCATCGTGACTTCGGCCGCCGCATGTTTTTTGCGGCCGATCGTCAGGTTCGCGACCATGGTGGCGAGGCAGGTGGCCAGCGCACCGGTGAATGCTGCGACCGTGCCGCCGCCCGGCGTCGGGGTCGCGGCCGCCACGGAGTCGAAGAACGTCGCGATCGGCACCGCTTCGCTGACCGGCGGGCGCCGCAGCCGCAACTCGAGCACCTGGTCGCGGCGGAAGTTCTCGAGCTGCAACGAGTGTTCGGCGGCGTCAAGCATCGCCGCCTGCGGGATGAGCCCCACCACTTCGCAGCCCGCGATTGCCGCGCCGTGCCGTGCCGCTTCGGCGCGCACGAGGTGTAGCACGCGATGGATCGGCGTCGCCTCGGTGTTGACGAGATTCATGCTGACCTGCGCGCGGCGGCCTTCTTCGATCGAGAAGCCGAGTGCGCGCACGTTCTTGAGCCCACCCGATTGCTCGCGGACGCTCGCGGCCACAGCCTTGGCGACCCGCACATCGCGGGTATTCAGGTTAGCGTTGAAGGCCACGAGGAAGCGCCTTGCGCCTACAGCAGTTGCGCCGGCCGTCGGGTGGATCTTGGGCGGCCCGAAGTCAGGGGCTCGGTCGGCGTCACGGCCGAGCGCCTCGCGCAGTCCCTCGAACTGCCCGCGCCGCACATCAGCGAGACTCACGCGCTCCGGCCGCGAGGCCGCGGCTTCGTAGAGGAACACCGGGATGCCCAGCTCCTCCCCGATCCGCTGGCCACAGCGGCGCGCCAACTCGGCGCAGTCCTCGAGCGTCACGCCCTCGACTGGCACAAACGGGATCACATCGGTCGCACCCATGCGGGGGTGCTGACCGCTGTGCTGGGTGAGGTCGATGCGGTCACGCGCGCACGCCGCCGCGCGCACGGCGGCCTCGATCACGGCATCGGGGTCACCGGCGAAGGTGACCACCGAGCGGTTGTGGTCCGCGTCCATCTCGGCGTCGAGGAACACTACACCGTTCACGCCCGAGA
>JAYSRO010000205.1:0-6237 GCA_043720995.1 Candidatus Eiseniibacteriota bacterium
GATGCGCTGGGCCGGCGGCTTCATGCCCCAGGCCAACCGCGAGGCCCTGCACCTGGTGCGCGAGTCCGGGGTGACCAACGATCGCAACCCGGAAATCGACCGGCTCGCACGGTTGTCGCGCGGCGACATGACGGAATCGGAGTACGCCAAGCTTGAGACCAACCTCGCCGAGCGCAAGAACAGCTTCCGTGTCGACTGGACGCGGTTGCAGGCGGGCAGCTCAACGGACCCGCTGCTCGCCGACGCCGACGTCATCCGCGTCGAGCGCTTCGTGCCGACCGTGCGTATCGAAGGCCAGGTCAAGCGGCCCGGCTTTGTCGATTACGCGCCGGGGCGCAGCCTCGAAGACTACGTTCAGCTGGCGGGCGGCTTCACCGAGCGCTCTGCCCGTACATCGGTCCGCGTGTCGCGTTCGCTGACCGGCCAGATCATCCCCGCGCGCAGCCTCAAGAGCGTCCAGCCCGGCGACTTCATCTGGGTGCCGGAACGCCGTGACGTCGATGCGTGGGTCGCCTTCCGAGACATCGTAGCCGTGACCGGTCAGGTCGCGGTCGTGATCTTTACCCTGAGCAAGCGATAACCATGGAACGCACTGTCGAGCTGTCAACCGTCTGGAATCGCCTGCTGGCCTACCGCCGCCCGATCACCATTTTTGTCGCCGTGGCGACCCTTTTGACCAGCATCGCCGTCTTCATGTTGCCGCCGTGGTACTTGGCGACGGGCTCGCTGCTTCCGCCGGGTGAAGAAGACTCGAGCTTCGGTATCGCCCGCCTGCTCAAGGGCGTTGCCGTGCCGGGCATCAAGATCCCGACGCAGGCGACGCCGGCCGATGTGTTCCTCGCGGTACTCGACAGCCGCCGCATCCGCGAAGAGATCGTCAACCGCTTCGGCCTCAAGCAGGCCTACAAGAAGAAGTACATGCAGGACGCGATCAAGGAACTGAAGAGCCACGTGAAGTTCAAGCTGACCGATGCCGGCACCATCGACATGCAGTACGAAGACACCCAGCCGGTACGCGCGCAGCATGTGCTCGAGGCCTATGTCGAGCTGCTCGACCGCTTCAATCGCGAAGTGCGCACCACCAAGGGGCGGCGCACGCGCACGTTTGTCGAGACACGTCTCAACGAGACCAAGCTCGAGCTGGCCAGGAGCGAACAAAAGCTGGCCGACTACCAGGTCAAGCACAAGGCCGCCATCATCACGCCCGAGATGTCCACCGCAGTCGAGACCGCCGCGCGGATCTACGCCCAGCGAACGTCGCTGCAGGTGCGGCTCGGCGTGGTACGCAACTACACGCGCGAGGGCTCGCAGGAACAGCAGCAGATCGAGAACCAGATCGCCGAGCTCGACAAGCAGATGGCCAACTTGCCCGAGACGGGCCTCGAACTGGCGCGGTTGCTGCGCGACACCAAGAAGTACGAGCAGATCTACATCCTGCTGACGGCGCAGTACGAAGAGGCGCGCATCGACGAAGCCCGCGATGTCGTCACAGTCGACGTGCTCGACGCCCCGGCAGTGCCCGAACGCAAGGACAGGCCGCACCGTCTGTTGATTATCGCCATTGGATTCGTGTTCAGCCTCGGCGTCGGCGTGGCCTATGCGTTGTTCCAGGAGGACGAGGGGCCGCGGTCCCAGGCCTCCGCGGCGCGCTGAGCGCGCCCAGCACTGGTCATGCCTGACGCGCCCGGGAGTCCCGGCGGCTCGCTGCGCCGCAATGCCGTCGCCAATGTGGCGGGGCGAAGCGCCTCAGTGCTGCTGTGGGTGGTGCTGACGCCGGTCGTGCTGTCGAAGCTCGGACAGGAGCGATTCGCGGTGTGGTCCCTATTCCTCGGACTGGGGGGCAACATCGCCTCGCTCGACCTGGGGATGGCCAGCGGTGTCGCGCGCTACGTTGCCCTCGCGACGGCGCGCGGTGACCGCGCGAACCTGCTGCTGGTGCTGCGGCGCTCGCTGCTGCTCAGCGCGGGCATCGGCTTGCTGTGGTGCGTCGCCTGCATGGCGGGACGCGGGTTGTTGATCAACATGTTCCACGTGCCCTTGGGCCTGCAGACCGAAGTGTCCGAGAGCCTGATGGTGTTCGCGATTTCAATGTTTGTTTACTCGGTGACGCAGGTGCTGCATGGCGCCCTGACCGGGTTCCAGCGCCTCGATCTCGCCAACGTGTGCTTCCTCTCAGGACTTGCACTGCACGCCACGATTCTCATCACCGGGCTCTACCTGCGCGCCGGCCTGATCTCCGTCGCCGCCGCCGCCATCGGCGGGCACGCGCTGTCGGGTTCGCTCGCCGCGATTCTGGTGCGCCGCTCGTTGCGCAAAGCCGTGCAGGGCGAGCAGCGCGAACGCGTCAGCTGGCGCGAGATCCTGCACTTTGGCGGCGCGGTGCAGGGGACGGCCGCCTGCGCGGTGGGCCAGCAGCAGTCGTGGAACTACCTGCTCGGCATCCTCGGCCAGCTTCGGTGGGTCACCGAGTTTTCGCTGGGCTTCCGCGTCGCGAACGCGGTGTGGTCGCTGCCGACGCTGGTGCATGGTGCCGTGATCCCGGCCTCGGCGCATGCCTCGGCGCACCATGACGTCGCCCGCATTCGCGGCGTATACGACTGGGCGTGCCGCTGGATCTTCGCGCTCGGCGGCTTCGCGCTCGCCGGCCTGTGGCTCACGGCCCCGGCGCTCGTGATGTTGTGGCTCGGCCCCTCGCAGGTCGCGTCGATTTCCGGCTCGGTGACCGTGGCGCGTCTGCTGGCGATCGCCTTCGCCGTGGCGACCGTGGCCGGCCCCGCGACCGCGGTGGCGCGCGGCGGCGGCAAGCCGCTGCTCGAGACCTGGAACTTCGCCATCGCGCTCGCGCTCAATGTGCTGCTGAGCCTGTGGTTGATCCCGAAGTATGGCCCGCGCGGCTCGGCGGTTGCGATGGGGATCTCGTATGGAGTAGCGGGCGCCTGGCTGATCCTCAAGCTCCACCACTGGCTGCACGTGCCGACGTGGAGCTGGCTCGGCAAACTCATGCTGCCGCGCTTCGCCCTGCCCGCGCTTGCCGCGTGGGGGCTGTCGATGGCGTGGACGTTCGCCACCCCGCCGACCCGCGTTGCGGCGTTGCGCATCGTGTTGTTGCAGGGCGGGGCGTTCGTGCTGGTATGCGGCGCCCTGCTGTGGCCCACCGGTGACATCGCGGCGCTGATCGCGCGGTTGCGGCCGCGCCGTGGCGTCGCGGGCGGACCGCTTGGGGAGGCACGGCCATGAGTGCCTCGGGGCCCGCTTCGCTGCGTCTGCCTTCGGGCCTGCCCCCGGTCCACTGGTGGGTATTCCTGCTTTCGCTGTTGGCCATCGGCGTGTACTCGAATTGGATCGCGGCCCTCGCCCTGTTGACCTTCGCGTTGATCATGCGTGCCCGCCCGCTCGACTTCCTCACCTCCTACATGATCGTGGTGGTGTTCGGATCGTTCGTGAACTACGGCAGCCATACGCTCACCGCGCAGCTCACGCTGCTCACGGGGTTGCTCGCATTCATGCTGTATTGCTATCTGCTGGCGCGACGCTGGGATGCCCTGGTGATCCCCAAGACGCCGGCGACCCTACCGTTGCTGCTGTTCAGCGGGCTGACGTGGATCAATTTCGTCCGCGGCATGGCGAGCGGCAATTCGCCCCGCTACGGCATCATCGAATTGCTCGCCAACCTGGCGATGCTGAGCTGCCTGTTGGTCGCCAGCCGCCGCATGAGCTCGCGCGAACAGCGCGTGGCCGTGCTGTGGATGACGGCGATGGCGACCGCGCACTTTATCCTCGGCGCCTACGTCTTCTCGATCATCCACACCCGCACGGTCGGTGTGTACTTCGCGCCGGTGCCCGGTGTCGTCGCCATGATGCTGTTCAACTTCGCGCTGCGCGCCGAGACGCGCACCAAGATGGCGATGTGGGTGCTGGCGATGGGGCCGTGCCTGGCGCAACAGTTCCTCTCGTTCACGCGCGGCTTCTGGCTGGCGCTCATCGGCGGCGTGCTGTTCTCGCTGCTGGTCTACGTCGGCAGAAGCGCGGGCGCCAAGGCACGCGCCAAGCGCGCGTTCGTGGCGCTGCTGATGATCGCAGGAATCGCGGCACTGGGTATCGTCTTGCTCGGCGGGACACTCGGCATCGGCAAGGTGTTCGAGTTGGCCGGCAGCCGCTTCGCCTCGTCCGCGGGCACCAAGTTCACGAACGAGTCCTCGTCCAACGTCGTGCGGCTCGTCGAGTACTTCCATGTGCTGGACCTGATCGCCGAGCAGCCGATCTTCGGTCATGGCCTGGGCTACTACTTCGTGGTGCGCGAACCGATCGGCTTTACCCTGATCGAGCAGTGGTTCACGCACGAGAACTACCTGCTCGTCACGCTCAAGCAGGGCCTGATCGGGCTGGCGCTGTGGATGTGGCTGCTGATCGCCTTCGTTCGTGTGGGGCTGAACGGCCGCCGCCTGAAGGACATCTACGAGCAATCGTGGTGCACCGGCATGGCGGCGCTGGTGGTCTATTGCATGATCTACAGCCTCGTGCACTTCCCGCTGGCGGAGACGAACACGACGTTCACCTTCGCGCTGTGTGTCGGCGTCGCCATGCGGCTGACCGCGACGGATGTCTACGCGCTGCGCTGGAAGGGCCGCCGCAGCCTCACGACCGACGCCGAATAGGCGTTGCCGCGCGGGCACGCTTCGCGCGGGCACGCTTCGCGCGGGCACCCTTAACGCGCATCGAGTTCGCCCCCCGGATCAGGTAGGCTGACGGCGTGCTGGCTCGTCACCGACAACTGTTCTCCACCGCGGTCTTCGCGCTCGACGCGCTGTTGCTGGTGCTCGCGTGGTTCGGCGCCTACTTCGTGCGGTTCCACACACCGGGCTGGACCGCCCCATTGGGTGTGCCGCCGCTCGCGTTCTATGCGTGGACCTGCGCCGTCATCACGCCCGTCGGGCTGATCGTGCTGCGCAGCTTCCAGCTCTACCGCTCCGCGCGCACCGCCCGCCTGGGCGAGGAGTTGATGGCGTTGACGCAGGGCGTGGTGATCATCACCGCACTCGCGGGTCTCGCCTCGTTCTTCGCGCGTGGCGAACTGTCGCGCTCGATGCTGCTGCTGTTCGCCGGCGGCGCGCTGTTCGGGCTGTGCGGCAGCCGCATCGTGATCCGCTGGAGCTTGCGCCAGATGCGCCGCCATGGCCGCAACCTCCGCTACTGTCTCGTCGTGGGCACGGGGCCGCTGGCCGAGACGGTGGTGCGCAAAGTTCAATCACACGCCGACTACGGGCTGGTCGTCAGCGGCGTCGTGGCTCCCGATGCGGCGGGCACCCCCGCGAGCGTCGCCGGCCTGCCGGTGCTCGGTGCCGTCAGCGAGTTGCCGCAGCTCGTCGAGCGCCACCACATCGATCTCGTCTACCTGGCGCTCGCGCGCGCCGAGTTTGCCGCCGAGGAAGAAGCGCTCGCGCAGCTCAGTGACTCGACCGCCGCGGTGCGGCTCGTCCCTGATCTCGCGCGCGCCTTCACGCTCAACGCCAGCGTCGAGGAATTCGACGGGCTGCCCGTGGTGCTCGTCACCGAGAGCCCGGGGCAGGGGTGGAACGCCTTGCTCAAACGCTGCTTCGACCTGGTGCTCTCGGCGGTGGGATTAGTGGTGCTGTCGCCGCTGCTGCTGGCGATCGCGGTGTGGATCAAGCTCGACTCGCGCGGGCCGGTGTTCTACGCACAGGAGCGGATCGGTCTCAACGGCCTGCGCTTCAAGATGCTGAAGTTCCGCACCATGCGCACGGATGCCGAGGCCCAAGGTGCTGGCTGGACGGTCCCCGGCGACCCGCGCCGCACGCGCGCCGGGCGGGTGTTGCGCCCCACCTCGATGGATGAACTGCCCCAACTCGTCAACGTACTCGTGGGGGAGATGAGTCTCGTGGGACCGCGGCCCGAGCGGCCCGTCTACGTGGACCAGTTCCGCGCCTCGATCCCGCGCTATATGTTGCGCCACCACGTGAAGGCGGGGATCACCGGCTGGGCGCAGGTGCACGGCCTGCGCGGCGACACGCCACTCGATGAGCGCGTCGAATACGACCTGTTTTACATCAGGAACTGGTCGCTCGCGCTGGACATCCGGATCCTGCTCAAGACGCTGGTGCGGGTGTTCAAGGACGCCAGCGCCCACTGAGGGGATTTGCCTGCTTAGCGGGTCAAACCCGGCCTAGATCATGCGAAGCTTGCATGTTAACCTGATGCCTCGCGGCGCCCCCCTCGCGC